>JALGTR010000248.1 GCA_029821265.1 Candidatus Zipacnadia bacterium
CACCGCGACACCACCGGCCACTACTGTTCCTCGCGCCTCCCGGATCGCCACGGTCAGTCGAGCACCGTCAGCATTGCATCTGCCACCGTCTCGATGTCGACGCGCTCGACGATGACGTAGCGCCCGATCTCGGGGACAAGTGGCATGCGCAGGCGCCCATTCACGATCTTCTTGTCGCGAAGCAGTGCCTCCCGTGCCCTCTCGACATCGACGCCGCTGACCGATGTCGGCAGTCCCATCGCGGCGATCACTCGCTCCTGCCGTGCCGCGGTCTCGTCGTCTGAGACGCCAAGTTCGACGGCCAGTCGACTCTCGGCGACGATTCCCGCGGCCACGACCTCACCGTGGCGAAGCCCCCACTCGCGCGCGCCTCGCTCAAGCGCATGCCCGACGGTGTGCCCGTAATTCAGCACCGCTCGGACGCCCTGCTCAAGCGGATCGGCGGCGACGACCTCCGCCTTGATCTGACAGTTTCGCGCCACCAGGTACTCGCGAGCCGCGCGGTCGTCCTCGGCAAACACGTGAGGCCGCTCGCTCAGGAATGCGAACATCTCCGCGTCGAAGCAGCAGGCGTGCTTGATGATCTCGCCGAGGCCCGATCGGATCTCGGCATCCGGCAGTGTCGACAGCACATCGATGTCGGTGAAGACTGCCCGTGGCTGGTGAAACGCCCCCACCAGGTTCTTGCCCGCGCCTATGTCGATCGCGGTCTTTCCGCCGATGGAGCTGTCAACCTGCGCCAGGAGAGAGGTCGGCACGTGGACGAGGTCGATGCCGCGCATGTAGGTCGCTGCAGCGAAGCCCGCGAGGTCCCCCACGACCCCACCGCCAAGCGCAAAGACCGTGCTGCCACGATCGAGGCCGGCGTCGGCGAAGGCGTCACAGACCTCGCCGAAGACTTCAAGCGACTTGCTCGCCTCGCCGTCGGGGACCTCCACGACGGTCGGCCGCCAGCCCCCATCGCGTAGAGCCGCCGCAACGCGCTCCGCGTACAACGGTCCGATCGTGTCGGTGGTGACGATAGCCGCCCGCCGCCCACATTCCGGCGCCGGCCACGCATCGCCAAGCTTGTCGATGACGCCCGAGCCGACGAGAATGTCGTACTCGCCACCCTCAACCTGCACCGGAACCCTCGTCCGCGATCCGCACAACCAGCGAGCGCGAGGGTCTCCCGCGAGAGCGTCGATCAGGCGATCGGCAACCTGCTCCTGCGTCAGACCCGTGGTGTCTACGTGGTAGTCGGCACGGGCGTAGGCCTCCGCGCGATCCCTCAGTAACCGCGCTATGCGCCCGGCGGGATCGTCAACGTTGAGCAGCGGCCTGCCCTCGTCACCGGCAACGCGTTCAAGGATCTCCTCCGGGGCGGCGGTGAGGCACACGATCGGGCCCGCCGCACGAAGCTCCGCCACGTTCTCGTCACGCAGCAGCATCCCACCGCCCGTGCTTACCACGCGCCCACGTCTGCCGAGAGCCTGGCGGAGGGCCGCGCTCTCCAGATCTCGAAAATGCGCTTCACCGTCCTCCTCGAAGATCGCGGGGATCGTTCGTCCGGCGTTCGCCTCCACCAGCTCATCCGTGTCAACGAAGTCGAGACCCAGCTTCTCGGCGATCAGCCTCCCCACCGTCGTCTTCCCGGTGGCCATGAATCCGGTGACCGCAATGCACCTGGCCGGCGGGCTCAATCGCATGGAAAAGCGCCACCCTCGGACCACGGCAGGGCGAGACGCCTCATGTAACGATCGCGTGCCGCGAGCATGTCCTGGACGTGGTCGCCGCCGAACTTCTCGACTGCAGCAGACGCCAGGACCAGCGCGAGCATCGCCTCGCCCACGACCCCCGCAGCCGGGACGGCACAGGTGTCCGAACGCTCAGCGTGTGCCGCCGTTGGCTCGCCGCTGCGGACGTTCACTGAGGCCAGCGGCCGCGTCAGTGTCGGGATCGGCTTCATCGCCGCGCGCACGACAATACGCTCACCGTTCGTCATTCCGCCCTCCACCCCGCCGGCATGGTTTGAGGTTCGGGCGAACGGCCACGGGCTGTCAGTCCCGGCACGAACGATGGGATCATGGACCATCGATCCCGGCAGAGCGGCGGCATCCCACCCATCGCCGATCTCAACGGCCTTGATTGCGGGAATGCTCAACATCGCCTGAGCAATCGCTCCATCGAGACGATGCTGCCACTCGACGTGCGTCCCCAGGCCGGGCGGGACTCCCTCGGCTACCACCTCGATCACGCCGCCGAGGCTGTCCCCCTCTGCCCTGGCCCTGTCGATAGCGGCGCGCATTCTGTCTGCTGCCTCGGGATCCGCGCATCGCAGGTCAGACGCCTCGACCCGCTCCCATGTGTCCCCGCCGCAGATCTCCGAGTCATCGACAACATCCCCAATCCGCACTGTCCTGGAGCGAATCTGCACGCCGATGCAAGACAGCAGGGCCCTGCACACCGCACCGCCAGCCACCCTGCCGGCTGTCTCCCGAGCGCTCGCGCGCTCAAGCACGTTCCGCATATCGGCATGGCCGTACTTTGCGCCACCGGCCAGATCGGCATGTCCCGGGCGCGGCACAGCGACGGCCCTCTCCGAGCTCCAGCCGTTACCGACCGCGTCGGCCGCCATCTCCTTGGCCCAGTTCTCCCAGTCGCGGTTGCGGACGATCAGACAGATCGGGGACCCCAAACTGCGCCCGTGACGGACCCCTCCGACGATCTCGGCCCTGTCCTGCTCAATTCGCATGCGTCCGCCGCGCCCGTATCCGACCTGCCGTCGGGCGAGGTCCCGGTCGATCTCGTCTCGCGAGATCTCAAGCCCCGCCGGCACGCCGGTCAGCACCGCGGTTACCTGCCGCCCGTGAGATTCGCCCGCTGTCGTGAGTTGTATTGCGCGCACGTCGGATGCCCCTTACTGACAAACGGCACATCTCTGTGCCGTTTGTCAGGAGTTCGCTTCAGTTCGCGGCGCTTCCGCGCCGGTCATCTTTAGTAGTCGGCTGCACCATCCCTGACGATCTGCGGGGTGACGAAGATCAGCAGCTCGGTGTCATTTGCCTCGGTCCTGCGCGATTCAAACAGCTTCCCGATGATCGGGATCTCCGACAGCAGTGGTGTGCTGCGGAGGTTGACGCTCTCGTCCCTGCGGATAACGCCACCCAGGACGATGGTCTCACCGTTCTTGACGCGCACCATCGTATCAACATACTGCGTCGTGACGATCGGGATGCGCTCCCCATTCGGACCCTCGACGGTCCCGACCTGGTCCTGCAGTTGCGGCGAGAGCTGCATCTTGATGGAGTCGTCCGGGTTAATCTGCGGAACAACCCACAGCTCGTTCGACACGTTGACGAACTCGGAAGTGAAGTCGACGGTTCGCTGGCCGAACTGATTGTAGCTAATGGTCGCCGCGAAGTATGGGATCTCTGTCTCGAAGGCGATGATCCCTGGCTGCCCGTTCATGCAGGTCACTCGCGGCTCATTGATCACCATCGCCTGCGAGTTGTTCTCGAGGACAGCCAACTCCGCGAACCAGCGGCCGCGCCCGTAGCGGATTCCATTGTTTGCGGCCTCGCCTGGTGCGAACCCGAGGTTGAAGATCTCAAGAGCGCCGTTGGTCACTGCCCAGTCAATACCCAGCGCCTTGGAAGCGGTGGTCGACACATCGATCCACTTCGTCGCGATCTCTACCTGCTTCTGAGGCATGTCCAGAAGCTGTAGCATCTCGCGGAACTGGTCGATCTCTTCACGCGTGCCACGGACCAGAAGTGCGTTGTGCGCGAGGATGGCGACAGGCTCCTCCATCTGACCCGGAAGCGTGATGGTACCACCGCCCCCACCTGTCGTACCGGTCCCGATTCCACCCGTGTCCGCACCGCCGGTGAAGCCGCCACCGAAGCCGCCACCGAGGTCGCCACCGCCGATGTCGTCGCCAAACTGGGCGAGCCCGACGGGGCGCCTGCCACCGAGGGCGGTGCTGCTGTACGCGCTCATGCCGCCGATCCCGCTGTTGTTCGACCCCATCTGCGGCGACAGCATGCCACGTGACGATCGCAGCAGCCCCGTGTTGCCCGCGGTGTGGCCACCAAACAGGGCAGCGATGTCTCGCGCACTTGCGTGCGATAGCTGTATCATCTCAGTGATGATCTTCGGCTGCGACACATCCCCCGGCGGATTGGTCCCGTAGGTTGTCGGCTGCGGGGGCGGGGGGACCGAAGCAGCCGTAGAGTCATCCGGCGGCTGCCCCGCTGCGCCCTCCGGCTCCTGACGCACAGCCGGCACAGCCGTCGGGCGCAGGGTCGTGGGCGGCTCGGAGGTAACGATGTAGACGTTCCTGTCCTTCCGCCAGAAGAGACCGTTCGCCTCCGATATGTGCCGGAGGGCATCCTCGACGGGGACGTCTCTCAGCGTCAGCGACTGGATGTCTCCAGTCACGCCTTTGCCGACGATGATGTTTACGCCAGCGTGCTGCCCGAGCATGCGGAGCACATCGCCGACCGCCATGTCGCGGACCTCGATGTTGATCAACCGTTCCTGCTCGGGGGCCGCATCGGCTCCCGCCGCTACTGCGACGGTCATGAGTATTGCCAGTGCTGCGATGGCCACCACAGCCAAGAGCCTCGTGTCCCGATTCTGGAGCGTCACCATTGGGCCCTCCCTAAATCGTCGTAACAGACGACGCCTGCGTCCTGTATCCAGTTCCCCCGGATCCGACCATCGGCGAACAGCGCCTGCTGGCCCTCGATCCGCAGTGATCTTTTTAGAAGTCGCCGCCGAATCCGCCGCGGCTGCCAAAGCTCCCGCTGCCGCCGCGGCTGCCATAGCTCCCACTGCGCCCGAAGCTGCTGCCGCCACGACTGCCGTAGCTTCCGCCGCGGTTCGATCCGTACCCACTGCTACCGTAGCCGCCACGTCCCCCGTATCCGCCGCTTCCGCCATATCCGCCGCTGCTGCCGCCATAGTAGCCGCCAGCCTCGATGACCTCGCCACCGAAGATCGCCGCCGCCATGTCAGCGCCGAGGTATTTGGGCCAGATGATCTCGAGGATCTCCGTCCGCTCCTCGTCCTCGCCCTCAGCGTCCGCAGCCTGAGCGCCCGGCACGTAGCTGCCGGTAGCGCGCTGCGGGCCCGGAGGCGGAGTGCGGACGCCACCTGCCACCTGCGGCATCAGATCGCGGTCCTCCTCTTCACGTGCCCGGGGCTCGGCCCTCTCACGGATGACATACCGCCCGTCCTGATCGATGGCCACGAGACCGTTCGGCTCGAGGATTGACGTCAACGCCTGGTGCAGCGGGACATCGACTAGGTATGTGTACACCTGCATGTCCGGGTCAACGCCCTCGCCGAGCGTGTATTCGAGGCCGTA
>JALGTR010000249.1 GCA_029821265.1 Candidatus Zipacnadia bacterium
GCGCGCGCCTATCCGAAAGCCGGTCGAGAAGCCGCGGGAATCGGAATCCAGACGGAGGCGCGGCAAGGCCCCCTCGGCGCGGGACGACCGGGACGAGATCTGAGGACCTTGACTCGTCGGGGGCTGTGGCGTAGCGTGGCCGGTGACGTTCCGAAGAGCAACTGCAGAGGGAGGCGACTATGCCCTTCGCATACCGACGCGAGTATCGAGGCCCGGTGCGGCTTGTGGCGTTCGACTGGGCCGGGACGATCGTTGACTACGGGTGTCAGGCGCCGGCACTGGCGTTCGTGGAACTGCTCCGCCAGCACGGGGTTGAGATCAGCCTGGAGCAGGCGCGCGGACCGATGGGGCTTGACAAGCGGGAGCACATTGCAGCGCTGCTCGGCGACCCGGAGATCGCACGGGCATGGGCAGAGGCGCACGGCGAACCACCGACGGCGGCGGATGGCGACCGACTGTTTGAGGCGCTGCACGACATTCAGATCCAGGCGGCGCTGGAGCGGGCGGATCTCATTCCGGAGGTCCTCGAGGTGGTCGAGTGGCTGCGGGCCCGCGGGACGTACATTGCGACGAACACGGGGTACTTCGAGGACGTTCTCGATGCGCTGCTGCCCGCCGTGGAGGAGCAGGGCTTCGAGGCCGATTCGCACGTATGCGCGACCGATGTACCCGAGGCGCGCCCCGCACCGTGGATGCTGATTGTGAACATGCTCGAGACCGGGGTGTACCCTCCTGAATCGGTGGTGAAGGTCGGCGACACGGTGCCGGACATCGAGGAGGGCCTCAACGCAGGCGCATGGACCGTCGGCGTGGTGGAGTCGGGCAACGAGGTCGGGCTGACGATGGAACAGACGCGGGAGATGCCACAGGAGGCTCTGGCGCAGCGGTGCGAGCAGGCGCGGCTGAAACTGATGCGGGCAGGCGCGCATTACACCGTCCCGACCGTCGCAGACCTCCCGCCGGTGATCGATGACATCGAGACCCGGCTGGGCCGCGGGGACCGCCCATGAGCATTCCGGACAGCTGTCGTGCCCTCGTCTTCGACCCCGCCACCCGCGAGTTCGAGCTGCAGCAGATCGCGCTCCGCCCGCTGCGCTGTGACGAGATACTTGTGCGGGTCCGGCTGAGCGCGATCTGCGGGTCGGATCTGCATACCATCAGCGGCCGGCGCGACCCGGGCGGGCCGATCGTTCTCGGCCACGAGATCTGTGGCACCGTCGCGGCGATGGGCGAGAGCGTGAGCGCTGACTGCTTGGGCGCCCCGCTGAGCGTGGGCGATCGGGTCACGTGGAGCATCGCGGCGAGCTGCGGCCGATGCTTCTACTGCGCGCGAGGTATCCCCCAGAAGTGTGTAAGTCTGTTTAAGTATGGCCATACAGAGTTAGACACAGATACACCGCTAAGTGGGGGATTCGCGGAGTACTGCTACCTCGTTCCCGGGACGGCGGTGTACCGCGTCCCGGAGGAGGTGCCGGATCCGATCACAGTCTTCGCAAACTGCTCGCTGGCCACAATGGCGGCGGCGATACGGACCGCGGAGGTGCTGCCCGGCCAGAGCGTGCTGATCCATGGCGCAGGACTGGTCGGATTGTGCGCGGCGGCGTTCTGCGCCGATCGCCGCGCGGCCACTGTCGTGATGGTCGATCCGCAGCGGGAGCGACTCGCCAGGGCCGGCTGGTTCGGGGCAACGCACACCGCGGAGCCCCAGGAGGTCAGGGACGGCAGCGAGTTGCGCAAGATCACGCCAGGCGGTCGGGGCTTCGACGTTGCGATCGAGGCCTGTGGCGTGCCGGATGTCGTGCCGCTCGCGATCGAAGCGTTACGGACCGGGGGAACGTACATCCTCGCGGGGACGGTCTATCCGGGCGCGGATGTGGCCCTCGATCTGCATGCGGTGACGACCGGGATGCTTCGGGTGTTCGGCCAGCACAACTACACGCCGCGCGATCTTCAGGACGCGCTCGACCTGCTGGTGCGTGCGAGAGATCGTTTTGCGTTCGGGCGCGTCGTGGAGGCGGCGTACCCGCTGGATCAGATCGACGAAGCGCTCAGGCACATCGAGGATCAGCCAGGCGTCCTGCGTGTTGCGCTGGAGCCCTGAGGATCAGTCGCCGGACGCCCTGGTGCCGTTGGACCTCTGCAGCCGGCCGCTTTCTGCGCATCTCGTGGGGCAGGTGGAAGCTGACAATCGTGCGGATGGCGACGATGGCGCCGAGAATGCCAGGCTCCTCGAGGGTCGGGTTGCGGATGGTGCGCATGATCTCGACCGCGATCAGGAACTGTAGGCCGAGCAGGATGTAGTACTCGAGATCCTGCCGCACCATGTGTCGCTCCTCGGTCGCCTCGCGACCGCGAACACGGTGGACCTCGAGGCGAGTAAGCTCAACCACTCCGACGAGCACGGCCCACGCGAGCACGGCGATGCCCACGAGTCCGGTGCCTCAGGCGAGCCATCCGACGAAGTCCATGCCCAGCGACTGCTCGCTCACGCGATGCCCGTCTAACGCTCGCTTTGCCGCCGGGACGCGGAATCCTGCGCTATGTCGCCGCGGTGCAGGCTGCGATCAGGTCCTCGGACGTGACCGAGAACCCCAGCGTCATCTCGACCTCAAGAATGGCGGCCTCGGTAAGCAGTCCCTCCGCGGCTGTGTGGCTGGCCTCGATCGCGGTGGTGCAATCGCGCACGAGGATCACGTTGTATCCGCGGCGGCTGAAGGCGCGCATGCCGTAGTCGCGGCCGGGGACGCACATGTTTGCTGCGAAGCCTGCGTAGAAGAGGTGGACGATACCCTCATGCCGGCAGAGGCGATGGAGCTGGTCGCCGGTGGCAACCACGAAGTCATCCGGGGCGGGCTTCAGGCACTCGACAATCTTGCGGTCCTGCAGCTCCGCGTCGATCCATGCCTGCAGGCGCGGCTCGTCCCGCCTACGAAACTGGGCGTAGCGCCCCTCTCTCTTGCAGAACTCCGACGGGGGCCAGTCGGGCTCCATTGCGTCGGCGCCGAACAGCTCGCGGTCGCAGGCGAACTTCGTCCACTGTGGGTAGAGCTTGGCCTGGCCGGGGGAGGGCGCGTGGACGACCGCAACACCAGCCCGTCGGCAAGCCTCGGCCAGCGGTGCGATTCGCGTTGAGCAGATCTCCTCGGCGCGCTGCTGATGGCTGACGATCGGATGGCGGTCCCAGCAGTCCACCATTACCAGCGCGGCCTGCGCGGGGTCCATCTCCCAGTCGGCGAAGGCGCGCTCGAAGTTTCTCTCAACGTACTCCACACCCTCATCGACCGAGTGTCGCTGGTACCTCACCTGCAGCTTCATTGTCGCCATCGAGTGGCCTCCGGACCGGCCTGTGATCTTCGGTGCAGGTCACGGCGCGGGGTTCGACGCCGCAGGCATGCCGACCTCCGACTCCTGTGCGCGCTGGTCGGGCTGTCCAGCGGCAGGTCCTCTGGCGTACGGCAACGGGGACGCCTTCAGGCGTCCCCGTTGCCGTACGTTTCTCAGCCGCCCGCGCTACCGGATCGGCGGGAGGTTGCGCTGCTGGAGGATCTGGTTGTTCTGCAGGTTGATCAGCCGCAGATTGAGCTGTGTGGTCTGTAGTGCGTTCCAGTTCGTCGGCGCGAGGCGCGAGGCGCCGCCGGCCTGCAGCGCGATGTTGCCGAAGCTCGCGCCCTGCATCCCCTGACCCACAGGTCCGAGGAGCTGCAGGTTGAACTGGAGGTTGGGCGCGCCCTGAACGTCGAGTGAGCTGCCATCGGCCTGGGGGATCAGCCGCAGCGGCTGTGCGCCGAGGTTCTGGAAGCCGGTCAGCTCGAACAGTCGGTCACCGGTCGTCAGGGAGCGCATGAGGATCGCCGACTGAGGCTGAAGCTGGGCCGGGTTGGGGATCTGGATGGACGGGCGCTGATGGATCTCGTTGAGCTGCAGCTGCCCGATCCCCGCCGCCTGGACCTCGAAGATCCGCCCGCGCTGGTAGAAGGTTGCTTCCTTGACGCCATCGCCGGCGATCTGGAATGTCAGGGACTTGCCCTGCGGCTCGTCGAACAGGAACATCACCGGCGCGTCGTCCGGAGCGCGCAGCGGCGGCGCCTGAAGCTGCAGCTGCAGGCGCGGCTGCTGGCGGATGACCAGCGGCGGACGCTGCACGAGGGGGTAGAGGGGCACGGCGCCGGGAATGCGCGTCGCCGGGTCCATGTTCACGCTGCCGTCAGGGTTGAAGAAGCGACGCCCGTCCTCGTCGGTGATCTGCTGCACGTTGGTGTTGGGTGAGAAGACGGCGATGGCCGAGTCCGAGCCCGGTCCGCCGTACTCCGCGCCGGGAAGATGCGGGTTCGGCGGCGTGCACTCCTCGTAGGACATCAGCACGCCCTCCGTGCCGCCACTGAAGTTGAATGTGTTTGCGTTCCAGTTCACCGTCGCGACGCTCGGGTCCGGGTCGTCGGTCTCGGCCTCGCGGTATGGGCGGTTGTTGTCGTAGGTGAGCATGCGCCGCGTGTTGCCATCGACTTCGGTGTCATAGGGCACGATCGCATGGCCCCAGCCGTTGCCCCAGACGATGAGCACCGGACGGTTGACGACCTGGCCGGTAAGCTGCTCGCAACGGGTGAAGACATCGCGCGCGTCCTGGCTGTTCCAGAGGGCTCCGTGGGTGTCGAGCACCTCCTGCGTGTACCACGCGCCCTGCTGCTGCTGGACCGTCTCACGCGTCGTGTCGTTCCAGTCGTAGAACCACACGTGCGACCGGGCCGTGGCGGGGTTCTGGAAGAACGCGGCGTGGAACATGTGGTCGAACTCATGGTTGCGCACTCGCAGGCTGGAGACGCTCATTCCGTAGCAGTTGCCGCCCGCGCCAGCCCTGGTGTAGGCGTCATCGAACCACTGCTGGGCCGCGGGCCGATGGGTGCCGTTGGGGTACTCAACGTTGAGCCGGCCGAAGTAGTCAGCGTAGAGCTTCCAGTCGATGCTGGCGCGTGAGAAGTTGGAGAACTTCCAGCCATGGTAGCCACGGTATCGACGCGGGGCGACGATCTCGTACTTCACCACACTGGTGTCATTTCCGTGGCCATTGCGGACGAAGACGTCATGCTCCTGGGCGCGCGCAGCGCCTGCAGGGACCTGGAAGGCCATGGAATTCGGGAAGAACTCGAAGTTCATGTCGAGGTAGTCCGATGGCACGGGCGAGCCGTCGAAGTAGACGGTGCAGTCGTCGCCGAAGCCGCGACCGAATGCGAAGGCCCAGGAGCCCGGTGAGCCCTGTTCGGGCCAGATACTGGAGATCATGAACAGCCGCGCCACGCGAATACGTTCGAGGATCTCCGGCCTGATGCGGGT
>JALGTR010000250.1 GCA_029821265.1 Candidatus Zipacnadia bacterium
TAACCACAAATGCGCACAACTCCATCCTCGTCAACGGCGAGGGCCAGCCCAAGAGCATCAACTCGAAGGGGCGCGTCGCGACATTCCTCAATACCGCCGACTACTGCCTCTTCCTCGGCGACGCCGCCGAGGCCTATCCCGAGGCCCTTAGCCGCTTCGACCGGATCGTGCTGATGATCCGCCCGGACGTCTTCGTGGTCTACGACGAGCTTGAAGCCCCCGAGCCGTCCACGTACTCGTGGCTCCTGAATACGGTCGAGGAGGCGCAGATCGACGAGCAGGCTCGCGAGATGATCGTAAGCCAGGGTGACCAGCGAGTCCGCGTCACCCACCTCGCCCCCGACGACCTCACCTACACGCAGAGCAACGAACGCCCCTACCCGATGCTCACGAGGCGTTTCTGCCGATACACCGAGGCATTCCCCCAGCCCTATCACATTCGGGTGACCACCGGTAAGGGGGAATCGGAGCGGATTCTGACCGTCATGGACGCGTACGAAGATGCCGCCGGCCCGACCGTCGAGGACCTCCGGCTCCTCTCTGACTCCGACCCGCTGGCGCTGGCATACAGGGCGCGCGGCCTCTCGGAGGCCGTGATCCTCCGCGACCGTGACTCGGCCGGCGAGATGGTTACGATCGGCGGCATCGAAACCGACGCTCGCGTGGCCACGATTGCCCGCGACGCCGACGGCGAGGTCGTCCGCTGGCTGCTGCACGATGGGACGCACCTGGCGATGGACGGTCGGCCGATCTTCAGCGCCGATGCGCCGTGCGACGCCGCGGGGCAGATGCAGTCGCCCGCCGGACGGGCACTTGTGCACGTAAAGCCGCACGCACACACGACCATCCGCGTCGCGCTCTCCAGCCGCCCCTCGCTGGTGATGGCTGCGCCGCCCGACGCGCCCGATCAGGCGGTCGCGCATGCGTATGACTGGCGCGCGGGCTGCGCCGAGATCGCGCTATCGGGCGTCGAAACCGTCCTCTGGGTCGATCCCGCGCGCGACCTCACGGAACCTCCCCCACCCCTCGCACTCGCGGTCACCGACAGCAACGGCACGTACTCGCTCGAGCTTGAGACTGCCGTCGCCGACAACGGAGAGATCGTCGCCTTCGGACGCTTCGACCCGCGCGAGGCAGGCGACTATGCGTTCGCCGCATCGGACGATGACGCGGAGATCCTCGTGCAGGATCGCTGGGACATCATGCGCAGCGTCCGCGGCAGAGGCAGAATTGAGGCGCACTGGCGCGAGGGCGCTGAGATCTTCGTACGCTATCGCCCAGATCGGACGCCCGATGTCAGCGCAACGCTTCGGAAAAGCTACCGGGGCGAGGTGGTAAATGTGCTGCGCAACGGCGGCTTCGAGGAAGGCAGCCGCAATTTCCCGCCGCGCACCTGGACCATCTCGCACCCGCGCGAGATGGGGATGACCTGGCCACACTGGACGCAGGAGGACGCGACCGAGGGCGAAAGCTGCGTCAAGTTCGTTCGCCCCGAGATCCCGATGACGCTGCGCAGCCAGCCGATGCGCCTGCAGACCGGCGGGACCTATGTGCTGAGCTTCGCGGCCCGCGGTAACGCCACGGAGGCTTCGGTTGCTGTCAGCGGACAGCGCGGCACGTTAGCCGAGATCGAGGTCGAGCCCGGCGACGACTGGCGCGAGTACCGCACTAGGCTTGAGGTGGAGCCGGGCTACACGGTGGTTGAGATCCGCTTCGCCGCCGGCGGTGAGCCCGACCAGGTGCTCTGGATCGATGACGTACGGTTCGGATACGTGGCGAAGTGAATGCGGGATTCTGGCGTGCCGCTGCCAGATCATCCGGCCGCACCCATCCGGGACACACGCCGAGCAAGCTGCCGACCATTACGGCCCAACAGCCGTCGGCGAACAACGTGCGAGCCGCAGGAGGGCGGCGGCCGGCGTAGGCATAAGACGCGGCTCGTCGCGTGGTCATGATCCGCAATCGTGGTTACCAGTCTTTGAGGAGGAGCAATCGGATGCACAGTGACGGCCCACTGACCGCTGATGAGCTGAGACTGATAGACCGGTGGTGGCGCGCGGCGAACTACCTGTCGGTCGGGCAGATCTACCTGATGGACAACCCGCTGCTGAGGGAGCCCCTGACGGCCGAGCATGTGAAGCCACGGCTTCTGGGACACTGGGGGACAGTGCCGGGGCTCAACCTCATCTACGTGCACCTCAACCGCGTGATAAAGGCGCGCGACCTCAACGTGATCTACATCACTGGCCCGGGGCACGGCGCGCCGGGAATCGTCGCGAACACGTGGCTCGAGGGCACCTACAGCGAGCTGTACCCGAGCGTGTCGCTCGATGAAGGGGGGATGGACGCACTCTTCACTCAGTTCTCCTTCCCGTATGGGATCCCCAGCCACGCGGCGCCCGAGACCCCTGGATCGATCCATGAGGGTGGTGAGCTTGGCTACTCGCTTTCACACGCCTACGGCGCGGCCTTCGATAACCCGGACCTGATCGTCGCATGTGTGATCGGAGATGGAGAGGCGGAGACCGGTCCGCTCGCGACCGCCTGGCACTCCAACAAGTTTCTGAACCCGCAGACGGACGGCGCGGTGCTGCCGATCCTGCACCTGAATGGCTACAAGATCGCGAACCCGACGGTGCTCGACCGGATCCCCGACGAGGAGCTTGAGAGCCTGATGGCCGGCTACGGCCACCGTGTCTGGTGGGTCGAGGGCGACGATCCGGAGCAGGTTCACCAGGATATGGCGGCGGCGCTGGATGAGATCATCGACGAGATCCATGAGATCCAACGCAGGGCGCGCGAAGAGGGCGTGGACGAGCGACCCCTGTGGCCGATGCTGGTGCTGCGCACGCCGAAGGGCTGGACCTGCCCGGACGAGGTGGACGGCCAGAAGACGGAGGGCCACTGGCGCTCACACCAGGTGCCGATGAAGCACGTTCGGGACAACCCGCAGTACATCACGCTGCTGGAAGAGTGGATGAAGAGCTACCGTCCTGAGGAGCTGTTCGACGAGAGCGGTGCGCCGATGCCCGAGATCCGGGAGCTGGCGCCTGAGGGAGAGCGCCGGATGAGCGCGAATCCGCACGCCAATGGCGGTCTGCTGCTCAAGGACCTGCACATGCCGGACTTCCGCGAGTACGCGGTCGATGTGCCATCCCCCGGCAGTGTTGACGCCGAGGCGACGCGCGTGCTGGGACGCCTGCTGCGAGATGTCATGGCGGAGAACGCCGAGCGGCGCAACTTCCGGCTGTTCGGCCCCGATGAGACCTCCTCGAACCGGCTCGATGCGGTCTTCGAGGAGACGGATCGGCAGTGGATGGCAGATACCGTGCCCGAGGACACGAACCTTGCGCACGACGGACGGGTGATGGAGATCCTCAGTGAGCACACCTGCCAGGGCTGGTTGGAGGGCTACCTGCTGACCGGCCGCCACGGGCTGTTCTCGTGCTACGAGGCTTTCATCCATATCGTGGACTCGATGTTCAACCAGCACGCGAAGTGGCTGAAGGTGGCCGATGAAGTCTCGTGGCGCCGACCGATCGCCTCCCTCAACTACCTGCTGACCTCGCACGTGTGGCGGCAGGACCACAACGGCTTCAGCCACCAGGATCCAGGGTTCCTCGATCTCGTCGTCAACAAGAAGGCGGACGTGATCCGCGTGTACCTGCCGCCGGACGCCAACTGCCTGCTCTCGGTGGCCGACCACTGTCTGCGGAGCCGCGACTACATCAACGTCATCGTCGCCGGCAAGCAGATGCAGCCGCAGTGGCTGGACATGGACTCGGCGATCAAGCACTGCACCGCGGGGGTGGGGATCTGGGAGTGGGCCAGCAACGACCAGGACGGCGAGCCGGACGTCGTGATGGCCTGTGCAGGGGATGTGCCGACCATCGAGACGCTCGCCGCCGTCGAGATCATGCGCGAGCTGCTGCCCGACCTGAAGATCCGCACGGTGAACGTGGTCAATCTCATGAGCCTGCAGCCCCAGGAAGAGCATCCCCACGGGCTGACCGATTACGAGTTCGACACGATCTTCACCGAGGATAAGCCGATCATCTTCAACTTCCACGGCTACCCCTGGCTGCTGCACCGCCTGACCTACCGCCGCACGAACCACGACAACCTGCACGTACGCGGGTACAAGGAGGAGGGCACGACCACCACGCCCTTCGACATGGCGGTGCGCAACGATATCGACCGATACGACCTCGTCATGGACGTGATCGACCGCGTGCCCGGCCTCGGCTACCGCGCGGCGCACGTCCGCCAGGAGATGCGCGACCGACTCATCGACCACAAGGAGTACATCATCGAGCACGGCGAGGATCCACCGGAGATTCGGCAGTGGCGATGGGGCAAAGGCGAGTAACGGCAACGACACAGACGCCGGCAGCAGCGGCTGGTGCTGAGGTGACGGAGGGCCGATCATCTGATCGGCCCTCCGACGACATCGGGAGACGGCTCGCGAGCGTCGCTACTGATACGTGACGCTCAGGACCATATCGCGGCAGCCTATGCCGGTTGTTCGAGCGCGTACGGCTCGCCACCAGGCCTCGCCGACCATTGCGCTGTTCGCCGCACCAAAGGCCACCTGATTCGGGTAATTCCCGCCACCCTCGTAGCTCCCGGGGGCATCGATCCGCAGTTCGCCGTCCACGTACACGCGCAGGTCCTCACCCTCGACCTCAATGCGATAGGTGTGGAAGCCGTCCGTCGTGTCCATCTCGTAACGCAGATTCTCGTCGGACCACAGCTCGATGCGGTCCGGCCACAGCCCCAGCCGCTCATGACCCTCGCCGTTGCTGACGATCACGAAGCTCGAGCCGGACACAACCTGCACCTCCGCCTCCACAACGAACGGGTCGCCCGGAGAGGCCCCCCAGTCGAAGCGATAGTAGTGGTAGTCGCCCGACTCCTCGCCACGATCGGCGATCAGCAGCCCTCCCTCGGCGAGGACCTCTTCTGTGCGCGCTGAGCCGGGATCGCGATACCACGGCGATCCGGGCGTCTCACCGCCCTCCCACGAGACCGTCCACTCATCGTCACCAAACCGCTGGTCAGGATCGATCGCGACGCGAACCGTGTTCGCGCCCCGTTCGATCAGGTTAGGCGACACGGGAATATCCAGCCACCCGTCAGCGACGACGCCGCCGCTGAGAGTCTGGCCGTTGAGGCTCACCTGCACCTGCTCGGGCCTGTTGACGCCCGGCATCTCCAGGTGCAGCGTGGCCTCGGGCTCGCCGCCGGCCGCGCGCGCCGCCTCGAAGTCCTCTCCGACTGTCAGCTCAACCTCGAGGGGGCTCTCCAGGCCGATGCTCACGG
>JALGTR010000251.1 GCA_029821265.1 Candidatus Zipacnadia bacterium
GCCCATGCCGCCGGGCCCCATTCCGGGTTCCATCCCCGGCTCCATCATCCCGGGTTCCATCTCCATCATCATGGCCTCGCCAGCCATTCCTCCGCCACCCATCGGGGTGAACCCGCCGGCTCCACTCTCGCCCTCGATCGCCACACCCGCGGGCAGCCCGGAGAAGCTGATATTCGACAGCTCCGGACAGCGGATCAGATTGAGGACGAAGCGAGCCGCCTCCGTTGTGTCGCTGACGATGGCGTTAAAGCTCACGCTTGACGGCGGCGAGATATGGAAGTCAGTAATCTGAACGGCCTCGTAGATGTAGGCGTTGATCGAGTGGAAGCGCTCCCAGAATTGCGCACCCGACTGATCGGCGTCCCGGATGAAATCGATCTTTGCCTGGATAGGCGCAAGTCTGCTCTCGACCTCGCTGATCTCGGCCTTCGTCGCGTTGACCGCATTCGCCTCTGCAGTGGCGGCATCCAGCGCCTCCTTGGTCGAGGCGATCTGGCTCTGCACGTTCCGCACCGCCAGGGCGCCCGCCGCGAGGATCGCCAGCAGGGCTATGACGAAGACGACGGTCCAGATCTTATTGACCTGAGCGCGCCTTATGTCACCGGGCAGAAGGTCAATTCTCAGCACATGACATCCCTCAGATCATGCCTCGACGGCGCCTTACGCTCAGGCACGTTACTCGGCCACCATATCGCGGAGCGCGAGGCCCACCGCTATGACCATGGATGGCGCTATGTCCCGCAGATACTGCGGCGGAATGTCTCCCTCGACTGACAGGTTCCTGAACGGGTCGGCGATCTCCGTTGCCACCCCGGTCTCATCGCGCATGAGATCTACGATGCCCTCGAGATTCGCCGTCCCGCCGCTTATCATGATGCGGTCGATCGGCTCGTTGCGGTGCTGTCGACGGTAGAACTCGAGCGAACGGCGCACCTCCGTGGCGATGTCAAGGACGGGATCGGTGAGGATCTCCGCCACTTGCTCTCGCGCCTCGAGGAGGTCAGGGTCCATGTCTTCGGCAGGAGCTCGCTGCGGAGCCTCTTCCTCCGCAGGTGGCTCCCCGATCTCGCCGATGTCCTCTTCAAGGTGGGTGGCGCGGTCGTCAAGAGGTTCGACGGTCGCGGACTCCTCGTCCGCACTCGACAGCTCGAACACCGAGTCGGAGGCGAACTCGTCTTCGTCCTCCTCCTCGAACATGCCGGCACCGGCAAATTCGTCCGCAGACTCGGCTTCAACGAAGCCTGCTTCGTGCAGGTTTCCAAGCTCTAACTTGATCATCTCCGCCTGCTGCTGGTCAACCATGAGGTTCTGCGCGAGAGCCTGCGTAAGATTCTCGCCAGCAGAGGGTATGACGCGGACGAAGCTGAGCAGCTTTTGGCGGAAGACAAGGATGAGGGTGTTGGTCGCGCCGATGTGGACGTTGACGACGGTCTGGTCGGCGAACTCGTCGCCGGCGGCATCGACGAGGGCTCTGCCGATCGCGAGCGGCTCGATGTCGATGGCGAAGGGCTGGAGCTTCGCGCCGCGCAGGGCCTCAACGTGAGCCTGCACCAGGTCCTCCTGGGCGACGGCCAGCAGCACCTCCATCTCGGTGGCCTCCGGATCGGCGTCCGGACGCTCGATGGGGGCGTAGTCGTAGATGACCTCATCGACAGGGAAGGGCGTCTGCTCGTCCAGCTCCCACTGGATGGCCTCGTCAAGCTCTTTGCCGGACATTCGCGGAACTTCAGTAATCCGGACAGCGACCGAGGAATCGCCACCGACCGAGGCGATGGTCTTGCGGACCTTCGCACCGTATCGGACGCGAATCTCGCTGAGGGCATCGGCCACCGCTGGCGCGTCCACAACGACGCCCCCACGGACAGCGCCCTCAGGCGTGGGGATGACCGCAGGGCGACTGACGACTCGGAACTCGTCTCCCCGCAGTTGTATCTCCGCTGCCTTGATGAATGTTGTTCCGATGTCCAGGCCCAGGACGTGTGTCGCGCCCTTAGCCATGTAGCGCGCCTCCTGCCATGAAGCAGCTCAAATCCCGATACTCAGCCACCGGGGGCAGCCAAATTCTCGGTTACTGTATTACATCAGGCAGGCCATGTCAAGTCTACCACGCACGGGCATTTCCACGCGCCCCCACCCGTCTCCTTCGAGGTCGACTTAAACTTTTCTGCCAGGCCCGCCTCTGAGCGACACCCGCATATTCGGCGCGCGGTGCGCCGCATCCTTCATTAACGTCCGACCTGTGGCGGATCGATTTCCGCAATCAGGCCCGCGTGCTCGGGCGCCACGACGGCCAGGTAGACGTCCGAGGACTGTCGCACCTGCTGCCCGTTCTGATCCGGCTCCCGCAGGTCATACACGCCACGATTGCTCGACCACAGCAGCCAGTAGCGGACGGCCTGAGCATTCGTCCCCGGCACGTCGTAGACCTCCGGGAAGGCGCGAATTGGCCCGCCCGCGATGACTGTGTTGATCGGGATCGTCTCCTCGAGACTCCAGCCGATCACCCGATGCTGTTCAACCTGCGGGTCATCGGGCGCCCCGGTGTTATAGGTGACGCGGATGCGGTGTCCCACGCGCTCGGCGGCCGCCGACGTCTCGAAGTTGATCCGAATGATGCCGTTGGGCTCTGAGACCATCTCCCACTGGCCGGGCGAGCTGAGCGCCTCGCCCGTCGTGAGATCGTAGACCTCGGTGATATCGCCGGGCGCCGCGACGCGTCCGAGCTGCAACGCCCGCGTGAAGGACCGGTGCATGAACACCGGCCGCCCGAAGTGCGGCGTCTCGGCACTGCCGTAGTTGCGGCGCCAGAACACCGTCAGGCGCTGGCTGCCACCCATATTGAAGAACGCCGACGGCGAGTCGTCATCGGCCTCATCGGTGGTAACTCGCCGCACGAACGGCGTGTAGCTGCCATACATGACCACATCGACGATCTCCGGCGTGTTCGTGGAGGTGAACACGGCCAGCGGATCGCCGGGGTTATCCGGGTTGAACAGCGGCGATGACCACTTCAGCGTGCCCGATGCGGGGCTGATCTGAAGCGTAACGGACGGCCACATGAACGCGCTGTAGTCCCCGGGGCCTCCGGCGAACGCGCCCTCATCCTCCGCCTGGCGTCGGGCGCTCGGGGCGATCAGCTCGTTGAGATGTGCCGCGTCCGGATGCCCGGGGTTCAGAGGGAGATCAAAGACCCCGCTGGCGGATATCTCCTGGAGCACCGGCGTGACCGTGTAGAGGCCGCTGGCGCGATCGTAGAGCCCCTCAGTCCAGCTCACCGCGTAAAGCGTTTCTACCAGGTTACCGGTCGCAGGGTCCCTCGTGACCACGCCGACGTAGAACTTCGGATCGAAGTACTCCTCGAGACCCTTCGCCTCCGTCTGCCAGTTTGTCCAGTCGGGCTTCGTTGCGAAGTTGAAGGGCTCGTCAGGCGCCGCCGGATCCTCGATCTCTGCGGTCACGAGCCAGTCGATGTCGCGCGACTGGAACGACTGCCGCCGGGGACTGGGCTCGAGCTGCTCGCCAGGATAGCCACGGACATCGCCGTCCTGATCGTAGATCGCAGGCATGCGGCGGGCGTCCACCGGCGGCGGGGTGGCGCCGAACGGCAACGCGGAGTTGACGTTGCGTGGGAAGGGGATCTTCCCGTAGTTGTCGGCGGCCGTGTTTGCGAGGTTCCCGGCATCGACGTCGGCGACCGGGCCGAAGTTGAAGCGTGTCCAGCAGATGTCGGAGTTGCCGAGCGCCCGCAGGTGTCCAGTGAAGAAGACGTCCACCTCGTACTCCTCGGCGCCGGCCGGCCCAACGATCGAGTCGAACACGCTCGGCTGCTTCACGTAGGTGAATGGGTTCATCGCTGGCTTGCGGAAGCGGACCTGCTCGCCACCGATCGTGACTTCGAAGAAGTCGTAGGGGCCGGCGCCCGCAGCGTTGCTTACATGAAGGATGTCGTCCTCAGGCACGGTGCCTGAGCCCGGCTCGAACTCCCACCGGTAGCGCAGGTGCTCCCGCTGCTGCTGGCCGGCGTGCCAGAAGATCCAGTGTCGGTTGGTGCTTCCCTGGCGCACGAAGCCGGTCAGGCCGCGATGCGCGCCGCCGGTGCCGAAAAGGAACTCGGTCGCTGCCGAGCCATTCCACGTCACGTCGCTTGAGCTGTCGAAGCGAAGCTGCGAGCTAACGCCGGCGTTCGTCGCAAGCGCGCGATGCCACATCGCCCAGCGGTCGTTCGTTGACGGATCGATCCACGCGCAGGGCGAGCTGTTGCTCTCCTCCCCCGTGCTGGCGCTGAGCGCCTGAGCCGCCTCCGGCTCATCCCCGTCCTCGACCCAGAGCCAGCCGCGGTAGAGGGGGTCGCCGGCGAAGAGGTTCGCGTCTGCATTCGCGTAGAGGATGTTGAACGGGTCGGTCGGTAGCGGCTCATCGGCCGCCGAAAGACCCGCCGGCGCCGGCGCGCCCGGAGCGCTCACTGTCGTCCGCTGGCCGGCCCACAGCACCTGCAGGTTGTTGCGCGATTCGTCGTAGAGCATCGCCGGCTCGACGTCCTTCGAGTAGAAATCACTCTGCGGCAGCCGCGATTCAACCACGCGCATGCGCGTTGCGAACGAGGCCACGGGCTCGAATGGCTGGTCGACATCAGGATCGAACGGTTCCACGCCCGTGTCTGTCACACCCAGCATCGCGTCGTAAAAGTCCAGTACACCGTCGCTGTCGATATCCACGAACAACAGGACCTCGTTGGCGTAGTTGCCGGCAGGCTGCCCCAATGGAACGGGCTTGATCGTGCCGGCGTATGCCCCGGCAGTCGAGCGCACCCCGCCCTGCAGCAGCGCCGTCCCTGTCTCGCCCGCTGCCCCGGTGGCCTCCTGCGTCCACAGCGTCCACGCGCCGGGCGGGAACGCCACGTCATCGGGTGAGCCGGGCAGATAGCGGAACAGCGTGCCGACCGTTACCGGAACCGTCGCCGCCCAGCGTTCGTAGCTACGAACAGTGCTGTCGATGTCCGTGCGGAAGAGGTTGCTTGCGCGCATCTGCGCCTGTGCGGCGATGTTCCCCTCGTTGCGCACGGGCAGCTCTGCCCGGTTCGACACGTCAGCGGGCACCGGCACGTCGCCGGGCTGCATCTCGGCAGGACCGTTCGTTGTGTTCGGTGCATCCTGCGGAACGCCGGGCGCCACCCAGCCGAGATCGACCGTGCGGGAGTCCGCCGCCAGACTCGTCTTTCGCTGCACGGAGACCCACAGGCCAAACGGGTCATACTCCTCCGCGGTCAGCGTATCCCAGGTCAGGAACGGCGCGCTGGCTGGCTTGTTCGGGGTCG
>JALGTR010000252.1 GCA_029821265.1 Candidatus Zipacnadia bacterium
ATCGGCTCATCATCCTCGCCCGGAAGCTGATACCCGACGGCAAACTACATCTCCTGCGCTCCTCATTTCGACGGCCTGCGCTGCTCCCCGCCTGCTGCCCGCGCTGTAGAATCCGACCGACAAGACCCCCCGGTCAGGTTCGGCGGAACGTCTCCGAATGCCTTCTGTACGCGAGGGCGCCCGCCGCGGCCGCGGCGGGCGCCCAACGTGGTGAAGCACCGGGTTCGGTCTCAGAAACGATAGCCGACAGTGGCGCGGATTCCATCGACGTCGGCGTCCTCGAACAGGTCTGTGCCGAAGACATAGCGCAGGTCAGCGAACCAGTCCTCGGCGAAGTCGGCTCCGACGAGCGCCTGCACGCCGAAGCTGTCGTCGTCCGTGCCGTCGTCCAGTCTGTACCAGCCGATGCCGCCTCCGTAGTAGAACTGCGTGGTGTCCTCTTCGTACATCCTGTCATCTTGCGTCGTCCGGCCGATCCAGTTGAGCGTGACACCCCAGTAGGTGTCCGGGAGCGCGCCGTTAAGCTGGGCGCTGCAAGCCTGGCTTGTCGGCTCAGGATCGATGTCGCCCCACTCCACGCCGAACATCCACTCCTGCTCGAATGCCTCGAAGAGGTAATCAGCGCCCACCCCGAAGCCGTCATCAGCGTCGCCCATGTCGAACCAGCCGGCGCGTACCCGAAGCTGCCTGGTCTCGTCGTCCATGTCCATGCCGTACTGCGCCATCGCCATGCACGGCAACAGCAGAGCGACCACGACGACAACCATCAGTCTGCGCATCAGATGCCCTCCTGCGGACTGTTGTAGGATGCGAACACAGTTCGGCGCGTCTCCGGCCTCCTGTCGGTCACTTGCGTCCGCTCGCCACCTCCCTCGCGATGAGCGCAGGCCGGCAGGCCCGGCGACTACGAGAAAGCACCGTGAGACCCCGTACCCCGCCTTTGCTGCACATCGGCGCGGCGCGCGGCCGAGCCCGGCAACGCCCGCGATCCCCAGGCCGCGCGGACGGAAGATGACCAACGCGTCCGACAGATACTAAGACAACCGGACGACAATTGTGTCTTGCGTCCGACCGCAATGTGACCGGCGCGCCACATCAGTGCTTCGTGGCGCGCCGGAAGTCTCCTGTCGAAAGCTCATCAACGTGGGCGGATATCGCTTACTCAGCCGACCAGTCCACCCGCCACAGAGGTTTGCGGCGGAAAGGCGTTTTGAATGCGTTCTGCAGCTTCCCCTGCTCCTCAAGGTGGATCATGCAGGCGCGGGTGCAGCCCTTGGACCCGGAGATCGCCTGACCGTGCTCGTAGATCGTGTTCGGCTTGCGTGGGAAGGGAGACCACGGCCCGGGACCGACATCGTCGCGCTCATCGGGGATGTAGTCGCCCTTCTCGCCCTCGGGCAGGATCTCGCCGCCACGGAAGTACACGCCGCAGGCCTCGTGGTCGATGTCCGCCCATTCGACCTCATGACCGGCGAGCGTGACCTTCACCGAGCGGTCGGTGGGGATCAGGCCCCCGGGGCACTCGCTGGCGCAGAGCATGCAGCGGTCGCACAGGAAGGGCTCCATGATCTCGTCCGGCTCGAGCTCCGCCTCCGTGAGCATCACCGCGAGGCGCTGGCGCGGCCCAAACTGCGGGGTCAGAAACATCTTCGACCAGCCGATCTCACCGAGGCCGCACAGGAAAGCCGCGATGCGCAGGTGGACCATGACGTCGGGAGCGGGCTTTCCCGGCTCGACCGGCCGCGAGTAGCCGGGCCGAAGGTTCCCGAGGTTGTCGATGGCCCGCCACGGCGACAGGTGCCCGAGCGGGATGGCCTCGTAGCCGTGATCCTCGATGAATTTCGCCAGATTGATCATGGTATGTGGGATGTACAGCCAGTTGAGCGCTCCGTATCCCATCGAGGAGTAGTTGCTGAAGAATGTGCCCTCCTCGATGCCGCGCAGCGATCCGCGCATCACGCGGAAGCCGAATGCGATGATCGACTTGGCCTCGGGCATAATCATGCGAGGATCCATCTGCACGGGCGCGCCCTCCCACCGATCGGGAGTACCGATGCCGACGAGATCGGCGCCCATGGCCTTCGCCGCCTGCTTGACCTTATCTGCAGTCAGAATGACGATCGCCTCTTTCGTGCGGAGGTAAGACCGACTGCAGGCCCTATTCCGCCGCGACGCGGGGGAATCCTGCCGGCAGGCTGGGCTGAGGCGGCAGGAGACTTCCGACGTGAGCGGAAGACCTGATACATGCGCAAGCGCACGGTGGATGAAACGGTCCGCGCAAAGCTGCGGGACCTGTGGATGCCCTGGTGGCGAACGCTGCGGCTGACCTACCAGCAGATGAGCCACGGCGTCGCCAACATCATGGCCGCCGCGATCGCGTTCTACGCACTCATCTGCCTGGGCCCGCTGGGGATTCTCGCCGTATGGGCGCTGCAGCCGATGCTGGGGCCTGGCTCGCACGCCTACGAGGACCTGCGCTCGCTGGTGAACCACGTGGCGGGGGAGACGGCCGGGGCGATCATGGGCGAGATAGACGCGCTGCTGACGAACCCGAACGCACATACGGCCGGGATCGTGAGCATCGTGGTGCTGGTGTGGGCGGGCCTGCGGCTCTTCGAGGCGCTGGAGCTGAGCCTCAACGAGGTCTGGCCCGGCGCAGACCGGCGGGGCTTCGTCAGGCGCAAGTTGATCGCGCTGGCCACGATGGCGGTCGCGGGGGCGCTGCTGCTGGCGGCGCTGCTGGTGAACGCGCTGATACCGACGTTGAACGCCTGGCTGGCACATCTGCCGGTTGTGAACGCCAGTTCCGAGCCCATCCTGCGGCCGGGCGTGCGCATATTGAGTGAGACGACTCTGGCGTTCGTGGCGTTCTTCTTGCTCTTCAAGTTCATCCCCGCGCGGCCGGTCCCCACGAAGGTGGCTGCCGTAGGCGGGCTCTTCACGGCCGTGGCGTGGAAGATCGTCTCGCCGGTGTTCACGATGGTGATTGCACGCTCTGCCAGGAACAGTGCAATCTACGGAGGACTGGCGGGGGTCGTGATGTTCCTCACATGGGCGTTCTTCAGCGCGATGGTGCTGCTCATCGGGGCACATTTCGCTGCCGCGTATGACCACGTCTTCTACCAGGACCGAACTGAGAGCACTGATCAGGCTTTTGTCGCGAGGCGCCTGTCGAAACCCGAGGTAACCGGCGGCAGGCCGGAGCTACCGGAAGAAGTGCGCCGCGACGACAGTGCCGATCCGCCCGGCTGACGCCGGTCGGGCTACTTCCGTCAGACCCCCCACGACTGCTATAATGCTGCTCGGCGTTGCCGCGCCACCTCTGCACGGACCAATGGTCGACGATGGAGCACGAATGCGCCAGAGATCGCGACACCTGATACTCATCGCTGCTGCAACGCTGATCGCGGGCGCGGCCCGCGCGGGCGACCTGAGGCAGACGCAGAATGAGATCGCCGGACTGCTCGCACACCCGGTGCTGCGGGAGGCCGAGGTCGGCGCACAGGTCCTGCGTCTGGGGGACGGGCGGGAGATCTATGCGCAGGGCGCTGACCGCCGCCTGATTCCGGCGTCGAACATGAAGCTGGTCATTGTGGCAACGGCGCTGGAACTGCTGGGCGCGGAGTGGACGCCGAAGCCGGGGCTTTGTGAGCTCCCGGCGGTTCCCCTCAGCGAACTGGCGCCGCGCATCCTGCTCCCGAGCGACAACGCGCTCGCCGACGCGTTGCAGCGGGCGCTCCCCGCCGCAGCCGGGCGGCCGGAGATATCTGCGCGGCGGCTATGCGCCGAGACGTGGGGTGAGCGGGGGCTGCACATGCAGGGCCTGTGCTGGCTGGACGGCTCGGGGCTGGAGCGTGGCGACCTGTTGACGCCCGCGTTCACTGCGGCGCTGCTCCGTTACATGGGCCTGCAAAGCCGCTGGGGTGAGCTGTTTCGTGCGTCACTGCCGGTGGCCGGTCGGAGCGGGACTCTGCGGCACAGGATGCTCGGGACTGTGGCCGAAGGGCGTATACAAGCCAAGACGGGGACGCTGACGGGCGTCTCGACTCTGTCGGGCTACGCAAAGACCATTTCGGGCGAGGAACTCGTCTTTAGCATGATGATGAACGGCTTCGACTGCGACGTGGCGCGGGTGCGACGGATTCAGGACGCGGTTTGTCTTAGCATTGTCACGATGGAGCTTCAGAGCGATGCTCCCACCGGTTGAGACGGTCATCGAGACCCGGGGCCTGACGAAGTACTACGGGCGGGTGCGCGCGGTGGACGGGCTGGACCTGTCTGTGCCGCGCGGCTCGCTGTTCGGCTTCCTCGGGCCTGATCCGGCCGACCTCGGGCGAGGCGCGGGTGCTCGGGGCGCCGCTGGCACAGCGGCTCTCGGTGGGGCGGCGTGTTGGCGCGCTGGTGGAGGCGCCGGCGTTCTACCCGCACCTGACCGGGTGGCAGAACCTGCGACTGCTCTCGTCGCTGTCGGGAGGTGTGCCGAGGCGATCGCTGGAGAGGGCGCTGCGGACCGTCGGACTGACGGAAGCGGCGCACCGGCGGGTGAACACGTACTCGCACGGCATGCGGCAGCGACTGGGCATCGCGCAGGCGCTGGTTCCGCGGCCTGAGCTGTTGATACTCGACGAGCCGGCTTCGGGGCTCGATCCAGAGGGGCTCGCGGAGGTGCGTGAGCTGATGCGGCGGCTGCGGGAGGACGAGATCACAATCTTCCTCTCG
Organism: Candidatus Zipacnadia bacterium; assembly: GCA_029821265.1. Classification (GTDB taxonomy): domain Bacteria; phylum Armatimonadota; class Zipacnadia; order Zipacnadales; family UBA5352; genus JALGTR01. Next base: position 4,720 of record JALGTR010000252.1, read on the forward strand.
AGCCATCTGCTGCACGAGGTGGAGGCGCTGTGCACGCACGTGGCGGTGATCAGCCGGGGGAGGATCGTGGCGGAGGGCGAGGTCGGGGGCGTGCTGGAGGGCGCGCGGCCGGGTGTGCGAATCGTGGTGGAGGATGTGGAGCGGGCGTTGGAGGTCCTGTGCGAGAAGGCGGGGGTGGAGGCGACGGCGATCGACGAGCGGACGATCGAGGCCCGGAACGACGTCTTCGACGCCGCGGATATCAACGAGATGCTCGTGAGGGCGGGAGTTCGGGTCCAGGAACTGACGCCCATGCGTCGGAGCCTGGAGAGCTTCTACATGCAGATTATCCGGGAGAGCGCGCGACGCACGGACGACGGCGAGAGCGAGTCTGGAACACCGAAGGGGCCGGGAGCGGTCTAAGGACCGGGGGCAAAGATGCTGGGCGCGGCGCTAAGGAGCGAGTTGAGCAAGCTGTATCGCCAGCGTATCACGTGGGCGAGTTTCGGGGTGGTGGTGCTGCTGGCGGGCCTGATCACGTGGGGGAGTCATTACAGACAGGATCAGCTTGAGCTGGACGAGCGGATGCTGTCGGAGTTCGTGGTCGCGGGGAAGACCGTGACCGCCCTGTTCGTGGCGCAGGCGGCGCTGCCGGTGGCGATCGTGGTGCTGCTGCCGATGCTCGTGGCGGTGGTCGTGGGAGCGACGATCGCCGGGGAGCGCCAGCTCGGCACGCTGCGGACGATGATGACGCGCCCGGTGGGGCGGCTGACGGTGCTGGCTGCGAAGCTGCTGACCTCTGCGGGCTTCGCGGCGGCGCTGACTATCGTTCTGGGACTTGCTGCCCTGGGATTCGGGCAGGCGGTGTTCGGCTGGGGGGACCTGGTGATCCTGCGGGGCGGGCTGACCATCCTCGACGCTCAGACGGGGCTTGTGCGGGTAGCCCAGGCCTATGGGCTGGGATGCGTGGCGATGGCGACGATTGCGCTGGTCGCGCTGATGTTCTCGGCGATTCTCGACAACCCGATGACCGCGGCCGGGCTGACTGTTGCGCTGCTGCTTGTGAGCGCGGTGGTGGGCACGATGCCATACTTCGAGAACGTCGAGCCCTACCTGATCAGTAGCCTGATCACGGTGCCGACGGACGCGTTCGCGGCGGAGATCGACTGGCAGACACTGCGCCAGAGCCTTCTCTACCTGGCCTGCTACGCCGTCGGCGCGACGGTGGTGGGTGGAGCGGTGTTCGCGCGGAGGGACATCACATGCTGAGGAAACTGGCTCCGCTCGCGATCGTGCTCTGCCTGATCGCCGGCGTCGGGCATGCGCAGAGCGCGATGCAGACGGTGAAGCAGGCGCTGCGGGCGACGCAGGCAGTCCGGGATTACACCGCAACGGTGACGGTCACCGTCGATGCGCCGAATCTGAGGATCCCCAGGCGCACGGTGAAGGTGTACTACAAGAGGCCCGACAGAGTGCACGTCGAGTCGGACGGTATCGCGATCCTGCCGCGAGACGCGCTGTTGATGGGCAACCTCGCGGAGCACATCGAGACGTACGCGAACGCGAGCTTCAACGGAACGGGGACGCTCGGCGGGCGACCGGTGCGGTGCATCAAACTCGCCCCACTTGAGGAGGGGCCGGGCAGCGGGAGGGTGCTGGTGTGGATCGACAGCGACCGGCACCTGCTGCTCAAGAGCGAGATCTGGCGCGGCGGGAAGGCGATGCTGACGGTTCGCTTCAAGTGGATGCGCGTGGGCAGCCACTGGATGCCCGAGCGGATCACCGCCCAGATGGCGTCCGGCGCGATGACAGGGCGTGATGAGGGTGGGACGATCGAGCTGAGTTTCTCGAACTATCGGATCAACCAGGGGCTGTCGGACGACATCTTCACGGAGGGCCCGTAGTGGGTCTGCGGACGGCCGTAGAGCTTCGGACAGGCTGCCGGCGCGGAAACGTGTCTGCGCTGGATGCGCTCCTGTACCAGACGGCGGACGGCATGTACGCCATGGCGCTGTCGGCGATGGAGGATGAGGAGACGGCGCGGGAGGTTGTTCGCGAGGCCTGGGAGCGTATGCTCTCGGCCCTGCAAGGCCCACGCTTCAGCCGCGACCCGCGGCGGGCCATGTGGCGGATCACCGAACAGGTTCTGGCAGAGCGCGCCGGCCGGGAGCGAGCGAGAGCCGCGCGACGGGCGGTCACCGATGATGACGGGCGAGTGGGCCTCGAGGGCGTGGGACTGTCGCGCGAGGTGCTTGAGGAGCTGTCGGCGAAGTCGGAGCAATGCGCGCCGACCATTCGTGCGCGCTGGAAGGTTCGGCGGAACGTCTTTCGCATCTCGATAGCGGCACTCTTTCTGATCGCGATCGGCGTGTGGGGCGCGGTGATCTTCCAGCGTGCGCGGGCCGGTCGAGACCTCGAGCAGATGCAGTACGAGTGCCTGCGCCAGCGTGTGCTCCGGCAGGACCTCACCGAGGTGATGCGCGAGGTCAGCTTTCAGCTTGACGATCCGACCGGGGTCGATCGCGAGGCCGCGGCGGATTGCGAGCGCGTGATGCTGGTGCTGGAGGAGATCGCCAACAGCGCAACGCTCAATGAGGTCAGCGGCTTGCGCTACGTCCGCCAGAGGGTGCGTCAGCACGATCTGCCGCAGTTCGTGGCCTCGTTGGAGGAGACATTCCCGGAGATGGGCGAATCGCTGCCACGGGTGCGGCTGGTGCTGGAGGAGGTGCAGAACCTGTGAGGCGGCTGGCTGTGGCGCTGCTGGCGCTTGCGCTGATCGCGGGCTGCTCCTCGAAGGCCGAGCGCCTCTATCGGCGGGCGGAGGCCTTTCTGGCACAGGGGCAGTTCGAGATGGCCGCGGAGGAGTACCTCCGCCTCGCCCGGGAATACGAGCGGAGCCCGCTCGCCGACGACGCCATCTACAAGCTGGCATATATCTACGCCGAGGAGATGGAAGAGCCGACGGTGGCGCTGGTGCAGTACCGCGCGCTTGCGGACAACTACCCCTCGAGCCCGTACGCGGACGATGCGCTGATGCGGATCATGACGATCCAGCGGGAGGTCCTGAAGGATCCTCAGGCGGTCGAACGGACCTGTGAGGAGCTGTGCCTCCGATACGAGGACGCGCCAGCTCTGTGTGCGCGCGGACGCCTCGAGGTTGCGCGAGCGTGGTTTGAGGCGGGAGAATTCGAGAAGGCGATGAAGGCCGCCACCGAGCTGATGGCGAGCTTCCCCCGGCAACGGCGGGAGTGCGCGAATGCGGCGCTGCTGATGGCGCGGGCGGCCAGCGGAATGGGCCGGGAACAGACGGAGGTCGAGAAACTCTACGAGCGCGTCATCGAGCAGTATCCGGACACGCACGCGGCGGCGATGGCCAAGCGCAGCATCGGCTTGATATACTGGGGGCACCGTGAGCAGCAGCAGCAGGAGCGCGCGGAGGAGATGCGTCGACGCTCACGCGTGATCGAAGGCGTCCCGCCGCATGCAGCGCAGAGCGGCGAGGTCCTGCAGGCGTTGTCCGCGATGCGGGCGGCGCTGGCGCATCGAGGCGTTACGCTGAGCCTGGAGGAGATGATCGCGCTTTCGGGGGCCGCATTCGAGACCGTCTTCGACCCGAAGCGGCCGGAGCTGGGCCAGCGGGTGATGGATCGCAGCCCGTTCGAGGTGCTCGCCGATCAGCTCGGCTTCGCCCACAACATCTGGTCGGGCCCCACCGCGGAGCAGGCCTTCGAAACCGCGCACCAGGCCCTGCTACAGGGATATCCGGTGCTCATACGACTCGGCTCCTCGCCCCGGTGGGTGCTGCTGACCGGTTACATCATGGCCGAGGACCGCGTCCTGTATCTGCCGCCCGGACGGGATTCGCATGTCGCCAGCAGCCGGGAGCAGTTCCTGGATGCGTGGAGGGCCGGAAGCGCTGGAGGATCAGGGGTCGCTGGCCAGCAGCCATTCCATCAGTTCTCGCTGGGAGCGCGACTGCGAGAGCCAGAGCGGGCAGATGTGCTCCGCAGCGCCATCCGACGGGCGGCGACGGTGATGCGACTGCAGACCATCGTGCACGTTCCGGCCGGCACGGGCGCGTGGGAGGCGGTCGGGCGACACCTCGAGGCGTGCATGGCGCCGGAATCGGAGGCTCTGCGGGAGCAGGCAGTCACCTGGGCAGAGCGAGGCCTGGCGGCGCATCTGCGGCGGGCCGCGGCCGGCACCGAGATGCTCCGCGAGGCCAGCGAGGTGCTGGACGGGGTGGGCGACGCCGCTGCACGCCACGAGGAGCTTGTGACAGAGGAGCAACTGCTGGCGACCAAGATCAACGCCGCGGCAAATGCGCCGGAGAGCGAGGATCCCGAGATCGTCTGGCAGGCGGCGGCGGCGCAGGCGAACTACGTGGCTGCGCTCCATGCCCGACTCGCCGAACAGCTCGCAGACATCGCGGACGGATAGGACGGCCGACAGGAAGATCCGGAGAGATCAGTCCATGCTTTCGAAGCGCCTCCGCAGGCGCCTGAGACAGATCGACGGGGGGCCCGGCAAGACGCCGAACAGGCGGCCTCAGGACGCCGAGGCGCGTTCGGAGCCGGTGCGCGCCGGGCTGCCCGGCCTCTCACGCAGACGGCTGGCGGAGCAGGCGCGCAGATCTCGGGAAGCGGCGGACGCACCGCGATCGTCTAATGCTGCGGATGGCCTCCGGCTGGCGGTCCCGAGCGGCCCGATCGAGGAGCTTGCACCGGGCCAGCAGGTCGCATGTGACGCGGGCAGCTACTGGCTGGTGCGGGGCGCGGCGGCGAAGATACTGCCACACGGCTCCGATGTGCTGGCGGAGCTCGGGGCGATCGCGCGCTGCGCTGGAGAGCGCGAGGACTGTCCGCTGG
>JALGTR010000253.1 GCA_029821265.1 Candidatus Zipacnadia bacterium
TCCCAGGTGTAATACGTGCTGCCGGAGGCGTCGTCGAGACGATGGTTCCGGTGCAGCGCGTCGTAGTCGAAGTAGACGGCGTCATTGCCGCCTGCGATGCGTTGAATCATGTTCCACGGCGTGTAGTCGAAGTAGGTGGTCCCACCCGGTCCTTCGATCCGCGTCAGGTTCCCGTGCGAATCGTGGGTGTAGTAGGTCCATTCGTCGGCAGGATACGCGTGGCTGCGGACGATCTCGTTCGCCGCGTTGTACTCGTAGTAGGTCTGCGCGCCGTTGAAGTCCTGCCACGTCCGGTTCCCCACCGGATCGTAGTCCCACTGGTAGGCGTAGATCGCCGCGCCGGAGGAATCGCGCCAGGTCTCGGAGATCAGCCGATCAATGGCGTCGTAGCCGTAGTAGATGCTCCGCCCCTCCTCGCGCGCGATGGCCGTGATCCGGCCCGCCGCGTCGTACTCGTACGCGAAGTACACGAGCGACGAATCGTCGGCGTTGCGCGTGTCGATCTTCGTCAGGCGGCCGGCGTCGTCGTACGAGAAGTAGGCGTACGACCCGTTGGCGAAGACCTTGGTCGTGAGGTTCGAGGCAGCGTCGTAGGTGTAGTCGCACTGCGGAGTCCCGACGCGCGATACCCGCGTCATGCGCCCCAGCGCGTCGTGGGTGTAGTAGGCCGGCTCGAGCCCGCTGACGGCCACCATCGCCCTTCTCCCCACCGCGTCGTATGCATGATACGTCGCCGGACCGGCGGGGTCAAGTTCCAACGTCAGACGATTCAGCGGATCGTAGGTGAAGTAGGTCCAGCCGCGGCTGTCGCGGGCGGCGGAGAGGTTGGAGACTTCATCGTAGGTGAAGTAGTGGTAGGTGCCGTCGGGGTAGAGGACCTCGGTCTGCCGGTTGAGGGCGTCGTGGGTGAAGTAGGTGGTGTGATCGTCCGGGTCGGTGGAGGCGATCAGGTTGCCCGCCGGGTCGTAGTCGTAGGTCTCCGACTGGCCGAGGGGGTCGGTGGCGGCGATGGGGCGGGATAGGGCGTCATAGGACCAATAGGTTGCACGGCCCAAAGCGTCCACGACGGCGGTGCGGTTGCCGACAGGGTCGTAGAGGTAGTAGGTCTCCTGGGCCAATGCGTCGCGGACGCCCTTTGGGCGGTTGAGTTCGTCGTAGTCGAAGTAGGTACACTTGCCGAGCGCGTCCTTGACCATCGTGCGGTTGCCCGCCGCGTCGTAGGCGAAGTAGGTGCAGTCGTAGTAGATCACCGTGCCGTTCAGGCTCGCGGCGCTCGTCGGACGGCCGTCCTCCGTGTACCTGTACAATGTCCCGTCGGGGCCGTCTCCTCGTGGTCTCCGCCGCCCCCCGGCCGCCGCTGAGGGTGTGCAGGCACGAGCCCGGCGCCGGTTGGCCGTGGAAGTAATAGCACCGGCTGCCGTCCTCAAAGATGACCTCGTCGAAATCGCCGCAGGGCGTGTTGTATCTGACGGATCGGGCCCAAGCGCCAGCCGATGCCCGTCCGGTTGCCCTCCTCCAGCCCGACGCCGTCGTTGAACGACAGACCGAGGATCAGGCCACCGGTCTTGGTCCGCACGCAGCCCTGCGGGATCCCCTGGGAGAACTCCCTCCCCGGCCCGCACTGCACAGACGGCACGACCGCCGCCCGGGGGACCGGCCGAAGGGGAATCACACTCCTCGCAGAGGACCGTGGGGGCGACCACGATCACGTGGGCCACATCGCTCACCTGCGTGCAGCCCCAGATATCCAGCGCCGTGACGGTGACCGTGACGCAATCGCTCTTCTTCCGGTTCTGCGCCTGGAACTTCGCCCCTTCATGCGTCGGGGATTGATCGATCTGACTGCCGCAGATGATCGACGCACGGCACGGTGGACTCATCGATGCCCTCCCATGTGGCGCCCGCTCCGAACTCCGCGCCGGTCTCTACCCGCTCGGGTTCGCTAGCCGCGATCCCCCGGCCCCTTTTCTCTTTGCGTCATCGGCCTTCGCCGCTGTCTGCCTCGTTCCCTCGGCCCCTCCTATCAGAGCCGGCGGTCGCCGGCAACCTAACCGATGGGTATCACCAGGGCCGCCTCAAAGTCCGGCGAGGAGGTGTCCCGCTTCATCGGAAACGGTATCGGCGCCGCCGGGTATGTCTGGTCGAGCACGGCGTGCGCCCGCGGGATCGTCGTCGTGATATCCAGGCAGTTGTACGCCTTGAACCTCTGCCCGGGCCGGAGGATTGCCGAGAGGTCCACGTCCACGCTCGGTTCGCCGTTCCAGTTGAACACCCCCACGTTCGCCCTGCCGACCTCGTATTCGTTCGGGAACACGAACACCTGCGTCCCCGTGGGCTTGCCGTTGTGCCCCGACAGCATCGTGCTGTGCACGTCCAGGCCCGATTGCTGCCATGCCTCGAACGTGAGCCTCTCGCTCTCCGGGGGGCAATACGCCCTGGAGGCTGTAGTCGGTCTTTGCATAGACGAACGGCCTTGTCCGGCCGTTGTTGATGTGCGTATTGTGGTCGCATTGGCAGCCGGGCAGGTACGGCGGCCGTGATTGCGTCGGAATGCCCGAGCCGGTCGGCGCGGAGATGATCTCCGCCCGGATGCCCGTCGACCAGGTCGTGTTGCCCATGACCTTCAGGTCCATCCATCGCGCCGGCGACAGACTATACCGCGCACCCATGCACACGTTGTCCCGCACGTCGCCGTGCAGATGCCCCCGGTCCGCGTAGCCGTTCAGGCGGGTGTTCGGGCTGGTCGCCGGGTACGACCGATGACCACGCACCGAATGGCCCCTTGCGTGGCTCCGCGAGCGTTTCGAGCGCAGCGGGGCGCCGTGCCGGAGACGGTGAGGGGTTCTGCCCCGGCGATCGGGGGAGGGCGAAACGCGAGCGGTTCACGCTGCGAAAGGGCGAGGCGCGTCACCGTGGCCCCGGCGTGTTCGGAAGCCGGGAGGACCCGGCCGGACTGCATCCCGGCATTTCCGTTGACGCCGTGCGGACTTCGGAGTATCTCAACTCATCTTCGTGGTGGGGGCTTCCTGTGGTTATGACAGGTCTTCGACGTTCAGCAGAAAGGCCTTGACGCCCTCCTTCGCAAGGCGCGTCCGCAACTGCCGAACGCCGTCGAGCAGTTTCCCGGCCGTCTCGTCATCGGTGACCACGGCAAGGACGTTGTTCGCCTTCGGCCAGACGTGCGTGCCCAGATGCGGCCCGCTGGAGCGGCCCTTGCCGTAGGCCTTCGTCCACTTCGTGAACCCTTCCACGGCATTTTCATCGAGCAGTTCCCCTACTTCCTCGTCCAGTGCTTCATTGTAGGCAATCAGAACCAGTTTCATTCGATGCTCCCTAGGCGTGATTATGCAACTTTACGTGGCTTTCAAAGATACTGTAGATGGTGGGAACCAGCACCAGCGTCACCAGGGTCGAGACGAGCAACCCGCCCATGATCGTGGCTCCCAGCGGGTTCCACACTTCCGAGCCCTGGCCGCTTTTGAAGGCCATCGGCATGAGGGCAACGATGGTGGTTATGGCGGTCATCAGGACCGGGCGCAGCCGTGTCCGACCCGCCTCCTGGACGGCTTCCATCATGCTCCGGCCCCGAGCGCGGAGGATGTTGATGTAGTCCACCAGGACGATGGCGTTGTTCACGACGATGCCGACCAGCAGGAGCATCCCGAGGAAGACGATGATATTCAGGCTGTACCCGAACAGTGCAAGGAACCAGATCACACCGATGAACGCGAACGGAAGCGAGAACATGATGACGAAGGGATCGATGAGCGACTCGAATTGCGAGGCCATGATCATGTACACCAAGACCATCCCAACCATGAGAGCCAGCGTCAGCCAGAGGAAAGATTCCTGGATGTCCTCCTTCTGACCACCGATGGTTACCGTCAGGCCCCGCGGGGGAGGATTCTGCGCGATCAGTTTTTCCACGTCCGTCATCACCTCGCCGAGCGAGCGACCGTGAACGTCTCCCTCGACCCGCACGATACGGCGCTGGTCCTTTCGTTCGATCTTGATGGGGCCTCTTTGCCTCTCCACGCGGGCGACGTTCTCCAACCGCACCAGCTCGCCCGTGGGCAGCCGGATGGGAAGCTGTCCGAGGTCCTCTATTCGCGCCCGGTCTTGTTCTCGCAGGCGGACACGAATGTCGTACTCGTCGCCGTGGGTTCGGTACTTGCTGGCGACCCGCCCGTAGACGGCGGTGCGAACCGCGTCGGCCACGTCGGCTACGTTGAGGCCCATGGCCGATGCTTTTTCCCGGTCCACGTTCACCCAGACCTCGGGCGCCCCCTTCTCCATCGAGACGGCGATATCAACCGTGCCGGGGATTTGCTCAATCTTCGCCTTGAGCCGTTGAGCGTAGTTATAGGCAGCGTCCAGGTCATCTCCCAGAATACGCACGCTCAGGGGTTGTTCGCCTCCCATGATCATTCCCGACATGGGGTCTTCGAGCGAGATGCGGAATTTCGAGATCGAGCAGGGTCCCGCGATCGCGTGCAGGCGCCTTCGCAACCCCTCGGCGATCTCGGTTACATGGCGGTCTCTCTGGTCCTTGGGAACGAGTTTTACGCCGAACATGCCGACGTATGCCCCTTCGTCCGTGGTGAATCCCGTTCCTGAGACGCCGCACCGTGTGAAGACGGCGCGGATTTGCTCGCGGGGAATCTCCTGGGAAATGGCCCGATAGACGGCCTGCATGGTCTCGGCCGTCCGCTCGACCCGGGTGCCGATAGGCGTTTTGATGGTCCCCATGATCATGGCCCGGTCTTCCTTGGGCATGAACTCCCAGCCGATCGCGGGGACGAGCACCAGGCTGCCGGCCAACAGGGCAATCACCGCCACGATCACAACGGCACGGTGGCGGAGCGCCCATCCCAGAAGCCTGGAATATCCCGACGCAAGGCGGTCAAAAACCGCCTCGCTGATGCGAAAGAACGTGCTGCGGCTCTTGGACTTGGCGCCGGCATAATCCTTTGGCAGCAGGCGCGAGGCCAGCATCGGCGTCATGGACAAGGCGGTGAAAAGCGAAGCAAGGATCACCACGGCGGCGACGATGGCGAACGGCGCGAAGATGACCTTCGTCAGGCCCCTGACGAACAACAGGGGAAAGAAGATGCAGAGCGTGGTGAGCGTCGAGGCGGCGACCGCCATTGCCACCTCCGAGGCGCCGAAGATCGCCCCCTCCGCCGCGCTCTCGCCTTCCTCCCTGTGCCGCGTGATGTTCTCCAATATCACGATGGCGTTGTCCACGACCATTCC
>JALGTR010000254.1 GCA_029821265.1 Candidatus Zipacnadia bacterium
ACCTTCTGGCCGACCAAGGCTCGAACGCGCGCCAACTCTCGCTCCTCGTCGAACGGCATGCCGGACAGCGCTGCAACGGCCCTGCGACGCGCGAAGTCGGCCAGGAGAACCTGCTCCGCTCTCTCCGTCACGCTGAACTGCCCCGCGTGCCGTCGGTACTTGAGCACTGGCTGCTGCAGCGCCCCGAGCCTGCAGTGCAGGGCTGCCCGGAGGTACATGTCGTAGTCCTCCGGCCCCCTGAGAGCTTGATCGTATCCCCCGATACGATCGAAGACCTCCCGCCGGACCATCACCGTCGAATGGGCGAAGGGCGCATCGCAGGAGTACAGGTGGTGCCTGATGGGGACGTCCGTGACGCGCTTGGGCTCCCGAGTACCAGTCTCCTCGCCGTTCTGGTCTATGCAGACGGCTCCCGCGCCCAGCAGACCCAGTCCCGGATCCTCCGCGAAGCGGCGCACCTGGATCTCGAAGCGATCTGGGAGGGAAAGGTCATCTTGATCCTGCACGGCGATGAACTCGCCATGGGCATGGGCGATCGCGGTGTTGCGCGCCGCGCTCGGCCCACCGTTGACCTTGCGCTCGAGCACGCGGATGCGCTCATCGCGGGCTGCGAGTTGGCGGAGCACCTCCACCGTGCAGTCCTTGGAGGCGTCATCGACACAAATCAGTTCCCAGTTCTCATACGTCTGGGCCTGGATCGCTGCCACCGTCTCGGCCACGAAATGAGCGCCGTTGTAGGTCGGCATGATGACACTCACAAGCGGCCGATTGTCCGAACTAGCATGGGCCGATCTACCCAACTCCTCGTGGTCGCCCATGGCAGATCCACTCCTGACCTCCGGGCACCGGCAGCACCGTACCTCTTCGCCCCACTGGGGCGCAGGCGGCTGTGCTGAAGCCACGCTATCCACGTGCATCGCGACGCCGTGACTACCAGGACCCTGACGAGCGAGGGCATCCCAATCGCTTGGGTGTCTCTTGGGTTCCGGGTCAGAGCCGTCCAGACCGTCGCCCCAGTACCCTCTCATCCCCCAACCAACGTGAGCACCTTGGACGCGACGCTACGTAGGGAATGCGGGCTATGTGCTGCCAGTCGGCAGAGCACCCGGTCCCTGGCCCCGAGATACTCGACGCCGGCCAGTGCCTTCCCGATGGACTCCTCGCCGGCCTCCCGCTCCCCAACGCGCCAGAGGCGCAATGCCGCAGCTAGGTAGAAGCTACTCACTCTCTTGCCCACTTCGGTTCGGGATAGCAGACTGAACTCCCGCTCCGCGAGGCGCGCGTACTCCTCAACGACAGGTGCGTAGCATTCGTGGCCGATCCGCGATAACCGAGCCAGATCGCCCGGGCTCCTGCGCTGATCGCTGGGGTAGTAGCGGTAGAGCGGCATCCTCAGGCGCGCCAGCGAATGGCCCTCGATGAGCAGCCGCCACAGCAGCTCGGTGTCCTGCGTGCGGCGCATCTCCGCCCGGAAGCCGCCGCTGCGCTCAAAGACTCCCCGCTCCATGATCCAGCCCGAGCAGCCCTGGTGGAAGCGGAAGAACGGGAACACCTCCCGGAAGTTCAACGGCTGGACCAGCGGCCCTCTCCCGGTCCCCTTCTCCAGCTTGTGCCTGTTGCCCACTACCGTGATCGCATCCGCGAGCGTCATCACCAGCCCCTCGTGCTCGGCCAAGCACTCCATCTGGGCCTCGGTCTTCTCCGGCAGCCATTCATCGTCGCTGTCGAGGAATGCGATGTAGTCACCACGCGCCGCCGCGACTCCCCGGTTGCGCGCGACCGCGCTTCCCTGGTTCTCCTGACGCAGGAGAGTCACGTCAGGGAAGTCGCGCTGCACGATCTCAGCGGTCGCATCGGTGGAGCCGTCATCGACCATGATGATCTCGCAGATGCCCTCGTAGGTCTGGGCACGGGCCGACTCGAGCGCCCTGCCGATCGTGCGCTCCGCGTTGTACGCGGGCACCACGACGCTGACACTCGCCATCCGTTCCCCAGCGGGTGTGCGGCTACCCATGATACGAGCACATGCCCTCCATCGACGCCTACCGGTCTGCCTCTACCCGTAGTGCCGGAACCAGGCCTCGAGCGTCAGCCAGTTCGTCAACAGACCCACGCGTTTGCTTCGTCCTGCGATGAACGCCTCAACCCCAGCGGCCAATCCGTCTCCACTCACCATGCCGTGATCCACCAGCCATGATGTACGTGTATACTCCCGCAGCGTCGCTCGCCATGCTGGATGATCGCGCATGCTGCGTGACATGTCCGGCCACGCCGACTTGACCATCCGCTCCGGCGTGCCCTTGAGAGCGTGCCAGACCTTGCCCGCGCGCCGGGCGATCTTCTGTTGCAGGTAGGACGCGGCCATCTGGAGGTAGTCGTTTTGATAGATGCACACCCCCGTGCCGGAGTACCGTATCCGCGTCATCCGTGCGTCGATGATCTGCAGCGCGCGCCGGTAGGCGCGGGCATAGAACCGATGCTGATACGGCGTGCGGAGGAGTGCCTCGATGAGCCCAACGTCGTGCATGGGGGCGGCTTCCGCGCAGACCGATGACAGTGCCTTCAGATTGAGGTAGTGCGGGAAGCGCGAGAAGTTGCGCACGATGGCCAGCGCGATGGCGTCGTGGATGTTGTCCGCGTGCTGTCGGCACTCGTCGAGCCGCGCGGTAAGTCGGGACGCCGCGCCGTCGCGCGCTTCGTTGGCGCGCTCGGGACCCACCAGATCCGACAACTGGGTCAACGGCGTCGCCTCAAGCTCCTCCAGGAAGAACCCCGCGACATCGACGTCCTCCTCTCGGGCCGGCCCGTGTCCCCAGCGCTTTGATGGCATCCACATGCCGGCGAAGTACATATCCATGCCCCAGCCGTTGAACAGGCGGTTGAGCCCGAGTTCCTTCACGGCACCATCAGTCAGCAAAGGCTGGGCGTGCACGAACGGGTGCATGCCATCCGCCACGAGTGCGCCGCGTTCCAGCAGCCCCAGCGGGAAATCGTCGTCAAGTCGCACGAACACGTGCTCATGCCCGAGGGTCTCGGCAACCTGCCGTGCCAGGTCCAGCTCGATGGCCTCGACCGCGTGCATCGTCAGGCAGGCCATCGGTCTCGACGCCGCCGCAGCGATGACCCGCGAGTCCATACCCCCGCTGAGCATCAAGCCGTCGCGGCTGTCGCCGGTCGTTGCGGCGGCGATCGCCGTCCGGATCACGTCCGCCATTCGGCGAGCGGAGTCCTCCAGCGGCTCCGTCGGGTCGGCGTCGAACTCCGGCTGCCAGTACTGCTGGGACCCGGTGGCCGCGCCGAACCGGACCACCGACGCGGGCGGCAGGTGGTGGATGTTGGGGTAGTAGGTGTCCCGCCCCATCAACTGGCCGATCACCAGGAACTGCAGCACCGCTTCCTCCCTGACCGACGTCTGCACCGCCGGGTGGGAGAGGATGGCCGCAAGCGAGTTGGCGAACAGGACGCCATCGCCCACCTCGCAGCAGTAGAACGCCCGCGAGTTGAACCGGTCGGTGATCAGCCGCAGCACGCCATCCCGCCGGTCGCACACGGCGATCGTGAAGGTCCCGCTCAGGTGCAGCGCCAGGTCGTCGCCGTAGCGCAGGTACAGGTCGAGGCAGTGCTGTGCGGGCCGGTCGTGTGGCTTCCGGTCGAGGCCGAACAGGTGACCACTCACCGCCACCACCACATCGCTCGGCTCCGAGCAGGCAATCCTGCGCGCATCCGGCGCGGCGATCGGGTCCAGGCAGACGACGCCGAACTCGGGCGAGCAGTGGCTCTGGGCGCGTGTGGTCTCGCCCGGCAGCGGCGCCGCCATGCGCTCCAGCGTCGCCGCGCCGTCGCCCGCTACCCGCCAGTACCCCGCCATCCGACTCAAGCCGTCCCACCCCCCTCAGCATTCGACAGTCCGGCCGCTCGCCCACCAAGCACCCGCCGCCGCAGGTTGCGGAGGGCCCAGCCGGGGGCTAGGGCAAGCGCCGGGAGCAGGTGACGAGCGAATGTACCGGGCGAGACCAGTGCGACCCGGAGAGCACTCGCCACACCTTCTGCCGTCCGGCGATCCATCAGAAGCTGCCTGCTCATGGCGCAGTGGAACATGCCGATCCATCGCCGGCGAACGCCCGCGGGCGCCTCGAGGCTATCCAGCAGGCGAACGACGTCTTCGCGTCGTGCCTCAGCCTCATCACCCCCAACTCGAGCGCACACGATGTGGGCCATAGCCTCGTGCGGATAGAATGTGTGTATTGCCTCGGTCTCCTCGCCGATGATCGCCCGCACGGCCGCCATGGTCCCCGGCCACCCCTCGTCTTGGTGCTCAAGCTCCGCGAGCCTCAGGCGGCACGCGACAAGCCGACCTGTGATGCCGGGGCGCATGCACTCTCTCTCCGGCGGGAGGTCCGTGAGCAGCTTCTGCAACATGTCTTGGCTGCCCCGGAGCCGGTGGCCGCATCGCACAACATAGTCCGACCACTGGCCTCGGTGCACCCTGTAGAGGGCAACGGGGCGACGCACAAAGGCAACCAGGTGCTGCATAGTGATGCGCAGCCACATATCGACGTCTTGCCCGCTCAGCATCTGCTCGTCGAAGAGGCCAACCGTGCCGACAAGCACATCGCGCCTGACCATGACCGTCGAAGTCTGTATGTGATTGAGCCGCAGCACGCCCGCGAAGTTGTCGCCCGACCATCCGCGAGCGGTGTTCCCCAGCACCTCACCAGTGGGGGTCCCGTCGGCGTCCGCGAGCAAGCAGATCCCGTACGCGGCCGCGTACTTGGGGTCCTGCTCGAGAACGGCGACCTGCGCCCTGGTCTTGCCCGGCAGCCACAGATCATCGCTGTCGAGGAAGGCGATGTACTCCCCCTGTGCCGCCTCGATCCCCGTGTTGCGCGCCACCGACGGGCCCTGATTCGCCTGCCGGATGTAGCGCACCCGGTCAACGTAGCGCCCCGGCAGCTCCTCCTCGGTCTCGTCCGACGAGCCGTCATCCACCACGATGACCTCGAAGTTCGGGTAGTCCTGCGCCAGCGCGCTGTCGATGCTCTCGCACACCAGCGGCCAGCGGTTGAAGGTGGGTATGATCACGCTCACCAGCGGCTCGTTGCCCGCCGCGCGCTTCGTCTCAGTCATGGCTCGGCAACCTTCCCGCGGCAACGTCCTCGTAGATCCCCACCAGGCGCTGATTGAGCCTGCGCATGTCGAAGTTCTCCTCCACATGCCGCCGACCCCGGCGGCTCATCCGTCCTGGGCGGCTG
>JALGTR010000255.1 GCA_029821265.1 Candidatus Zipacnadia bacterium
CCTATTGCCCGCGGCGGCGGCCCGGCACGCGTCCTCGAAGCTTTCATGCCAGGCGACGTCGGCGGACGCGACCGGGATGACGAGCGTCGCCAGCAGTGCCATCGTCAGTCGTGTCGTCATGCGCATCGCCTCCTGTCGTGATGAACGCTCACGGGCGGGGGCAGGTTCACCAGGTGGCGATACCGGCCAACGTCGTCGGTCCCACGGCTTCCACAAAGGGGACGGGAGGAGGTTCCGATGTCCGCTCTCACGCTCGTACACACGGCCGATGTGCACCTCGACGCCCCGCATCATGCGCTGGGAGCGGCCGGCGCAAAGCTCCGACAGGCGACACGCCGGGCGTTTGTGCGCGCCATCGACGAAGCCATCGCGCGCGAGGCCCGGCTCTTCGTGGTTGCAGGCGACCTCTTCGACACCGCGCGCCCGCAGCGGCAGACGGTGTCGTTCGCCTTCGAGCAGCTCACGCGTCTCACCACGACTTCGCCTCCGATCCGCGTCATCCTCCTGCCGGGCACGCATGACTGCTGGGGCGAGGGCGGATTCTGGGACAGCCCGAGCGTTACGGCCCTGCCTGAGCTCGTCGAGGTCGTCCGCGGACCGACGCCAGTGACGATGCGGCTACCCGATCAGGACGTCGCGATCCACGCCAGCGCGCATATCTGCGGACGCGGCGACCAGCGGCCGCTCAGCGAGATGCGGGCGGATCCGGGTGCAGCGGTCAACATCGGCGTGGCGCACGGTTCGGTAGCCCGTGGTGATATCGAGGACGGCAGCATGTTCGGGCGAGAGGAGATCGCTGCCACAGGCCTCGACTATCTCGCACTGGGTCACTGGCACTCGTGGGTGGACCTGAGCGAGGGTGGCGTCACCGCGATCAACCCCGGCTCGCCGGAGGTGGGCGGCTTCAGCGACCGCGGACGCGGCTGTGTTGCCCTGGTGACCGTTCGCGACGGCCGCGCGCAGGTCGAGCGCGTCGAGGTTGGCACACTCACGGCCACGCAGCTCACGATCAACGCCGGCGACCTCAGCGGCACCGAGGACCTCGTCTCCCTGCTTGCTGACCGCGGAGACCCAGAGCTGCTGCTGGAGGTCTGTCTCGAGGGTCTGGTTCCCGCCGACGTCGTCATCGATACGGAGCATGTTCGCGAGCGCGTCGCCGACGCTTTCTTCGCGCTGCGAATCCGTGATGAATCGCGTCTTGCCGCCGAGAGCCTGGAAGATCTCGAGGCAGTGAAGTCGCTGACCCTCGGACGTTTCGTCGAGCTCGCGCGCCAGCGAATCGAACAGGCGCCTGACGAGCGGGCCAGGCGTGTGGCTGAACGGGCGCTGCAGGTCGGCGTCGCGGCCCTGCGCAACCGGGGGGAATCGAGATGAGGCTACTCTCGCTCCACGTGCAACGTTTCGGCATCTTTGAGGACGCGTCATGGAGGTTCGCGCCGAGGCTGAACGTGATCCGGGGGCCGAACGAGTCCGGCAAGTCAACGATGCGCGAGGCGATCGTGCGCCTGCTCTTCGCGGAGCCGAAGGTGAACACCAACGACGGGCGCTTCCTCGCCCGCACGCGCTGGGGCAGCGAGCGCGACTTCGTCATCACCGGCGAGTTCGAGGTAGACGGGAGCCGTTACGTGCTGACCCGCGACTTCGCAGCGGACCGCATTGAACTCGTGGGCGACGAGTCAGAGGCCCTGACTGATGAGGGCCGGGTCCGTGAGCGCCTTGCGGAGCTGCTTGAGCCGCATTCCCGCGCGGTCTACGAGAGCACCGCGTGCTTCGCTCAGCAGCAGTTCGCCGCGCTCGCCGCGGGCGAACGCCTGAGCGAGCTGCTCCAGCAGAACCTCGCCGGACCGGAGGCTGAGAGTGGAGCGCGAGCCGCAGTCGATGAGCTGGATGCCGATATCAGGAGGCTTGAGCGCGGGTTGAATCGCCCGGCGAAGAGGCCGGGCCCACTTCGGGCGACAATGAACCGCATCGAAGAGATGCGACGCGAGGCAGATGACCTTCGACCGCTCGTGAGGCAGGCGGAGGAGGCTGCCGCCGAGCTGCAGACGCTTTCCGCGCAGCGCGACGAGATGGCCTCCGAGCTCGAGCAGGCACGCGCGCTGGTAGAACGGGTCGACGAGCGACGACGGCTGGAGGGCAATCTCCAGCAACTGAAGGAGCGCTGCACCGAGCTTGACGGCCGCATTCGCGAGGCGCGGCGGCTGGAAGAGCAGATCGAGGATGCCCGACGACGGCTCGATGCGCTCCCGGAGATCTCCACAGAGCAGGCCCAGCGAGTCCGGGAGCTTACGCGCGACATTCAATCGACGAGAACAGACGCGCAGAGCGCGAGTGCAGACGCGAAGCGCCTCGCAGAGCACGCCGAGGCCGCTCAGAAGCGCCTCGCCGAGGCTGAGGAGGCCATGCCCGACGAGGAGCATGTGCATCGCATCGAGGAGCTTCAACGGGACCTCGGGCGGCTCACCGATGAGCTCGATCGCGCACAGCCTGTCGCGGAGGAGGCCGACAGGCGCCTCGAATCGGCGCAGGCGGCAGTGGAGAGGCAACGGAGTCTCTACGTCGCGGCAGCCCTTATGGCAGCGCTCGGCGTGATTCTGGGCATCGCCCTGAGCCCATGGCTGCTTACTCTCGCCGTCGCAGGCCTGGGACTTGGCGTCTATGCCGCCGTCTCCGGATCGCAGGTCGGCCTGTCCGAGGCAGAACGCCGACGCCAGGAAGCCACCGAGCAGGTGAAGGGCCTCACGTCGCAGATCAAAGCGACTCGGGGCGAGATCGATTCGCTGCTGGCGCGCGAGGGCGCTGAGAGCCTCGAGACGCTGAAGAGCCGCATCCGCGAGGCGCGAGAGCGAATCGAGCACCACAGGTCGGAGTACGAACGCGCGTCCGCTCAATCTGAGAGCGCTCTCGGTATTGCCAAGCAGCGAGACTGCCGTGCGCGCGAACTGGAGGGCGAACTCGAATCCATTCTCGCCGGGGCGGCCGTTGACGATGCCTCCCGGTTCCTCGAGATAGCGCGAGAGGTGTCGGAGGTGAGCGACACGCTCGCGCAGGCGCGATCGCGGCTTGAGGGCGTCCTGGGCAGCGCTGAGCTGGATCAGCTTGAGGCCGAGCTTTCGGATCTTTCGACGCAGCGGCTCGCCGTGCAGGAGCGGCTCAACAGCTCGGAGCTCGCGCAGACGGAGATGAGCCCAGACGAGTATCAGCGGCTGCTCTCGCGCATCGAAAGGCTTCAGGCGGAGATGGAGACCATCGACGAGAGGAAACAGGACCTACGCGCGACCGCGTTGCATTCCGGCGCAGATCCTGAACGCCTCCGCTCGCTTGAGGAGCGTATCGCCGAGGAGGAGGAGCGCCTCGAGCGACTGAAGGAGCGACGAGATGCCCTGGTGCTGGCGCGCGACCTCCTCGCGCAGGCCCACGAGGAGACCCTCAGCCCCGCGATCGATGTCCTCGAGCCCACCTGCGCGGAGCTGCTCTCGGCTCTGACCTGCGGTCGGTACGCGGATGTCAGCTTCGATCGGACCACGCTTAAGCCGTCCATCTACTCAGCCGACAAAGGCGCGAGCGTGGACGTCGACAATGAGCTGAGTTGCGCGACGCGCGAGCAGGTGTATCTGGCCGCGAGGCTGGCTCTCACGCGGCTTATCTGGCCGGATGGACCGCCTCCGCTGCTGCTTGATGATCCACTGGTTAACTTCGACGCGCGGCGCCGGGAGGGCGCACTGGCGATCGTCCGGCGGTTCGCCGAGGAGGCGCAGGTGCTCCTGTTCACCTGTCACGAGTTCTACGATAGCACCGCAGACCATCTGATCGTGCTGCAGGTGGATTGAGGCCAACCGCATTGCCCCGCAGGCGAGTTTCGGTGTATAATTGACAGCAGGCGGAGGGGTGACCGAGCGGTTTAAGGTGACGGTCTTGAAAACCGTTGTGCCTTCACGGGCACCGGGGGTTCGAATCCCTCCCCCTCCGCCAGCCTAACAGCAGGACGGCTCGCGCTGAATATCCGGCGCGAGGGCCCGTCCGCCTACTCGGCCGCAAGCGCCTCCAGCAGCCGTACTCTCATCTCCGCGAACTCGGCGCTGTCGTGTGTGAACTCCGTCAGGGTCGGTGCAAGCGCCTCGCACATCGAGCGGCCCAGCTCTCCCCCATCGCCTCGACGCTTCTCGAGCATCGTCAGCAATTCGTGGTCCTCGAGGCCGTCTCGGATGTTCTCGAAGCGGATGGTCGTCACCGGGCCCTCCGGGCCGGCGCAGAACAGCGAGCCATCGCCGTTCGCAGTCTGCCACGACTGCGGATTCCAGTTCGTGCGATTGGTCCCATCCATGGTGATCGGCTGGTCCTGATTGGGCCAGCGGGACATCGCGTAGTACAGGAAGCCCTCCGCGCGGTGCTGATAGGTCATCCACCAGATGAGCCGCGCCTCGATTGCCGGGTACTCCACGAACAAGTTGGCGTATGGGTGCCTCGGCCCAATGCAGATGTACCACCACACCTCACGCCCGCGCTCTCTGGCGGCTTCGGCGGCCTCAATGTCGTAGCTGGCCGTGAGCGGGACCCAGATGTCCACGACATCATCAAGGCCACTTGCGATGCCGTAGGTATTGTCGCGCGCGGTGGTCATGAATGGAATCTGCGGAATCGCCTCGTCGAGCATCCTGCCGACTTTCAGCATCGCCGGGTAGTAATCCGCGCTCACCTCGTCGAAGCCGTAGATATACGCCTCATCATCGAGCCCCGCCTCTTCCAGACGTGCCACATAGTCGGTAAGGGTCGCACGCATCTGTGCGACGCGCTCGTCGGTGTAGTCCTCGAGCGTTCCACGACCCGTCTGCATGATGTTGAACGCGTTGAGCTGGCCCTTCTGGTCAAAATAGCGCAGCAGCTCGATGTCGGGCGGGCTTCCGCGGTAGATATTGTCCGGGTTGATGCGGTGATCGGCGACGAACTGGTAGTACTTCATCTGCATCTCGCCCTCGAGCTGCTCCATCCCGTAGATATTGGCGATGAAGCGATCGTACATGCTGAAGGCCGTCCGCAGTGTGGTGCTTACCGGCAGCGTCGCGTCATTTACGCGCACACGAAGAGGAATTGCGGCCACGCGCCGGCCGCTCTCGTAGAGCGCAACCGAGCCGCTATAGGTGCCGGGCGTGGTATCCTCCTGCGATTTCATCGAGATCCAGAC
>JALGTR010000256.1 GCA_029821265.1 Candidatus Zipacnadia bacterium
TACGTTGGGACCTGCGAGCCGTACGGCGGCAATCGCGGACATGTCTATCGTTTCGTCGCGCCGGGCTCGTGGGAGGATTGCGGCAGCCCCGACGGCGCAAACGCGGAGATGGCGATGGCGGTGCATGATGGTGACCTCTACGTCGGAACCGCGGCCTACAACACGCGCGGTTCGCTGCTCGCGCCCCCCGAGAACACCACCCCGGGCGGACATATCTACCGACATGACGATGGAGAGTGGGTCGATTGCGGGCAGATCCCGGACGCGAAGGCCGTGTACTGCCTGGCCGAGTACAATGGGGACCTGTATGGCATCGCGATGTACGTTCCCGGCGTCTTCCGCTACTCGGGCGACACTACGTGGGCGTACTGCGGAACCCCAGGCGATCAGCGAAGTATGGCGCTGGCGGTCCACAACGGCTTCCTGTGGGCGAGCGGAAACGGAAGCGCGGGCGTGAACCGCTATCTTGGGGGCGAGGAGTGGGAGTTCTGCGGGACACAGCAGGACAACACGCAGACATACTCGTTCGCGATCTATGAGGGCGAGATGTACGTCGGAACCTGGCCGGACGGGTCGGTGCACCGCTGGGACGGCGGCACCGACTGGACGAACGTGGGGCGCCTGGGCGAGGAGAAGGAAGTCATGGCGATGGCGGTGTACAACGGGAAGCTCTACGGCGGCACGCTACCACAGGGCGCCGCGTTTCGATTCGACGGTCAGGACCGCTGGACGCTGTTGCAGCAGCTTGACCCCACGCCCGACGTGCCATATCGACGTGTGTGGACGATGTGCATCTACGATGGCTGGCTGTACGCCGGCACGCTGCCGTCCGGGCGAGTCTACCGAATGCGCGCCGGGCATTGCGCGACGATGGACCGGCCACTGCCAGCCGGCTGGCATCACATCACAGCGATGCGCAGCGATGGGACCCTGCGGCTCATGCTCGACGGCGAGGAGGTCGCTCGATCGGAGGACGGCGCGGACTACGATATCGACATCGACGAGCCGCTCGTCATCGGCCTCGGCCAGCACGACTACCTCCACGGGCGGCTGGCTGACGTTCGACTCTACGGACGGTCTCTGAGCGACCAGGAGGTAACCGCGCTGGTGGAGATGGGACGTGACTGAGCAGGGTTGATCCCCACGCAGGCTCCGATGTGACGAAGGGCGCTAACCCCAACCGGCGCCCTTCGTCGATTCCTCAAGGCCCACTCGGTCAACGCCTGCCCGGCCAACACGCTATGGCCCGGGCGCCGATGGGGCCAGCTGGTGTGCTCTGTGCCCGTACGTGGCCTGCCTGCAGATCAGGCCGCCGCGACCCCCTGATGCGCCCCACCCGGGGCCTCCCGACCGCGCCTCAGGCGATGCGCGCCGCAAGCCTCTCCCGCTTCGCTGCGCAACCTGCGTATCGACTCACCCGGGGCGGAGTGGATAGTGCGTTAATTTTTGTCTACAAAGCAACATCGTCTGAAATAGCCTGTGCTTGCCGAAAGGGGAAGGGAGATACGACACGGATAGGAGACATAATACAGGTGTTAAACGTGAGGGATCATTGAGGAATGACCGGGTGTTTGACTAAAATAGCAAATATGGTATAGTGGTCTTGAGCTAATCTGGAGCAAAGGGGGTTCCAGGCATCAGCGCATGTTCACGATAAAGCCCCAGCGATGCGGGGTTGCTGGGCTTTGTTGTGAATAACCGCTGACGGCGTACCGAAAAAACTGGGCGTAGAGCGGAGTGACGACAGTGCGATCGACCTGCAGAGGCCGCAATGACTTCGTACCACTGACTCTCGTGCTCACCATTGCCGCCATCCTCTTCGCCGGACCCCTCTTTGCTCAGGGCATGGGTACCCTGACGCTCCCGGATGGTGACACAGTTGTACTGGGCCTGAAGCCCACGCCGGACTACCTCGCGCCTTTCTTCCCCCGCGTGCAGACAGAGACGTTCGCGGCGTTCGGTTTGCCCTCGTCCGTCGATCTCTCGGCACAGATGCCCCCAGTCGGCAATCAGGGCATGGCTGGATCGTGTGCCTCATGGGCCACGGCATATTACTACAAGGCATTCCAGGAGGGCAAGGAGCGCGGCTGGGATTTCAGCGACGAGACACAGCTGATCAGCCCCGCGTTCGTCTACAACCTTATCAACCGGGGCAGCACCGGCGGCACCTACTTCTTCTCGAACTTCGACGTGTTGACCCAGAAGGGTGCCTGCACGTGGGATCAGATGCCCTACGTCTGGTCTGACCCGAGCTCCTGGCCGAGCATGGAGGCGTGGCTGGACGCGATGCCCAACCGCGCAGCCTCATACGCGTACATGTTCATGTCCAACCACGACGCCAGCCAGTACATCGACGACATGAAGGCCCACCTGGCCGGCGGTGACGTTCTCGTTATCGGCATCCCCGTCTACAGCGATTTCTCGGACTGGCAGAAGTGGCCCGACTATGTCTACGACGGGCCGTCTGACGGCGCATACAACCGCGGCGGCCACGGCATCTGTATCGTCGGATACGATGACAACAAGGGCACAAACGGCGCATTCAAGTTCATCAACTCCTGGGGCGAGAACTGGGGCGATGGCGGATACGCCTGGCTCTCGTACGACTTCGTCGGCGAATATGCGATGGAGTGCTGGACGATGACTGACCGCGAGGGCTACGTTCCCATGGCCACCGCGGAGATCCACATCGATCACCCTGAGCGGCGCGCTCTCACCGTGCGCTTGAGCGCGGGTGGTTACTCCTACACCGTCCTCAAGAACCAGGGTGGCTCGGTGCCCAATATCGACATGTTCGCTGACATCACGGACGGCCTCAGCGTGCTACCTCCGACGGAAGAAAACGTCTGGACGTGCGAGGTCATCGACTCCGACAGCGACAGCATCGGCCAGCTCACAGAGTTCGCGATACACTACGGCGGAGCGACCTACCCCGCGTCGGAGCTTCCCGTGGCGATCCCCGACATGGGAAGTGCGAGCGCCACCGTCACCGGCGGTGACTCAACCAACCATCTGCCATCCGTGGACTCGGTTGCTCTATCGCCCGATCCGGCGTATACGGATGACACGCTCATCGCAACTCCCAGCGGCTGGAGCGATGCGGATGGCGATCCCGAGGGCTACCACTGGCACTGGGAGAGACTCGCGGACGGGGCCTCCGCGTGGCAGGTCATCAGTGGCGCGACGAGCGATCGGCTTGCCGCCAGCTACTTCAACGGGCTCGATAAGATTCGCGTCATCTGTCTGCCGTGGGATGGCAAGAGCGAGGGGCAGGCGGTCACGGCCCAGATTGAGATCTCGAATACGCCGCCCACACAGCCAACTGTAGCCTTCGATCCGGCCTCGCCGGGCAGCTCAGAGGACCTGGTTGTGGTCGTCAGCGATTGCACGGACGCCGACGGCCACTCGGTGAGCTACTCCTACCGCTGGTATCGCAACGGCACTCACCTAACGGAGTACGATGACGCCTCGGTGGTGCCTGCTGCGGCCACAAGCCGGGGCGAGACATGGCGCTGTGTCGTGACACCGAGCGACGGCACTGACACCGGTCCGTCCGGCGAGGCGCAGGCGACGATCGGCAACGGCGCACCCACTCAGCCGACCGTGGCCATCTCGCCGGCGAGCCCGACGGCAAGCGACAGCCTGACGGTCTCGGCCACCGACAGCGTCGATCCCGACGGCGACACAGTCAGCTACATCTACCGCTGGTACCGAAACGATCAACACCAGTCGCAGTTCGACGACGTGACCACCATTCCGGCGTCGGCGACCTCCGATGGCGAGATCTGGGCCTGCGTCGTGACCCCGACTGACGGCTCTCGCGAGGGACCGTCCGGCGAGGATCGAGTCGGCATAGGCAACGCGCGCCCATCGGTTGAGTCAGTCACCATCACGCCCGACCCGGCCTACACAGATGACACCCTGACCGCCACGCCCTCAGGATGGGACGACGCGGATGGCGACAGCGCCGACTATCACTGGCGCTGGGAGAAGCGCGCCGCGGGCACGTCCTCGTGGACGGTCATATCGGGTGCCGAGTCCCACACACTTGACTCGAGCAACTTCGCCCGGGACGATGACGTGAGGGTTGTCTGCATCCCGTGGGACGGCGTCATCGAGGGCGACGCGGTCACCGACAGCATAACGATCAGCAACTCCCCGCCGACCACACCGAGCGTGACCATCACGCCTGAAGAGCCAACCACTGACGAAGACCTCACAGTCAGCGCCTCCGGGAGTTCGGATGCCGACGGCGATAGCCTCAGCTACTCCTACCGCTGGCTCAAGAACGGCGAGCACCAGTCGGCTTACGACGATCAGACGACGATACCGGCATCGGCAACGAGCGGCCGCGAGGTCTGGCGCTGTGAGGTCACCGTCTCCGATGGAACTGACACCACCGACCCAGTGGGCGCCGAGGTCCAGATCGCGAACTCGCCTCCGAGCATCGACTCGGTGACGATCACGCCCGATCCTGCGTACAGCCACACGGACCTGGTCGCCGTTCCTTCCGGCTGGGACGATGCGGATGGCGACGAAGAGGACTACATCTATCAGTGGCAGATTCGTACCCGGAACGCGTGGTACGACATCGACGGCGGTCGCTCGGCAACGCTCTCAAGTGACAACTTCGAGCGCGGTGACCGACTGCGTGTCATGTGCGCTCCCTGGGACGGCACGGACATGGGCGGGACCGCCATGGACGAGATCGTCATCAGCAACGCGCCGCCGACGCAGCCGACGGTTGACGTCACGCCAAACAATCCGGATGCCGGCGACGACCTGCGGGTCACCGCCTCGGGCAGCACGGACCCTGACGGCGACGCCGTGACCTACTCCTACCGCTGGCTGAAGGACGGCGTGGCGCAGTCCGACTTCGATGACGCCACCACGCTCCCCGCCTCAGCGACGAGTGCGGGGGAGACCTGGACCTGCGTTGTTACTCCGACTGACGGCACGGACACTGGCGCGCCGGGTGAGGATCAGGTGACGATCGGCGGCACCAGCGGCAACTCGCCGCCGACGCAGCCGACGGTTGACGTCACGCCAAACAATCCGGCGACCGGAGACGATCTGACCGTCACCGCCTCCGGCAGCACGGACCCCGATGGCGACGCGGTGACCTACTCCTACCGCTGGCTGAAGGATGGCGTGGCGCAGTCCGACTTCGATGACGC
>JALGTR010000257.1 GCA_029821265.1 Candidatus Zipacnadia bacterium
CCCATGAGGAGCACGTTGCTGATGCCTGTGGCGAGGCCGCCGAGAAACTTGCCCAGCATGAACTGCGTGCGGGTCACCGGCTTTGACAGCAGCGTGTAGATCGCACGCATCTCGATCTCATCCGGGATAAGCCGCGTGCCCAGAAAGACCGCGATAAGCATCCCGAAGAACCGTATCGACCCCAGGCCGACGTCAATGAGCATCTTCAGTTCAGCGCCGGGCTGGAGGTATGTGAAGACCCAGGACGATCCGATGATCAGGATCGCGAAGACCAGGATCCCGTTGAGGAAGCGGCGGCGCCAGCCCTCGTGATAGGTGGCGCGGGCCACTCTATAGATCGCTCGCATCTGCGGACTCCTCTCCTACTGCTTCGATGAAGGCTTCCTCCAGCGTCCGCCGGTCGGGACCGACGTCCAGCAGGTGCGCGCCGGAATCTTCGAGCTCTGCCGCGAGCTTGAACGCCGTATCACGCTCGGCGAAGATTCCCCGGCAGATCTCATCAAGCCACTTGATCTCCAGGGCCTGCTCTTTGAGTGTCTGGAGAGTCTTTTCGTCAGGCTCGCGGACCTCTATGCGGTAACGCTTCTCCTGGCCGGCCAGCAGCTCCTCAACGCTGCCCTGCATGACCTTCTGACCGCGCGCCAGGATCGCGATGTTATCACAGATCGGCTCCATCTCCTTGAGCAGGTGGGAGCAGAGGAAGATGGTCTTGCCCTCGCCGCGGAGCCGCAGGATGACCTCGCGGATGTCCTTCGCGCCGATCGGGTCGAGCCCCGAGGTCGGCTCATCGAAGAAGAGCAGATCGGGATCGTTGATCAGCGCCTGCGCAACACCGACGCGCTGCCGCATGCCGCGAGAGTAGTTCGCGACACGGATGTCGCGACGCTCCCACATGTCCACAAGCTCCAGCAGTTCCTGGATCCGCGCCTCCAACTCCGCTCCGCGCATCCCGAACAGGCTGCCGTACATGCGCAGAAGCTCCGGGGCGTTCAGGTGCTCGTAGAAGTAGGGCCCCTCTGGCAGATAGCCGACGCGCGCTTTCGCGCTGGGGCTGCCGATCGGCTCGCCAAGCACCTCCGCATTGCCCGATGTGGGGAATATCAGGCCCAGTAGCAGCTTCAGCGTGGTCGTCTTTCCCGAGCCGTTCGGGCCGACGAGGCCGAAGATCTGGCCTTCCTCGACCTCGAGGCTGAGGTCCTTTACCCCGACGTGCCGCTGTCCCCAGCCCAGATAGTAGATCTTGGTTAGGTTCTCGGTTCGAATGGCAAGAGCTATGTCCGCCACCTCCCGGACGCGCGCATACGCGCCGTGGGTCAACGTCCGACCATCGCGATCGGATCTTGGCCGCTCGACGTCACTGGCTGCAACGCCACGGACCGACACATTGGTTCCCGCAGCCCGGACTTTTTTGCCGTTCGTCGATCGAAGCTCCGTGGGAGGTGCCCTGCGGGGGAGCGAAGAAACCGCTCGCGACCGCTCAGTTCGCGGGCTCGAGATCGACAGGGGGGCGACTGTTGACGGCACGAGGATGCACGCGGGATACCCGCAGGGCCCCACGGGGGAGACGTCGCATCACAGCCGCGGGGGGCTATACGCTGGTGGAGATGCTGGTCGTGGTCGGGATCATCCTGATACTCGCCGCGATCCTGCTGCCGGCCATGGAGACGGCGATGGGCAGAGCCGAGACCACCTCATGTCTGGCGAACATGCGCCACCTGGGAATGGGCCTGCGGCTCTACAGTGATGACTACGATGGCAGGATCGTCCCGGCCATGCTGCCACACCCAGATGCACTGAGGGGCATCTGCTGGGATGTCACTATTCAGCCATATATAAACAACCGCATGATACTGCTGTGTCCGAGCGATGAGACGCCTCGGAGGGTGCACGGGGCTCTTTGCGAGCCTCACAGCTACGGCATCAACCTTGCGCTCTCGCAGGTCGGCGGGTACCTGAATTCATCGCTCGACCTCTACAGCCTGGAGGATCCCATCGGAACGATCCTGTTGTGCGAACTCAACGGCGAGCGTTACGCCACGCATGGGATCGACTGGCGCAACGGGGGAGTTGACCGCGTGGCGGCGCGCAGACACGGTGGCGGCTCGAACTTCACATTCGCCGACGGCCACGCGAAATGGATGCGAGTGGAGCAGACGCTCAAGCCCGACCTGCTGTGGGATCCGTGATCGTGTCAGTGATTCCTGGAGTTGATCGATGACCTCACGAGAGAGAATCATATGCGCAATGCAGTGCGGCACCCCCGATCGCGTCCCGGTCAGCCCGTGGGATCTCGGTCGCGTGCCCGAGGACAGCGCTCTCGGCCAGCAGTTGCTGACCGAATGCGACCCGTTCATCAACGCGCCCGTCGCCGGCGGCAACTGGTTCCTCGGAACCGCCGCGACGGTTCGGACAGAGCAGCGCGACGGGAGGACCTATAACGTCATCGAGACGCCCGGCGGCGATCTCTACGCATGGCGTCGGCAGACCGACATCACCTCCGCCCAGATGGAGTTTCACTGCAAGGGCCCCGACGACGTGGAGAAGCTGCTCTCGATCCCCTATGAGCCGCCCGAGGTGGATGCGACGCCGTTCATCGAGCGTAAGGACACCATCGGGGACCGGGCGCTGGTCATCCACGGGATGAGCAACCCGGGCTCGATGCCAGCGGTCTACCTCTCGCCGATCGACTACTCGCTGCTGTGGATAGAGCACAGGGACGTGTTCATGGAGTTTGTGCGCGTCGCCGCAGAACGCTGCTACCACTACGTCGAGGAATGCTGCCGGCAGGGCGTCGATTGCTTCCGGATCATCGGTGGTGAGTATGCCTCGACGCAGCTCGGCCCGGAGGCGTTCCGCGAGACCATGGTTCAGTTCGACAGGCCCATGGTGGAGATCATGCACGAGCACGGCGCGTTGGCCCACTACCACAACCACGGGCCGATGGATCGCTATCTGGAGATGATCGCGGAGATCGGCGTCGATTCGCTCGATCCGCTCGAGGGGTCGCCATGGGGCGATGTCACCCTAACTGAGGCCAAAGAGCGCATTGGCGACCGGGTCTGTCTGGTCGGCAATCTCGATGATATGGAGGTCATCGACAAGGTCGACCCGGAGACGATCGAGGAGCTGGCGGAGGACGCCATCAGACAGGCCGGGCCGGACGGCTTCTGCCTCGGCGGCACGACCTCCGGTACCTACACTGAGCACGCGGCGCGCAACTTCCTACGCATGGTCGATGTAAGCAAGCGGATGAGTTGACGGTGGAGCATCTCGGGAGGCGGGGCCGCATGAGGCAATGGGCGATCGTGGCATTCGTGGCGTTGTGGGCATCCTCGGCGTCGGCGGCGCAGCTTGCGAGCATCAGCGCCGGGCAGCAGGCCTCGGGCGAGTGGTCTGTCGCCGCTCCATTCTCCACCGCAGAGATGAAGTGGACCGGCCGGCTTCGTATCGACGGGCCCGGCGTCCTCGAGCTGTGCTACCCCGGGGACGGCAGCACGGCGCTGAGGACCTTCGCCGGACCGACCGATGGCTGGCAGGAGATTGCGCTCCACCTGCGGGTCAACCCACCGCTGGCGGAGCTTCGAGTGCGCTGGCTCTTTACGTCCGAGACTGGGGCCGCTTCCTGCTGGCTCGAGGAGGCGACGGTCGAGCCACTCTATCAGCATCAGATCCCGAAGATCGACGCGCCTCCGGTCATCGACGGCGATCTCTCCGATGCCTGCTGGAACGCTGCGGCGTACGTGGGTGATCCGTACTGGCGCATGTACAACGAGGCTCGCGATGCGCGCATGGCCACCGAAGTATGGTGCTGCTATGACGACCAGAACCTCTACGTCGCCTTCCGATGCGAGACCCCGGACGTGGAGGAGCTTGTGTCGCGGGTCAGCGAGCGCGACGGCTTTGCGTGGCGCGACGACTCCGCCGAGATCTTCTTCGACATCGGCCACGATCACGATACCTACTACGAGTACATCATCAACCCCGACGAGGTTGTCTTCGACTCGAAGTGGTTCTACGAGGGCGGAGAGTGGCTGTCCGACTGGAACTACATCGGGGAGTGGAGAACGGCGGTCGAGCCAGGGGCGTGGCTGGTCGAGATTCGCCTCGCCCTCGAGAGCTACGAGGAGCGCGACCTCCGCGGCCGGCCGACCGGATTCATGCCGCTGCCCACCGGCGACGTGGCGGGCATCCTCTTCTCGCGGAACGACCGCGTGCTGGGGGAGAGCATGTCGCACGCCGACTGCGTCGGCTCATTCCACGAGGTGCACCAGTACGGCCACCTTGTCGGCTTCAGGCCCAACCGGGTCGAGGCCTACCGAAACACGGCGCTGCGAGAGCTTGAGGCGCTCGAGGAGCAGTGGCGGCAGGTATTCTATGGCGCGGGCCAGCCTGATCTGAGCTCGATGCACACAGCCATCCAGCGGATTCCTGACGCCCTCGCCGATCTGCGCGGCCGGATTGAGGCTCCGGCTCCGGCCTTCGAGGACTGGGTCGCGATCGGAGCCGATCTGGACGCTCTCGAGGAGCGCATGGTGATCGCGCGTTCGGCCATGGCGCCGCTCATCGCACGTCATCGCGATCCCGACGCACCCTGGGCGATCGCGGTCGCGGATGTGCCACGGACCCCGCCTGCGCTCGTGGAGATGCGCGACGATCTTCAGCTTGAAGCCGCGCGGGGCGAGGCAGCGGGCGTAGCGCTGGCCATCCTGCCGCTCTCTGGCTCGGTGGATGCGATTCGAGTGCAGACCACGCCGCTGCACGGTCCGGGTGACACGATCGCCGCCACGGCGATCGATTGGTTCCGCGTCGGCGCCGACGGCGTACTGACCCCTGAGCTTGCCGCCTCGGGCAAACGACCAACGTTCCTGTGGTGGGAGGTCAGACGGTCTCGCTGCCGGTGACGCTCACCGTTCATGACTTCGTGCTGCCGGAGACGCCATCGCTGGCGGTCTCTGTCGCTCTCGATTCGCCGGGAATCGCAGAGGCCTGGTACGGCGACCGCGCGCCGCTGGGAGCGGGTGAGTATTGGCCCTTCGTAGAGCTGCTTGTGCGCCACCGTGTAGTGCCACGGGAGATGCTCGCGGACCTGACCCACTGGAGCGACGGTGAGGGCCTGAATCTTTCGCGCGCCGAGCGTCTCTTCGACAGGGCGACGGCTCTTGTCGTGCGATCCGATGCGCTGATCGCCGCGCGGCCGGAGAATCTGTCTGGCCTCGATGACCCTGCCCGGGCGCTGGCTCGCGCGTTGGACAGATGGGAGCGGACGATGGGGCAGCGGCCGATCCCGATCTACGCAGCTCCCGGGGCTGAGCTCCCCGTCGATCTGCGTGAGATCGACGCAGAGCATCGCTGCCGTGGATGCGACCGACGGGCCATCGCTCAGCGCGGCATTGCTGGGGACATGGGCCATCTCACCAGAGGCCGCCACGGGCGTCGGCGACTGCGCTCAGGCACGACTTGCGGCCCTCGCCTCACGCTCGGAGAAGTCGCTCGCCTGGCGAATCGCAGGTGCGCCGCGGTCCTACATCGATGGACGCATGGTCGGGTGGATCGCCGAGGACCGAGGCGTGGGGCGGATATTCTGGGACGCCGCCGGGCTCGTCAGTTACCTCGACGGCGACCAGCCCCTGCGTGACCCATGTCCGACCGTGATGCTCAAGGCCGTTCGCGACGGCGTCGAGGACCACCAGTATCTGACCATGCTCAACGAGCTGAACGCGCTACTGGGCAAGAAGCAGGTGGGGGACCGCATGTGGCGTCTGCGCCTCGCGAACCAGACGACGTCCAGGCGCAACTGGGACATGGTCATGAACACCCGCTCGTATAGCCGCGACTACGATCATCTTCTGCGTCGCCGACAGCGCATCGCCCGGCAGATCGAGCGCTCGCGCCGTTGGCTGCGCGCTCTGGGCGTTGAGGGCGAACTGCCCGGCGGCGAGCTTACGGCGGCTGCTCCACGGTGAAGGAGCATATGGCACCGCCGTCGAATACACCAACGTGTAGCGGGGCAACCCAATCTCAGGCCAGAAATGGATGCATAGCATGAGCGATGTAGTGTGTGTCGGGATCATCGTTGCAGATGTATGGGGGCGACCGATAGACCACCAACCCGAACATGGGCGGCTGATGCTCGTCGATGAGATGGGGCTGAGCATCGGCGGGTGCGCGGCAAACACTGGGCTCGGCCTGGCGAAGATGGGCGTGGATACCGGTGTCGTCTGCAAGGTTGGCAACGACGGCTTCGGGCGATATCTACGCGAGGCGATGGCCGATGAGGGCATCGATACGAGCGGAATCGGCGTGACGGACAGCGCCGGGACCTCGGCGACGATGATCCTCATCGACAGCGCGGGGGAGCGGACGTTCCTGCACAGCATCGGGGCCAACGCCACGATGCGTCCGGAGGATATAGACATCGATCAGGTGGCTGAGGCGAAGATATTCCACTTCGCGGGCGCGCTGGTGATGCCGGGCTTTGATGGCGAGCCCGCGGCCGGGGTCATGCGGGCGGCGCAGGAGCGGGGTGTGACCACCTCACTGGACGTGGTGTGGGATGATACCGGCCGGTGGATCGGACTGCTGGCGCCGGTCCTGCCGTACACGGACATATTCCTGCCCAGCCTGGCGGAGGCGGTGGAGATCACCGGCGAGCACGAGCCGGCTGCGATCGCCGAATCGCTCATGGAGCACGGCGTCAAGACCGTCGCCCTGAAGATGGGCGAGGAAGGCTGCTACGTACGCACCGCCGATCGGGAGCTGCGCTGCCCGGCCTTCGAGGTCGAGGTCGTCGATGGCACCGGATCCGGAGATGCATTCGTTGCCGGCTTCTTGCTGGGAACGCTGGCTGGCTGGGACCTCGAGGACATCGCTCGATTCGGAAACGCCGTCGGTGCGCTGTGCGTAACCGCCCCCGGGGCCACCACCGGTCTGCGCGATATACAGGGAACGATCGACTTCCTTGTCGAGCGCGACGGCGAACGCTGGCGCGAACTGGCGCGACAGGCCAACCTGTAGGCCGAGGGCCGGGGCAGGAGCCTCAGCACCTGGTGTGGGCGTCAGAGGCGCCCGTGGAGGAGTGATCCGGACAATGCGAGTAGCCCGCACCGGCGCAATGGGACTGGCGGTTACCGCGCTGGTTCTCGCGTCTGTGAGCGGGGCCGCCGGTGGCGTCGGGGACAAGCTGTTGTTCGACGTGCAACCGATCACGCTCGAGGGCCGGACGCTTGTCCCTCTGAGACCGATCTTTGAGTGGTTGGGCGCGGAGGTAAGGTGGGACGGCGGTCACATACAGGCGTGGCGCTCCGAGGAAGCTGTCGTACCCCAGGTGGAGCTGTGGATCGGCAGCACCCTGGCCCGTATCGCCGGCGCGCCCTACCGTCTCGATGTTGCGCCGCAGCTCATCAAAGGACGTTGCTTCGTCCCGCTTCGATTCGTCGCCGAAAGCTTCGGCGTGTGGGTGGATACCCAGGGCTCACAGATGGTCCTGAAGCTGCCACAGGAGAATATCGAAGCGGTCATGGCAATACCGCCCCACCCGCAGACCCACCAGGGCAAGATCTGGCACGTGATCGAGCGGTGGTATGGCGTGCTGCCGCGTGAGGAGATGCCTGCCGGCCAGCAGCATGAGGCCGCCGCTCCGGCGCTGCCCCGCTGGAGTCTGTTCGCGGAGCAGAAGCAGGAGGAACTGATCGCGGAGATCGGCCCCGATGCGCCGACGATCGTGGAATCGCACTGGGGTGGCCGTGAGGTGAAGGGCATCCGCGTGCTGCGCTATCGGGTCAGTCCCGGCGCGGAGACCGGCTGGGCAGAGGTCCTCGCCGGATACGCAGATGGCGAAACGGAAGTGCACCGGTTCGATTTCGTGCGCGAAGCTGATGGATGGAAGATCTACGAGTTCAGCGAGGTCGAACCACAATAGATGATCACGGCCCACAGCGGCCGGACTGGAGGATGGACATGTCAGAAGCAAATGAACTGCGACAGAAGGTCGAGGACGCCCTGGACAAGGTGCGCCCGTCACTGGAGGCCGATGGTGGCGGCGTCGAGCTCGTCGGCATCACGGAGGACAATGTCGCGGAGGTCAGACTGCGGGGCGCCTGCAAGGGTTGTCCGATGTCGCAGATGACCCTCGCGATGGGCATCGGCCGTGTGCTCAGGCAGGAGGTTCCAGAGATCGAAGACGTCCGTGCGGTGGATTGAGGTCCTGAGTTCGCTGACAGGGAGTGAAGTTGCGTGAAGTTCTTTCTGGACACCGCCAATACTGACGAGATCAAGCAGGCCCTCGACTGGGGGCTGTGCGATGGCGTGACGACCAACCCTACGCTCATTGCCCGCGAGGGGCGCAACATGGAGGACGCTGTCAAGGAGATCGCTGATCTCGTCGGTGATCGGCCAGTCAGCGCTGAAGTCCTCGCCGTAGAGCATGACGCAATCGTCGAGGAGGCCCAGGAACGGGCTGCGTGGGCGCCTAACGTGGTCGTGAAGATCCCCACGATCCCGGAGGGCGTTAAGGCCATGCGCACCTGCTCGGAGCTGGGGATTCCGATCAACGCAACGCTCATCTTCAGCAGTGCGCAGGCGCTGCTGGCGGCGAAGGCGGGCGCGGCGTACGTATCACCCTTCGTCGGGCGCCAGGACGATGTCGGCTACGATGGGATGCGCACGGTTGAGGAGATCGCGGTGATGCTGCGGAACTACGACGCGCTCACCTCCGAGATCATTCTCGCGAGCGCGCGTACCGTCGGACACGTCATCCGCGGCACACAGTGCGGCGCCCACATCGTGACCCTGCCGTTTAAGACCCTTGAACAGCTCTTCAAGCACCCGATGACCGACATCGGGCTCGAGAGCTTCCTCAATGACTACCGCGAGATGCAGGAGCAGCTTGGTGGCTGAGGCGTCCTCAGCACCGCAGCACTCGGGGCCGCCGGTATGTCCGGCGGCCCTTCGCACATCAGTAGCGCAGCGGAGGGTACGCAATGAACCAGCAGATCGGGATGGGAATCATCGGCTGCGGAGGTGTTGCCAGCGCCCATCTGCCCGCCCAACAGGCGCTGGACAGCATCCGGACTGTCGCCGTCTGTGACATCGACGAGCGGGCAGCACGGTCGCGGGCCCGAGAGTTCGACGTCCCCGCGGTCTACACAGACTGGCGCAAGCTGCTGGCCGATGACAACGTGGAGGCTGTCGCTATCCTGCTGCCGCATCACCTTCACTGCGAGGTTGCCGTCGCGGCTGCACAGGCCGGCAGGCACATCCTCTGCGAGAAGCCGATGGCGATCTCCCTGGAGGAGACCGACCGCATGATCGCGGCCGCGGACGCTGCAGGCGTGGTCCTGATGATCGGGCAGATCCTCCGCTTCCGGCCAGCGAACATCCGCGCGCGAGAGCTGATCCGCGATGGGGCGATCGGCGAGGTCCGGAATGTGCTGAGGCGGCGGCTCGGGAAGTCAGAGAGCTTCCGATCGGAGTGGGCCCGCAGGCCCGAGGAGGCGGGCGGATGGGTGCTGTACGGCTTTGGCGCACATGAGATCGATATGATCCTGTGGCTGACAGACTCCCACGCGCGCGATGTCTTCGCGCAGGGCCGGCTGACAAACCCCTACTGGGGCGATATCGACGAGCTGACGCTTCAGATGGCGCTTGGCGAGGACGCCATGGCGACCTATGAGCATAGCCTCAACACTCCCTTCGGCGCCTGGGACTGCATGATCATTGGCACAGAGGGAGCGATGCTCGTGGAGTCGGAGCGGATCACCATCGACGGTGAGGTTGAGGAGCAGCCGCTCGACAGCCCGGCTGCCTGGCGCGCCCAGGTCGGTGAGTTCGCACGTGCGATCCTCGAGGGCGACGAGCCTGAGGCCTCCGGGGCGAACGTCCGACGGACGATGGCGGCTCTGGAGGCGGCGAAGATCTCGATGCGCGAGGGGCGAGTTGTCGATGCATCCTCGCTGTGAAGCCGTCTCTACCGGAGTGAGCTGAGTGTATCCCCGACTGACTGAGATCGGGCCGTGGGGGCCCGTTCATGGTCTCGCCGTCTTCGCGTTCTTTATGATCGTGATGGTGGCATGGACCTATCTTGAGCGACGGGCACGCGGCGAGCCGCTGCGCCTGACGCTCGGACTGGGCCTCGAAGTGCTCGTGCAGGCCGCATTGCCGGCGGCGCTGACATATATCGTCGTCAACCGTCTCGGGCCGCTCGAGGTGCGGTCCTACGGTGTGATGATGCTGCTCGCGTTCGCGGCCGCCTCGGTCTGGATGTACCGCGATCGTGAGCGCTATGGTTTCACCGGACGCCAGGTCTTCACCATGGGGCTGCTCGGCTTCGCCGGTGGCATCGTGGGTTCACGTATCGGATTCGTGCTCATCGAAGTCGCGACTGGCAACGG
>JALGTR010000033.1 GCA_029821265.1 Candidatus Zipacnadia bacterium
GAGCATCACATTCACGTACTCCGAGGGCATCGTGGCGAACGAGTATGTGCTCGACACGGCGCAGTACGCCCGCGAAAGGGGCCTGCGTGTGCTGCTGAAGACCGCGGGGTACGCGAACGAGAGTGTCATGCGCGATCTGTGCGAGGCCGTGGACGCGGTGAACATCGATCTCAAGGCATTCGACGCAAAGGTCTACCGGCAGATCACCACGGCTGAGCTCGAGCCCGTGCTCGAGAACATCAGGCTGGTCGCCTCGACCGACGTGTGGCTGGAGCTGACCAATCTCGTGGTGCCGGGCTACAACGACAGCGACGCCATGGTGCGGAGCATGGCGGAGTGGATCATCGACAACTGCGGCGTGAACACGCCACTGCACATGTCGCGGTTCTTCCCGAAATACCGCTTCCGCAGCATCGACCCCACGCCGCGCGAAACGCTCCTGCGGCTGAGGAAGGTCGCGTTCAACACCGGGCTGCGCTACTGCTACCTGGGCAACATGGGCGGGGACCCGGCGGAGTCCACCTACTGCCCGAAGTGCTGGCTGAAGGTCATCGAGCGGGTGGGCTTCCGGGTGACGAACACGGGCCTGGACCTTGCGACCAGCAAGTGCACCAAGTGCGGATACAGGATCCCCGGGGTGTGGACATAGGCCGTCACTGCCGGTGACCCGGGCAGCCGACAGCGCGCTCAGTTCGCGTCCGCCATCACGAGCATGGCCTCGGCGAACTGCTCGCAGGCCTCGCGCGGAAGGCTCTCGGCGATACGCTCGAGCATGCGCTCGCGAGCCTCGGGTGAGCGAAGCAGCAGCGCGAGATTCATCATCAGCAGGCTCGCTGCTGTCGCCCCTTCATCGCATATGGGGGACATTGGGCCTCAGTACCGGCCGCAGGTTCGCGCGGTTTCGATCATGGCTGGTGCTCCTCTGCCGCCCTGCGGGCGCGGCGGAGCCAGTCCAGAAAGTCGTCGGGAACGATCGTCTCGGGCTCGGTGCGCAGCTTCTCGATGATGGTGTCCACGTTCACACGCGCGCGAGTGGCGCGGAGGGTGGCCTCGCCGATCGTGGCGTAGCGCATCGCGTCGCGCTCGCGCAGCCACCGCTCGCAGAGCTCGAAGCTGAACTGCGGCCAGACGCCGGGCCGCTGCCACTCCTTGATCTCGCGCGCGAGGCGCTCGCCGACCGGCCCTGCCTCCTCGATGATCTGGCGAACGAACTCGGCCTGAGCGAAGTGCCCGATGGTGTTGACGCTGGTCGTTACGCCGAGGAAGAGGTAGTGGGCATCGTGATCATAGAGCCACTGCCACGGGCTACCGAAGCCGAACGCGGCGGGGCCCCAGGGGCAGGGCCGTCCCCAGGCCCGCCCGTGGCCCTCGGTGATCTCGTGGGCCTGCGCGCCGATCGCGGCGACGGAGTGTGTCGCGTGGTCGCTGCGCACCGCATCCGGGCGCAATCGGCCGGTCTCGGTGATTGCGCCGACGTCGGACGGAGAACGCTCGATATCCCAGCGCTCGAAGCGATGCTCGATGTCCCGCTGGCAGAGCGTGGGCAACACGAGCGTGCCGCGGGTCGGATCGAGGACGTCAAGAAATGCATCGATGACCGTGTCCGCGCCCCCCTCCACCCAACCCATCGATGACAGAGAGCTGTGTACGATCGCGACCTCGCCTGCCCCGACGCCGACCTCGCGCAGTGCCTCGGAGATGTCCTCGCGCCGAACCGTGGTCTTCTTCCGCTCACTCATGGTGAGCGGAGGTTCGCCGCGAGACAGCAAAGGCCTTCTCCGCGATGCGAGCAAGCGCAGGAAGCCGGGCCGACCAGGTGACCGATCTCGGGCCAGGCAGTCCGTTAGCCGTCCTCGTCTGTGGGCCTCTCGCTGGTGAGGTACCTGTGGATGGAGTCGGCGGCGCGGCGCCCGGCACCCATCGCCTCGATGACGGTTGCTGCGCCGGTGACGATGTCTCCTCCCGCGAAGACGCCTTCCTTGCTCGTCGCGCCCGAGTCATCGATCGCAATGTACCCGCGCGTTGACAGCTCGAGGTCGGGCGTGGTCTCGGGCACGAGCGGGTGCGCCCTGGAGCCGATCGCGACGATGGCCGTGTCGCAGGCGATCTCGTACTCCGAGCCCTCGATCGGCATCGGGCGGCGGCGTCCGGATGCATCGGGCTCACCCAACTCCATGCGCTGGCAGGTCATGGAGCACACCCAGCCGTCATCATCGCCGTTGAGCGCCGTGGGCGAGGCGAGGAACCCGAAGCGAACGCCCTCCTCCTCGGCGTGAACGACCTCCTCGGTCCGCGCGGGCATCTCCGCGCGTGTGCGACGGTAGACCACGGTGACGTTCTCCGCACCGAGGCGTCGGGCCGTGCGGGCAGCGTCCATGGCGACGTTTCCACCGCCCACCACGACGACCTGGTCGCCGCAGTGTACCGGCGTGTGATACTCCGGGAAGCGATCGGCCCGCATCAGGTTCACGCGGGTGAGGAACTCGTTGGCCGAGTAGACGCCGAGCAGGTTCTCGCCCTCGATCCCCAGAAAGCGCGGCAGCCCGGCACCGGTGGCCACGAAGATCGCGTCATGGTCCTCCATCAGGTCGTCGAGGGTGGCGGTGCGGCCGACGACGAAGTTCAGGCGTATGGTGACGCCGAGCTTCGCGAGATACTCAAGCTCCGCCTCGAGAACCTCGCGCGGGAGGCGGAAGCGTGGTATTCCGTAGCGTAGCACGCCACCTGCGGCGTGGAAGAGCTCGTAGATCGTGACATCGTGCCCCCGCATCGCGAGGTCGGCGGCGCATGCAAGCCCGCCCGGGCCGGAGCCGACCACGCCGACCGAATAGCCTGTCGGTGGCGGCAGCTCGGGCGCCTGGATCTTGCCATGCTGAAGCGCCCAGTCGGCAACAAAGCGCTCGAGGCGACCGATGGCGACCGGCTCGCCGCGCTTGCCGAGGACGCACTTGAGTTCACACTGGCTCTCCTGCGGGCAGACGCGGCCGCAGATGGCCGGGAAAGCGTTCGTCTCCTTGATCTTGCGGGCGGCCTCCGAGAACCGGCCCTCCGCCACAAGGCGGACAAACTCGGGGATCTTCACCCTGACGGGGCATCCGTCAACGCAAAGCGGTCGTCGGCACTGGAGGCACCGGCTGGCCTCAGCCATCGCCGCTTCGGCGTCATAGCCCAGAGGAACTTCATCGAAGTTACGCACCCGCTGGCCGGGAGGCTGCTCTGGCATCGGCTGCCGCCTCGTCCTTGCCCCTGTTGTTGTCATGTCCACCCTCCTTGCAGCAGCACAGCGGGGTGCTGTGAGGCTCGAACATCTTCCTGGCCTCGCCCTCCATCTCGCTGTACATTCGCTGGCGCTTCATGAGCATGTCGAAATCGACCTGGTGGGCGTCAAACTCCGGGCCATCGACGCAGGCGAACTTGACCTCGCCGGCGACCTCGACCCGGCAGCCGCCGCACATGCCGGTGCCGTCGACCATGATCGGATTAAGGCTCACGACGGTCCTGATGCCGTACGGCCGGGTCAGCTCCGCGACCGCGCGCATCATCGGCGTAGGGCCGATCGCGAGAACGTAGTCGATCTGCTCGCCGGCGTCGATGAGGCGCTGAAGCACATCGGTGACGAAGCCTCTGTGACCGTAGCTGCCGTCGTCGGTGCAGATCTCAACGCGGTCGCAGATCTGGCGGAAACGCTCCTCGAGGATGACGTACTCCCTTGAGCGGGCGCCGTTGATGCCGATGAGCGTATTGCCCGCCTCAGCGAGCGCCGTCGCGATAGGGATGACCGGGGCCATCCCGAAGCCGCCGCCGAGGACCGCGCAGGTGCCGAAGTGCTCAATATGCGTCGGTCGGCCGAGCGGGCCGGCGAGGTCGAGGATCTCCACACCGACGTCCATCTTCGCGAGCATGCGCGTGGAGGTGCCGACGGCCTGAAAGATCAGCTCGATCGTGCCCTCGTCGGGATCGGAGCTGACGACCGTCAGGGGGAAACGTTCGCCCTTCTCGTAGACACGCAGGACGACGAACTGCCCCGCCCTGCGCTGCCGGGCGATCTCGGGGGCGCGAACGATGTAGCGCCAGGTATCCTTCGCGATCTCTTCGCGAGCGACGATCTCGTGCATGGCCCGTGAGCCTCCGTACAACAGGCCGTGACCCGCGGCAATGTGCGACTGCACCGGTCGGCGTGAAGTGTTCTCGGGTGCAGTATACTCCTTTCGTAAGCAGTCGGCAACCGGTTGCCGGTTGTTTTTCGCGACTTTTTCCTGGCATCGGTGAGTGGATCAGTGGACAGCAGCAGTGCGGTCAGGCCGTTGCGGGCCGCTCGATGCATCACTCTTCTGAGGCCCGTGCGGGTGATAGCGTCTCGATGGATGGCGATGCAGCGGGCCGGGAGAGTGGACCTCTCCCTCAAACGAAGCAGGAGTTTGTGAGGGTTTATGTCAATTAACCTGAACAAAGTTTGCAACGCTCTGGATCTGGGTATGAAGACGTGCGAGGAGGGACGGGTACGCGAAGGTGGGGCAGGAGGTGCCGCCGATGGCCGGAAAGAGGGCTGTCGTGGGGCCGTTCTCGTATGCCCTCGTCAGTGCCGCGCCCCTTCACGAATCGGACGCAACAGGGATCGGGATAATATTCAAAGCTGAGGATCGCAGCACCGTCCATTCGATCTGCACCAGTGTTCACGCGAGCGAACTGAGAGCAACATACGAAGCCATCCTGATGGTTCTGGATGCGGCGTTGGGCGCCAGCGTCGGGAGGCCGGCGATCTACGTCGACAGCGCGGAAGCCGTTGCGCAGATTGAGGGCAGAGTGCCTGTGCCGAGGGACGTGCTGGGTGCACATCTGCAGACGCGGGCGATCATGAATCAGGTCGGTCGCCCCCGTTTGATCGCTGCCACGCGGTCCCCGAACTTCTCGGCACGGAAGCTCGCTCAATGCGCAGCGCCAGCGCATGCCCGGCGCAGTCGGCCCGCGCGTCAGCTACGGCTGATGCCCGAAACGCCCGGTTGACGCTCACGTCGCATCCAGCTCCCTTCCACTGCCCAGCGACCGAAGCGCGGTCGCCGGGCTGCTCTGTTGGTCCGTGATGCACGCCCGCAGTGATGCGGCCCTCCACGTGCCGTGATCCGCGAGAAACCGAAACCTTGACGCCTCCCCAACGAGGACGTAATATGCCCTTCAACCTTGTTTGCTTGTTTGGGCTTAGGCTTCCGGCCACGGCACAGACCCGGAGGGCCGGTGCGGAGGGGTCAGATTGATCTACCTCGACAATGCCGCAACCACGCGCGTCGCGCCCGAGGTCTTCGAGGCGATGACGCCGTTTCTGCAGGATGAATACGGCAACCCCAGTAGCGTCTACGCGCTCGCGGGGCGTTCGGCGGCCGCGATGGAGGATGCGCGTCGCGCACTCGCGGACTTCATCGGCGCCAGCCCCGAGGAGATCGTCTTCACGGGCGGCGGCTCAGAGGCCGACAACCTCGCCATCCAGGGCACGATGCGAAAGCGCGAGAGCGGCCACATGATCACCTCCGCGATCGAGCACCACGCGGTGCTGCACACCTGCAAGCACATGCAGGAGGAGGGCTATGACCTCACGATCGTGGGCGTCGACGAATATGGCATGGTCGACCCGAACGAGGTCGCCGACGCCATCCGCGATGACACCCGGCTGATCACGATCATGCACTCGAACAACGAGATGGGGACGCTGCAGCCGATCGCGGAGATCTGTGAGATCGCGCGCGAGCGCGACGTGAAGGTGCACACCGATGCGGTGCAGTCGTTGGGCAAAGTTCCGCTGGACGTCGATGAGCTCGGCGTGGACATGATGGCCTTCTCGGCCCACAAGGTTCACGGCCCTAAAGGTGTCGGTGCGCTCTATATCCGTAAGGGCTTCCGCCCCGAGCCGATCATCTACGGTGGCGGGCAGGAGCGGCGCCTGCGCGCGGGCACTGAGAACGTGCCGGGCATCGTCGGCTTCGGGAAAGCGGTGGAGCTGCTCGATGAGCACGGGCAGGAGGCAGTCGCCCGCATGGAGGCGCTGCGCGACCGGCTGATCGAAGGCGTGATGGACACGATCCCCGAGACGATCCTGTCCGGGCACCCGGAGAAGCGCCTTCCGAACATCGCCAGCTTCCTGTTCCGCTACATCGAGGGAGAGGGGATTCTCCTCTCGCTGGACATGCATGACATCGCGGCATCGAGCGGATCGGCCTGCACGTCCGGATCGCTCGATCCATCACATGTGCTGCTGGCGATGGGCTACCCGCATGAGGTGGCACACGGCTCGTTGCGGCTGAGTCTGAGCCGATACACCACCGAAGAGGAG
Organism: Candidatus Zipacnadia bacterium; assembly: GCA_029821265.1. Lineage (GTDB taxonomy): Bacteria > Armatimonadota > Zipacnadia > Zipacnadales > UBA5352 > JALGTR01. Next base: position 6,323 of record JALGTR010000033.1, read on the forward strand.
ATCGAGACAGTACTGGAGGTTCTGCCGCCAATCATCCAGCGACTGCGGAATATGTCGCCGCTTTACCCGGGTTAGCCGCAGCCGGGCCAGGCGGGGGCGACTGCGGCGCAGAAGAGCCATCTTGCCGTGTCTTGCAGCTGGAGGAAGCACCGATGACGAGCACAGAGACGATAGAGGATATCAGACAGCGCGTTGACGAGCTGAAGAAGCAGCGAAACGCGGTCATTCTCGCCCACAACTACCAGCTTCCGGAGATACAGGAACTGGCCGATTTCCTTGGCGACTCCCTGGGGCTGTCACAGCAGGCCGCAGAGACAGACGCGGAGGTCATCGTCTTTTGTGGCGTGCACTTCATGGCGCAGACCGCGAAGCTGCTCTCACCCGAGAAGATGGTGCTGATGCCCGAGCCGGGCGCCGGCTGCCCCATGGCCGAGATGATCACCGCCCAGCAGGTTCGCGACTTCAAGGCCGAGCACGGTGGCGCGCCGGTCGTCGCGTACGTCAACACGACCGCGGAGGTCAAGGCCGAGTCCGACATCTGCTGCACGTCTTCGAACGCCATCAGGATCGTGGAATCGCTTGACGAGGAGACCGTGCTGTTCATTCCGGACTCGAACCTCGCCGACTGGGTTGACCGGCACGTGGACAAGAATGTCATCGCCTGGGGCGGCTACTGCCCGACTCACGCCCGGATGAGCCCGGAGACCATTGCGTATATGCTGGAGCAGCATCCCGACGCGGTTCTCATCGTGCATCCGGAGGCGCGCCGCGAGGTAGTGGATATGGCGGACGAGGTGGCGTCCACGGGCGGGATGGTGAAGTTCGCCCGCGAGACCGACGCGAAGGAGATCATCGTGGGGACCGAAGAGGGTCTGGTCTACCGGCTGCAAAAGGAGAATCCGGGTAAGACCTTCTACCCGGTCCCGCACGCGGTTTGCCCCAACATGAAGAAGACCACCGCGCAGAAGCTGGTGGCATCTCTCGAGAACTCGCAGCATGAGATCGACGTGGCGCCGGAGGTGGCCGAGCGGGCACGGCGCGCCGTCGAGCGGATGCTGGAGGCGAGCTGAGCCACTGGCGGCCGCAGATAGCCATGATGCGATCCATGGGCCGAAGCCTCGCTGTCGGTGCGCTGATCGGCCTGCTGCTCGGCTGGCTGTTACCGGCTCTGCTCGGGCCGCCGATCTCTGCGTACGCCCCCGCACTTCGCGATGCCCCGAGGCTCAGCGATTCGGTGACCGGTGCCGGATCGCTGCTCACGACGTGGGCAGAAGCTCCCGCCATCTACGTGAACGCTCACCTCACGCGCACGCTTCTTTCCGACTCGACGCTCGCCGCCATCGGCTGGACGCTCATCGGGACCGTCGCGGGCGGTCTCATCGCCGCCCGGCGGACCCCTGGGCACACGCTGATGTCAGGAGCGCTGGGCGGGCTCGTTCTCGGCTGGATGCTGCCGGCGATCTCACTCGCGCTTGGAGAGTGCTTCCTGCACTGCTGGATGCATGAGGGACCGCTCGGTGCCATCGCACTGGCCGGAGGCGCTGCGCTGCGGGTGGTCGGAGCTGTCGCCGAGGCGCCCTGGCTGGTGGCTGCGATGGTCACCGGCGCTGCGATGGCGCCATCGCCTCCCGTCGCGATGCTCGTGTCAGCGGTCGGATGGGCGAGCGTCGGAATCGCGGTGGCCACGGTCTGCGCGGCGCTGAGAGGGGCGGCGCCGGAGCGCGAGGCGACCGGGTCGTCCGATGCAGCCCCGCAGGGGGCCGATCGCCCGTGAAGGTCACGGCCACTGTGGTGGTTCCGCCTCAGCTTCGCCGGCGACGACTGTCGCGAGGCTATGGCCCTGCCGACCTTCTCTGGCGGCTGTCGCACCCGTCGCCAGCCGTCGCTGGCGGGTCCGTGGGAATTGGCTGGAGGTCATCCCGCCCGATGCCGGGAAACTGACAGCGGGATTCGTTCCGGATGTGTCCGGCATCTGTGCGCGCGATGCGTGAGCATGGCTGCCTGCGTCGGTGGCTGCGCGGTCAGCAAGCGCCGCCGGGTGGCACATTCCTTGACGCTGGGGGCACATTCGGGTACATTTAGGTTCGCGTTCATCTACTCTCGCAGGTCCCTATGTCTCTCCTGTGCAGGTGACAGCAGTGCGCTCCGCGATTCTCGATCGTTTCGTTCAGAAAGTCGCGCAGATCGTCCAGACTGACGGCGCCGCGTGTTTCTCCCTTGGTGTGGCCGATAACCGGCTCCATCCGCAGGCGGTGATGAGCCGCCGCGATGGGATCACGCGCGATTCACTGGGTCACGTTGATGTTGACAGCAAGGATGAGTTCGCGGCGGCCGTTCGCAATGCGCTCTCGCAGCGAGGGCCGGTCGTGCTGACGGAACCGACGGCCATCGACGAGATCACAGTGGACCCCCCTCTGCTCGTGATGCCGATCGTCTGGGAGCGCGAGCCGCTTGAGAGTGAAGAGGAGCCGGTGCAGCGGACGGTCGGTGTGCTGACGCTCTGGGGCAAGCGCGGCGGCCAGTACGACGAGGACGACTATAAGCTTGCCGAGACCCTGTCAAGCCAGGCCGCAGCGCTGCTCGTCGAGGAGCAGCTCGACGAGTTCGATGACATTCAGGCCGCGTTCTCGACCGTCCCGGTGGGCCTGATGCTCGTAGCCCCCAATGACGAGATCCTCGTTGCCAACGCGGCCGCGATGAAGGTTATCGGGACGGATCCTCTGCAGGGCCTCGATATTCAGGCAGTGGACTACGGCAACCAGCTCACGGAACTGGTGGATGAGGCTCGGAACGGTGGCGAGGGTTCAGCCACAGCCTCTTATGTCAGCCGAAACAACGAGAACTACTCCGCCTCCGCGCAGCTTACCCAGGAGGGCCAGATCATCGTGGCCTTCACTCAGTCGCCGTTCAGCACGGCGGCGGAAGAGCTGACCGGGCAGGTGGCGCACGAGCTGCGCACGCCGCTGACGGTCATCCAGGGGAACCTGCAGACGATTGATGCGATGATCGAGGGCGGGATCCACCCCGAGGACCGCGAGATCATCGAGGAGTTCATCGGGACGGCGCTGATCCAGTCGGCGCGAATGTTCCGGCTGATCGCCGAGACGCTCAACATCTCGCGGATCCATGCGGGTAAGGAGCTCGAGCTTGAGGTCGAGGAGTTCGACCTCGTCGAAGCACTGAACCAGATCCTCGAGGAGCTCGCGGACTACCTGATGGGGCACGAGCTGGACGTGCAGGTTCCAGAGGAACTGGTGATCGAGGGCGATCGCGGTAAGATCGTGTCCATCTTCGACAACTTCCTCAAGAACGCGGCCAAGTACTCCGACACGGGCACGACGATCACCGTTCGCATCTACGACTACGACGACGAAAACGTGGCGATCGAGGTCACGGATGAGGGCATTGGAATCCCGCCCGACGCTCTGGATAAGATCGGCAGGGAGGCCGGCTTCCGCACTGATATCTCGAAGAAGCAGGCAGGCGGCATCGGCCTGGGCATGGTGTACACCCGACGGGTCACGGAGGCCCACGGCGGGCGCATGGAGATCGAGAGCGAGGTCGGGAAAGGCAGCACCTTCCGGGCAATCATCCCGCGGCGGCAGGAAGACTGACGCGAAGCGCAGGCGCTGGCATGGACACGATCCGCATCGCCAACATGCGCTTTTACGGCTACCACGGCGTGGACGCGTCCGAGCGGGATCTCGGCGGACGCTTCCACGTCGATGTTGAACTGGGACTCGACCTCAGTCGCGCCGGCGAGAGCGACAATGTCGCTGATACGGTTGACTACAAGGCTGTCTACGACCTCGTCGCAAGGATCCAGTCCGAGAACAGGTTCCAGCTCCTCGAGGCATTCGCACATCACATCGCGAACGCAATCCTCAGTGAATTCGAGGTGCAGGAGGTCACCGTTCGCGTTCGGAAGATGAGCGTGCCGCTGGGCGGGCTGATCGACCACGCTGAGGTCGAGATCACGCGCCGCCCGAAATGACCATTGGGTTCGGTCCGACCGCTCCGAATGGCGTGCTCGGAGGCGTGTGACCGGGCCCGGAATCGCTGCCTGCACGATGGCTTGACAGTGCGCAGGGGCTGTGTTACTTTATGACCAAATCTGTCCGACACTCCCACAGCCGTGGAGATCTCCGATGACACTTCTGCTCGCTCGCCATCATCACTATTATCGCGACGCACCGGTCACTCCGCGGCGGAGGGAGTCCTGCTGACACGCCATATGCCCTGACGACCTCGCGCCGCGGCCAATCTCCGCGGCGTTTTTGCTGTCGGGGGAGAGCACAAGCCAGACAATCAGCACAGACGGGAGTTTGAGTATGGGTCCGGCCTTCGACGATATGAGCATATTTACCGGCAACGGGAGCGTGCAGCTCGCGCGCGATGTTGCCGAGGCCCTCGGGACTTCGGTCTCGCGGGCGACGGTCTCGAAGTTCTCCAACGATGAGATACGCATCCAGCTTCACGAGAACGTGCGAGGGAAGGACGTCTTCCTCTTCCAGTCATTCGCGGATCAGGTCAGCGACCGGCTGATGGAGCTGTGGCTGATGATCGACGCGGCGATGCGCGCCTCGGCGGGCCGCATCACGGCCGTCATCCCGTGGTATCCCTACTCGAAGCAGGAGCGCAAGTTCCGCGGGCGTGAGCCGATCTCCGCCCGGCTGGTCGCCGACCTGACTGTGGCCGCCGGCGTGGACCGGATCATCACGATGGATCTGCACGAGGGCGCCATCCAGGGCTTCTTCGATATCCCGATGGACCATCTGCCACACCTGCCCGTCTTCCTGAACGTCTTCCGTCAGGAGGGTATGAGTGGCGAGAATACGGTGATCGTGGCGCCCGACGCCGGAGCCGTGGAGCGTGCCAGCGAGCTCGCGCTGCGTCTCGGCTGCAGCGTGGCCGTCATCTTCAAGCGGCATCCTGAGGAGAACGTCGAACTCGCGCGTACGGTCGAGATGGTCGGCGAACTCGAGGGCAAGCGCGCGCTGCTGGTGGACGACTTCATCTTCGGGGGGAGCACGATCGTCAACGCCGCCACCGAGGTCATGGAGGCTGGGGCGACTGAGGTCAACGCCTGCGTGACACACGCGATCATGTGCGGGGACGCGCCGCAGTTGATCGGCAGCTCGAAGATCAAGACGCTCTACACCACAGACACGATTCCGCCGCGTCCAAACCAGCCGGACAACGTCAAGGTGGTGTCCATCGCCCCGCTTCTGGCCGAGGCGCTGCGATGCATCCATGAGGACCGTTCGGTCAGCCATCTGCTGTCCGAGATCGGCGGCGAGAGCGCTGAGTAGGCGGCGAGGTTGCCGCGGGGAGTGAACCTGATGGCGAACGCAGAAGAGCTCAAGCGCGAGACGATCAAGCGAATCGTGCCCTATTCGCCCGGCAAGTCGTCGGCGGAGGTCATGGCGGAGCTGGGCATCGAGAAGGTCACGAAGCTCGCGTCGAACGAGAATCCACTGGGACCCTCGCCACTCGCCGTCGAGGCTATCCGGGAGATGGCGCCGCAGTCGCACATCTATCCCGATCCGCAGTGCACTGAGCTCACAGAGGAGCTGGCAGCCAGGCTGGAGGTGGAACCGGAGACCATCGTGGTCGGGCGCGGCTCCGACGAGATCCTCCACTACCTTGGGCTCGCCTTCGTGGATCCTGGCGATAACCTCGTGTTCTCGGACCCGCCGTTTGCGATCTATCTGTATACCGCGCGCCTAATGGCCGCGGAAGAGGTCATGGTTCCCAGTCGCGACTTTCGCCACGACCTCGAGGCGATGGCGGAGGCGGCGAACGAGAGGACAAAGCTGATCTTCATCTCGAATCCCTACAATCCCCTGGGGACGATCGTGACCGCCGACGAGGTCGCCGCGTTCATGGACGCGGTCCCGGAGACGTGCATCGTGGTCTTCGATGAGGCCTACTTCGAGTACGTGGATGATCCGTCGTATCCGGACACGCTGGCGCTTGTGCGCGACAACGCCCGGTGCGCTGTGCTGCGCACATTCTCTAAGGCCTACGCGCTGGCCGGACTGCGTATTGGGTACGGCATCGCGCCGCCCGACATCGCTGGCGCGCTCAAGCAGGTGCGGGAGCCGTTCAATGTCGCTTCGACTGCGCAGGTCGCGGCACTGGCGAGCCTGCGCGACCCGGAGCAGGTGCCGCGTTCGGTGGCGAATAACCGCGCGGGCAAGCAGTATCTCTACAAGCAGTTCGACGAGATGGGGCTGCAGTACATACCGACGCAGGCAAACTTCATCTTCGTCGAGGTGGGGATCGACAGTGCGGAGTGCTTCGACCAGCTGATGCGGCGTGGCGTAACTGTACGGACGGGCGAGATATTCGGCTATCCGAAGTGGATTCGCGTCACGATAGGGACGCCCGAGGAGAATGAGACCTTCATCTCGGCGCTGCGCGAGGTTCTGTCGTAGCGTTTGGCGGCGGATGAAGACAGGTGAGATACGATGATCATCGTGATGCGGCCTGACAGCACGGAAGAGGACCTGCAACAAGTTGTCGATCGCCTCGGTGAGCGTGGCTACGGCCACCACATCTCGCGTGGTGAGGAGCGGACGATCATCGGTGCGATCGGTGCGCCGGACCACGAGAAGGAGATCGTGGCGGGGCAGTTCTCGGTGCTTCCCGGCGTCGAACGTGTGGTGCCGATCCTCAAGCCATACAAGCTGATCAGCCGGGAGTATAACCCGCGGCCGTCTCCGGTGATGATCGGCGGGGCGAAGATCGGCGGTGGCACTGTGGGGGTCATCGCCGGGCCCTGCTCGGTGGAGAGCCAGGAGCAGATCATGCAGACGGCGCACGCGGTGAAGAGGGCCGGGGCAGCGGCGCTTCGCGGCGGCGCGTTCAAGCCGCGGACCTCCCCCTACAGCTGCCAGGGGTTGGGCCTGGAGGGACTTGAGTTCCTCCAGGCGGCGCGGGAGGAGACGGGGCTTCCGATCGTGACCGAGATCATGGACGTGCGGCAGGTCGAGCGGGTCGCGGAGGTCGCCGATTGCCTGCAGATCGGCGCGAGGAACATGCAGAATTACGATCTGCTCAAAGAGGCCGGCCGCTGCCACAAGCCAGTGATGCTCAAGCGCGGATTCTCCTCGACGGTCGAGGAATGGCTGAAGGCCAGCGAGTATATCGCGGCCGCCGGCACACTTGACATCATCCTGTGCGAGCGCGGGATCCGCACCTTTGAGACCGCGACGCGGTTCACCCTTGACCTCTCCGGACTGGCGGTCGCTCGGCGGGAGACCTTCCTGCCGATCGTGGCCGATCCCAGCCACGCGGTCGGCGTGAGTTCACTGGTTCAGCCGATGGCGCTCGCGGCGGTCGCGGCCGGAGCCGACGGGCTGCTGATTGAGGTGCATCCGCGTCCGGATCAGGCGCGTAGCGACGGCCCGCAGTCGCTCACCCCGGCGGCGTTTGAGGAAGTCATGAAGCAGGTCAGGACGATTGCGGAGGCCATGGGACGCGAGGTCTGAGGGAGGCGGCGATGTTCGAGCGCGCGGCGATCATCGGCATCGGCCTGATCGGCGGCTCATTCGCGCTGGCGGGCCGAGAGGCGGGTGTGCTCGGCGAGGTGGTCGGCGTTGCGCGCAGCGAGCGGACGCTGCTCGAGGCCGTGCATGTCGGCGCCGCCGACAGCTCGACCGCCGATGCAACTGAGGCCGTCAGGGGCGCCGATCTCGTGTACATCGCCACGCCGGTCGCGGCGATCGAGCGCGTGCTGCGACAGATCGCTCCGGCCCTCGAGCCGGGCTGCATCGTGACGGACGCCGGGAGCACGAAACGCGGCGTGATGGAGGCCGCGCGGGCACTGCCCGACAGCGTGTCCTTCGTCGGCGGCCACCCCATGGCCGGCTCCGAGCAGGCCGGCGTCAGCGCCGCCCGCGCGCACCTCTTCCACGGACGCACGTACCTGCTGACCCCATCAGCCGGAGCAGACGAGGCGCTCGAACGCATGCGGGCGGCCGTATACGCTATCGGGGCGCGACCGGTGGTGGTGGATGCGCAAACGCACGATCGGCTCCTCGCGCGCACCAGCCACCTGCCGCACGTCGTGGCGGCCGCGCTGTGTTCGGCGCTGGGCGAGGCGTGTGATGAGCCGGACTTCATCGGCGACGGGCTGCGGGACACGACGCGCATTGCCGCGGGCCCGGCCGAGGTGTGGCGGGAGATCCTCCTCACGAACGCTGACGAGGTGGTCGCGGCCCTCGCCGAGTTCTCGCGCGAGATCGACCGCTACCGCTCCGCACTCGAAGACGGGGACGAGGATGCTCTGACCGCACTGCTTGATGATGGTCGAAGACGCAGAGAAGGGATGGCGGAGGCATGAGGCTGCGAGTGCAGCCGACCGGACCGCTGGCGGGTGCCGTGCGCGTCCCGGGCGACAAGTCGGTCTCACACCGGGCGGCGATACTGTCGGCGATTGCAGACGGTCGGGCGCGTATCGAGGGCTTCCTCGAGTGTGACGACTGCCTGCGGACGGCGGAGGCGCTGCGGCAACTCGGCGTGTACATCGAACCGGTGGCCTCGGAGACGCTTGAGGTCCACGGTGTGACACTGGACGGGCTGCAGGAACCGGCGGAGCCGCTGGAGATGGGCAACTCCGGGACTGGCATGCGGCTGATGATGGGCCTTGTTGCGGGCCGCCCGATGACGGTCACACTGACCGGCGATGAATCGCTCTCGAAGCGTCCGATGGACCGGATAAAGACGCCGCTGGAGCTGATGGGAGCACGGGTCGAGGGGCAGGGCGATCGCTGCACACCGCCGGTCACGGTCCGTGGCGGCGACCTCGGCGGAATACGCTACGAGACGCCGATGGCCAGTGCGCAGGTCAAATCCGCGGTGTTGCTGGCCGGGCTTTCGGCGACCGGAGAGACTACGGTGGTGGAGCCCTCGGCATCGCGGGATCACACGGAGCGCATGCTGCGCGCGATGGGGGCCGATATCGAGGTCGACGGCCTCGCGATCACGCTGCGGCCGGGCAGGACGCTGCAGCCGCAGTCGATCCGGGTGCCTGGAGATTTCTCGTCGGCTGCGTTCTTTCTGGTGGCGGCGCTGCTCGTGCCGGGTAGTGAGGTCGTGCTGCAGGGAACGCTGCTGAACCCGACGCGGACCGGGCTGCTGGAGGCGCTCGGCGAGATGGGAGCTGCGATCCGCATCGGCAACGAGAGCGAGGAAGGCGGCGAGCCGGTCGGCGACGTGCATGCGCGCACCTCTGCACTCTCGGCGGGAGAGTTTGGTGGGGAGCTGATCCCGCGTATGATCGACGAGATCCCGATTCTCGCGGTGGCAGCGACACGGGCTGAGGGCACGACGATCATCCGTGATGCGGACGAGCTTCGCGTCAAGGAGAGTGACCGGCTGGCGGCGACGGCGGAGGTGCTCGGCGCGATGGGCGCGGAGATCTCCGAGCGCGAGGACGGCTTGGAGATCACCGGGCCGACCGAGCTGCAGGGCGCCACCGTGGACAGCCGCGGCGACCACCGGGTCGCGATGTCCGCTGCGGTCGCCGCACTGATCGCCGAGGGCGAGACGGTGATCGAGGGCGCGGAATGCATCAGGACGTCATACCCGCAGTTCGCCCGCCACCTGCAGGAGCTTGGGGCGGAAGGTGTCGAAGAGGAAGAGTGAGGATGGCCCAGCGAACTGGCTGCATGATTGCGATCGATGGTCCGGCGGGCTCCGGCAAGAGCACCGTCGCCCGGGCGGTGGCGGATCGCGTCGGATACACGTACATCGACACGGGCGCAATGTACCGTGCGGTCGCGCTGATGGCCATGCGTCGCGGGCTGGACGTGGAGGATGATGCGGAAGAGATTGGTGCGCTCGCCAGCGAGCTGGATTTCGAGTTCCGTGCGACCGACGCAGGCGCGCAGCACCTGTTCGTGAACGGCGAGGACGTCGAGCGCGAGATACGCACACCTGAGGTCGGCAATCACTCGTCGCCTGTCTCGGCGATCCCTCGCGTGCGGGAGCACCTCGTGGCAGCTCAGCGGGCGATGGCCCGGCGGCGGCCGGTGGTGATGGAGGGGCGCGACATCGGGACGGTGGTCTTTCCCGACGCGCTGCTCAAGGTCTTCCTGACCGCCTCGGCTGAGGAGCGAGCGAGGCGACGGTACACGGAGCTTCACCAGCGCGGCGAGGACGTCTCCTACCGGGAGGTCCTCGCGGCTCAGAAGGAGCGCGACGAGCGGGACAGCAATCGGGCGATCGCACCTCTGCGGAAGGCTGAGGACGCGGTCGAGGTGGACACTGATGATATGACGGTTGAGGACGTGGTGCATCACGTGATGGGGTTGCTGGTCGAGCGGCTGAGGGAGAGCGATGAACAGGGCGCCTGAGCCACCGCGGAGCTGGACGTGGCCGCATTACCGCTTCGTGCAATGGTCGCTGCCGAGGATCCTGCGCATGCTCGGCGGCTTCCGCGTGGTCGGCCACGAGAACGTGCCCGAGAAGGGCGGAGCGGTCATCGCGTCAAACCATCTGAGCTTCCTCGATCCGCCGGCGGTTGGCGTGGCGCTGCGGAGGCGCACGTACTACTTCGCCAAGAGCGAGCTGTTCGTGCCGGTCTTCGGCTGGATCATTCGCAAGTGCTACGCATTTCCGGTCGATCGCGGGGCGGCGGACACGCGCGCCCTGAAGGAAGCCATCAAGCTTTTGAAAGCCGGCGAGCTTCTCACGATGTTTCCGGAGGGGACGCGCAGTCGCGATGGTTCCGTCCGGGAGTTCGACCTCGGCGCGGCACTGGCGGCCTCGCGCGCGGGGGTCCCGATCATCCCGTGCGCGCTGACCGGCACCGATGACGTGCTTCCGGTCGGCGCGAAGATGCTCAAGCGGGGAAGAGTTGCCGTGAGCTTCGGGGAGCCGGTGGACACCCTGCAGTTCGGGCCGAAGCCCGGCAAGCAGGATCTCGAGCGCATCACGCGGCAGGTTGAGGATGCGGTCAGGACGCTGAAGGCCGAGCAGATGCCATGGGCGTATGGCGAGACGCAGCGCGCCGAGGTTGCTGATCAGTAGCTTTGCCACGCAGCGAGCATATGCGAGCAGAGGAGGATACGGGAATGCTTGATGCGATCAGGAAGCGATGCAGTGTTCGGCAGTATTCAGACGAGCCGGTCGCAGAGGACGACCTCGAGGAGATCCTCGCGGCCGCCCTGTCGGCACCGACGGCCAACAACATCCGGCCGTGGCACATCGTGGTGGTGACCGACGCTGAGAAGCGCGCGAAGCTCTCCAAGGTGCATCAGTGGGCGGGCTTCTGCGCGCAGTCTCCCGTGGTGCTGGTGTTCTGTGCCGACGGCCGGCGCCAACCGCACTGGTGGATTGAGGACACCTGCGCGGCCCTCGAGAACGCCCTGATTCAGGCCGCAGAGCTGGGCTACGGAACGTGCTGGATCGGCATCCGGGGCAGCGAGGCAGAGGAGGGCCCGGGCTTCGAGCGCGAGGAGATGGTGCGCGATCTTCTGGGGATCCCGGAGCACATCCGCGTCCTTGCCCTCGTGAGCCTCGGGCGGCCACAGGGCGATTCTACACCGAAGCAGCCGGGCCCGATGGACGCAATCCATCGGGAGAGCTGGTAGGCTCGTGTCGCGAGACAGGGAGGGAGCATCCGATGGTGCCGAATGAAGGCCCGTATGTGCTTGGAATCGACTGCGGCACGCAGAGCCTTCGTGCCGCGCTGTTCGACCTCCATGGGAGGATGATTGCGTCCGACACGCACCCCTACCCGATCGAGTACCCGGAGGTAAGCTGGGCGGAGCAGAATCCCGAGCACTGGTGGCAGGCCGTGCGCGTGACGGTGCCGGACGTGCTTAGAAACGCCGGGGTCAGCCCCAGAGAGGTCGCCGGTGTGAGCGTCGATGGCACGGCCTGCACTGTGGTGGTTTCGGACGAGGACGGCATCCCGATGCGCCCGGCGATCCTGTGGATGGACCAGCGCGCGCACGCTGAGGCCGAGGAGGTCACGGCCACCGAGGACCCCGTGCTGAAGTACGCCGGCGGTCCGGAATCGCCCGAGTGGATGATTCCGAAGGCCATGTGGCTGAAGCGGCATGAGCCGCATATCTACGAGCAGGCAGCGGTGATCAGCGAGGGCACGGATTGGCTGATGTACCGCCTGTGCGGAGAGTGGTCTGCGTCGCTGAACGCGGCCACGTGCAAGTGGAACTACGCCACGCCCGAGGGCGGCTGGCCAGATAGGCTGCTCCAGCGGCTTGATATGACCGAATTGCGCGACCGCTGGCCCGACCGCGTTCTACCGATGGGGGCGAAGGCGGGGGAGATCAGCCTCCGCGCGGCCGAGGAGATTGGGCTCGCCCCCGGGACGCCGGTGGCCCAGGGCGGGATCGACGCCTATGCGGCGATGTTTGGCCTGAACGTCGTCGAGCCGGGGCGCATGGCGCTGGTCATGGGCTCATCGACCTGTCACATGGCGTTGTGCGGCGAGGCGCGCTTCGGCAGCAACGTCTGGGGCCCGTTCCCCGATGCCATCATGGAGGGCACATGGGTGCTGGAGGGCGGACAGACGGCCACCGGCGCGATCGTCAAGTGGTTCGCCGACAACTTTGCCTGCCGGGAGCAGCTCGATGCGCAGAAGCGCGGTCGCAGCCAGTTCGAGGTGCTCGATGAACTGGCCGCTGAGGTCGCCCCGGGGGCCGAGGGGCTCGTGCTGCTCGACTACTGGCAGGGCAACCGCACCCCGCTGCGTGACCCTCTCGCCCGTGGCTGCATCTACGGCCTGAGTCTTCGGCACGGCGTCGGGCATGTCATGCGCGCGATCTACGAGGGCACAGCTCTCGGCACGCGACACATCCTCGAGGACCTGCGCGGGGCGGGGTTTGAGGCGAAGGGCATGTATGCCGCCGGTGGCGGCACCCGCAGCCAGCTGTGGCTGCAGATCCATGCCGACGTCTGCCAGGTGCCGATCTACCTCACCGCGCAGCCGGAGGCCACCGCCCTCGGCACGGCCGTGTGCGCGGCTGTCGGCGCAGGTCTGTTCGACAGCCTGCCTGAGGCCTCAGGGCAGATGGTGCGGGTCGCACGGGAGATAGAGCCCAACGAACTCTGGGCGGACACCTACGACAGGCTCTTCGAGCGCTATGTGGCGACCTATCCGCGGCTGAAGGACCTCATGCACGAGGCCGCGCGCGAGGCGGAGGAAGACGTGTGAGAGATTCGTTGGGAGGAACCCTGTGACCGAACAGGCGCAGCGACCACGTCGATTGGGCCAGCGCAGCGCTGATGTGGCTGACGCGATCCGCGCGGCGGCGCGCTCGGAGGTTCCGGGCGCGCTGAAAGGCCTGATCAGCGGCTACGACCCAATAGACATTGCCTACGCAATGGAGGAGCTGACCTCGGAGGAGCGAGCACGGGTCTTTGAGCTGCTCGATTCGGAGGCCTCAGGCGTGGTGCTGGAGGAGGTGCACGATGAAATAACGGCCGACCTCGTCCGGTCCACCGGAGAAAGAGAGCTGGCCGAGATCATCGACTCCATGCCGCCTGATTCCAGGGCCGACGCGGTAAGTGTCCTGCCGAAGGATGTGCAACATCGCATCCTCAATCGAATACCCCAGGACGAGGCTGAGGAACTGGCGGACCTTCTCAACTTCGGTGAGGAGACGGCCGGCGGCATTATGACGACCGAGGTGCTTGCCTCACCTCCGGACATAACAGCCCGAGAAGTCCTCCAGCACATCCGCAACACCAACGTCAGCCCTGAGGCCGTCTTCCGAGTCTACGTCGTGGACGACGACCGCCATCTTCTGGGGGCCGCAGATCTGGTTGATATCATCAACGCCCGCGACGAGCAACCGCTAAAGAAGGTCATGAACCCCGAGCCCGTGCGGGTGCACCACGATACCGACCAGGAAGAAGTCGTGCGGTTGGTTGACCGCTACGATCTGACATCCATTCCGGTCGTCGACGAACAGAACTGTCTTCTCGGCGCTGTGACCGTGGATGACGTCATCGATGCTCTGCAGCGGGAGGTGACGGAGGACCTGGCCTCCGTTGCAGGAGCTGCCGGCGAGGGCCTGCTCGCGCGCTCGCCATGGCGAGCCGCGCGCAGCAGGATTCCATGGCTCGTTGTGGCGTTGGGCGCCAGCATGATCTCAGCAGTCATCATCCGCCTCTTTCAAGCAACACTTCAGGAGGCGGTGATGCTCGCGGCCTTCATTCCGGTCATCACCGCCATGAGTGGGAACTCGGGACTTCAGTCCTCGATGGTCGCGATACGGTCGATGGCACTCGGCATTGTGGACGACCGGCACCTCGGAAGGGTCATCGGCAGGCAACTGCCGCTCGCTCTCATCCTCGGATTCGTCTGCGGGGCCATCGCATTCGTCGCCGGGGTGGCGCTGTTGCATGAGCCCGGGTACGGCCTGATCGTGGGCGCCGGAATGTTCTGCGCGATCCTCAGCGGCAACCTCGTGGGAAGCTTCGTGCCGGTCGCATTCCGCCGCTTCGGGATCGATGAGGCGCTCGCTTCAGGACCTTTCGTCACCACCATGAACGATGCGCTCTCTCTGCTGATCTACTTCGCAATCGCCACCGCCCTTCTACCGATCGTGAGGCTCTGACGACAGGCGCGCGCCAACGCAGGAGGGAACTGAGATGCCCGAGCTTCCGGAGCTTGAGGTGTTGCGACGGCAGGCGAAGAGCGAGCTCGTCGGGCGGACCATCGACGCGGTGACGGTCAACCAGCCGAAGGCGATCAACGTCTCCCGCCCCGAATACACCAGTCGCGTTGAGGGACGCTCGATCGAGAGCGTCGAGCGGAAGGGTAAGTACCTAACTCTGCATCTCGACAGCGACGACTCACTGGTGGTGCATTTCTCAATGGGCGGGGCCCTGGTGCTCCGAGACAGCGCGGAGCATGATCCCGATCACGTGCCGTTTGTTTTCGCTTTCAGCGACGGCGAGTTCATGCACGCCATCAACTGGCAGCTTGGCAGCATCAGGATCTACAACACCGACTACCTCTACCAGCCGAACGGGCCGATCGGGCAGCTTGGACCCGACGCGTGGGATGATATCGAATCCGGCGAGCAGCTTCGCGAGGTCATCGGGGGGAGCCGTGGTGGCATCAAGCCGCGGCTGATGAAGCAGGAGATCATCTCCGGGATAGGCAACGCCTACTCCGACGAGATCCTCTTCGAGGCCCGTCTGGCGCCGAAGGTGCCCACCGATGACCTTCATGACGAGGACTTCGACGCCATCTACCGCGCGATTCGGGTCGTCTTTCAAGCAGCGATCGAGGCCGGCGGTGAGGGCTTTACGGACCTCTACGGCAATGTGGGCACCGCCCAGGAGGCCTTCGCCGTGCACGGCAGGGAGGGTGAGCAGTGCCCCGGCGGCTGCGGGGGGCAGGTCGAGGCGATCAAGATCTCCGGCCGCACCGGCTACTGGTGCCCACGCTGCCAGGAGAGCCGGTAGCGCGCGGGTCTATTCGGTTACGATCACCCGGCACGGCGCCGCGCAGCTCTCGGCGACCTTCAGCGGCAGGGCGGTGATCTTCACGCGGTCGCCGCGCACCGCACTCAGGTTCACCAGTGGCGCCAGCAGGAGCACCCCCTCGCCGAAGAACTCAGGCCAGAAGCCCTGAGGGTCCTCCCATGAGTCGAAACGGGGCATATCGCCGGCCATGATGAACGGCTCGTGGTCGAGGATCCAGCGCATCGCCTCATACGAGAACCACGGGCAGTTCGAGACGAAGTCCTGCTCGTTCCAGTGGCTCTCCCAGCCCGTGGCAACGATGATGACATCGCCGGGCTCGATCCGTACCCTGCACGCCTCAAGCTGCTCGCGCTCGATTCGCTGGTCAGCCTGGCAGGGAACGCGCAGAATCGCCGCGTCACGCATCACGAGCTCCTCTGCCGGCACGTCAATCAGCGCCGGACCCTCGCGATCGACGTGCAGGGAGGTCTCGAGGTAGGTGCCGGTCTGCGCCCCCAGTTCAAAGCGCCATGAGAACGTCTCGTGCTCGATGAAATCGGGCTGCTCGATCTCCTCGATCAATACCTCCGGGTAGGGCGGTCCGTACGTCCACATGCCATTCTCGATCGGACCGGTGACATCTGTCACGCGCATGAGCATCCTCCTCACTCGAGTGGCACCTCAACGCGGCGGCCTTCCTCGGCCGACACGTAGGCTGCGTAGATCACCGCGACAACATCGCGCGCGAGCGTCCAGCCCGACAGCGGCTCGCGGTTGTACG
>JALGTR010000258.1 GCA_029821265.1 Candidatus Zipacnadia bacterium
TTTTGTCATGTCCAACCTCCTGATCCTTCCCCTGGACCCGTTGGCGCCGCGTCCATTGGAGCCTCGTTTCTCGGATGCGGCCGGACTCGGCCCGTGAAAGTCGCTTTGTCGGGGGTTCCGGGGGTCGTTGGCAGGTCGGGCGTCTCAGCCCCTTGACGGCCTCCCAATCGGTGGACCCTCGTTGTTTTCCTCCTGTTGGTTCGTCACCCCTTCTCGGCGATCATCTCGCGGTCTGGCGACCGCGCTTGCGGCGCTTGATTGCCAGGGCGGCTGTGGCTATCCCAAAGAGCGCAAGCGACCCCGGCTCGGGGATGAGGACCGCGTGGCCGACGGCGTAGGTGCCGCTTTGGCTTTTGCCGGTGAACCACATGTCGGTGCCGATGACAACCGGGGTGTAGGTTCGCTTGGCGCGCCAGGCGACCCCATCGTCCTTGTGGAAGATGGGGTTGCCGACGTGTCGCGTCCAGGCGATGCCGTCGTTGGACGATGCGTAGCCGATGCCGTGGTCCATTCGGCCGTCGCCCCCGCTGTACCACATGTGATAGGTGTCGTCGTCGGCCTTGACGACGGTGCAGCGGCTCACGTAGGTCGTGTCCCAGTCACCCGGGACGCCGGAGCCCGTGAGAACGGGGATGCCGCCGTTGTAGCCCTCCCAGTGGCGGCCGTCGCTCGAGACGGCGAGGCCGATTGACTCGGTTCCCCCGGTCGTGCCGTCGTAGTACATGACGAACTTGTTTTGCCACACGGAGTCCTCGTCAACCGGGGACACGATAATGTCGGAGCCGCTGGGGTTGAAGAGAATGTCGCACGGGCCGTAGGAGCCGCGGTTCCAGTTGGTGCTCTTCCTGTTGTCAATGACCGTGTAGCCCTCCTGGGTGATGGGCTGGTCGTTGTACCAGGTGACCCCGTCGGGGCTTTCCGCGTAGCGAATCGCATTGATGGAATAGATCTCACCGCTGCGCCAGTACCATATGCGGTATCGCATGTTGGACCCGGACGGGTTGTTGCCGGTGTTGCACCCTGTGAACGGGCCGAACTTCTTGACGAGGACGTGATGTGGGTTCGTGAGGCCGCTGGCGGTGTCGACCGTGGTCCAGTTGACCCCGTCGGTGGACGTCGCATATTGGATGCCCCCGGAGCCGGTGGACCACATTTCATAGGTGCCGCCGTCCAGGACGACCGTAGGGTAGTAGGCCTTGCCGGGGTCATAAACCGGGTTGGCGGCATCCTCGACCCACATGACCATGGCCTGCGCGGTCGGAACCGACGCGCATAACAACCCCATCAGGATAGCAACCAGGACAGTCGTATGCACTCTCCGCATAGTTTTCCTCCTTTCCGGATTCGCCCAGGTGATCGCAGCTCGTCTTATCGTGGCCTTTGGTTCTCACCCCCTTTCTGCATCCGCCATTCGACGAGGCGGGCGCTAGGATCCGGGCCTCGGGTCAGCGCCGTTTTCTTTCTCTGCGCGCAAACGGGACCAGGCCCAGAGCCAATAGCGAGATTGTCAACGGCTCGGGGACGACGGTGAGGGTCGTCTCTGCCCAAGCCACTTGTTGCTCGTCGTCCGTAACTGTTAACCGGATGGTGTAGATGCCGTTGCCGGTGATTCCGAAGTACGTGCCGAGGTCGGGCCAGGTGAGGTTGGTGACCGCCGAGGCTCCTGCGTTGTAGGACAGTGCGCCGACGGACCACAGGTAGTCCATGATGCTGCCGCCGTCCGGGTCGTAGGAGTCGGAGCCGTCGAGTGTGAGGCCCTCGCCGACGAGGATGTGGTATGGCCCGTCGGGGTCGGCGACCGGGGGTTGCAGGTAGGACGCCGGCTGGGTGAGCCATGGGTCGAAGGCGGCGTTGTCCAGGTCGATGGAGTCGCCCGCACTGGCCCCTCTGCCGCTCGGCCCGCTTGGGTCGCCCCACCAGTTGTTGGTCGCGTCGAGGGTGTCGGCTGGGGGCGGGTCGCCGGCCGGGTCGCCGTAGCCGCGCAGGCCGGCTGCGTTGCCCGAGAGGTTGTTGTTATTGAAGTGGACGTTTTCGAGGTTCTCGGGACCATATTCCCAGAAGAGGATGGCGGCGAAGGTGCTCCCCGTGATGTCGTTGTAGGAGAAGGTCACGTCGTGGATGTTGCGTGCGAAGCAGATTCCGTACTTTGCGTCTTGGATTGTGTTGTCAGTGACGATGAGGTCGCATGGTGCGTCGGGGTCCGTGCCGCTGCCGCCCATTCCGATGGGGAGGCGACACTGGGAGAAGAGGTTGTTGCTGATTTCCGATTGCTGGAGGTTATTGGCCCAGACGCCGTAGCTACAGTTATGGAGTTCATTGTCGGTGATGAGGACGTTGCGGGAGTAGTATGATTCTTCGATGCCCTTCGCGGGGTTCGAGATGGAGCCGTCGCCATCGCCGTCGAAGATGTTGTTCCTGATGATGATCTGGCCGCCGACGCCGCGTGCGCGGAGTTTTATGAAGTCGTTGTCGCCCTTGAGGCCCCCTCCGTTGTAGAAGGTGAAGTTCTCGATGACGGCCTGGCCGGGGAAGTCGAGGCCGGTGTTTGCCCCTAGCATGATGAGTTGTTCGACTTGGGGCGGCCCGGTGTAGGTGAGGATGGTCGTGGCCGGGTCCGCTCCGGAGAGGGTGACGGCCTTGTTGAGGGTGAAAGCCTCGTCGTATGTCCCCGCTGCGACCTGTATGACGTCGCCGTCGTTTGCAGCATTGATTGCTGCCTGGATGCTGTCACCTGGGTTGACGTGGATGATCGCGGCGGGGGCCGCTCGGCTGGCGGCCAGGAAGGCGAATAAGGCGACAAGGAGCAAGCGACGCATGGCTCAATCCTCCTGCTTCCCGCGTTGGCCTTTGGGGTTGGTTGGGGGGAGTTGGTCTGGTGCCCCCTCCCCTCCCTTGGTTACGCCCCCTGCTTTTTTGTTAGGTTCCCTCCAAAAGCTCCAAGCGAAGCGTCCCGGCCGAAACGGTGGTAGCGGCTCGCCTTTAGCATCGTCGCTCCCTTGACGCATTCAGGTTGTTGAACTCGCGAATCCTGTGCCGAACCCGGCGATCTTATTCGAAAAGGATGGTTCTACGCAACCATTTGGCGTGTCGGCAGTTACGACCCCACCGGGATGGAAGCGCGAAGTGCCATAGTGGCACTGCGAGGGGCGCTGTTGCCGCTCGTCAACACGATAATGAAAACTACTGTCCCCGGCGGTCATAAGCCACTGAGCGCTTTATACTTTTCGTGATGTTGACATTTGTCAACGCCATGTTGACGAAACGCAGCATGCCCAGTGGCGCGGACTTAGCAGTTTTCCAGAGGAGAATGCCGCTCGGGTGGCACTGCGTGGGCAGAAAACCCGCTGCCGAGCACTGCCGATGGCGCCGGCCCAGCGACCGGTGATGCTGTTGCCGTGAAGAACGAGGCGGGAGGCCGGCGGGCGGTCGCACCGCTCAGGGGACGCCGATGTAGACGTAGTCGTCCACGTTCCCCGCGATGGCGTCCACGGCCATCCAGAAGCCGCCACAGATCAACTGGCCGAAGATGAGGCCGAGGAAGATGGGCATGTAGCGGCGGTAGGCGACGGCGCCGCCGAAGCGCATGATGATCAACTTTGCGAGCCAGCCGACGAAGACGCTCCACCAGGCGCGGCCCATCACCCACGTGTCGCCGACGACGTAGCCGACGTAGTGGATGGGCCACCAGGGGAAGCGGTGGCGCAGGAAGACCAGGAGCCACATGATGACCGCGCCAACTCCTGTGCACGCCCAGCGCTGCATGATGATCTTGTTGGTCAGAGGGTTCTTGAGGTGGTATTCGGCGAAGTTCCAGGCCATCCAGGGCACACCGAAGATTCGCATGTTGGCCCCGCCGCGGGTGTAGTTGAGGTGCATGGTGATCCAGATGGCGCCGGCCATCCCCGCGACCATGGCGATCATCATGGCCAGGAAGACGCGTCGAGGTTGGTGTGTGCGGCCTGTGGCGAGTTTCATGCCGTTGATGCTGGAGGTCATGACCGAGGTGCGGTATTCGGCTGCCCAACTATATTGGAGGGCCATGGTCACCAGGCCCTTCGGCCCGACGAACTCGTGGCCGAAGGCGTAGGCCATGAAGGGCTGGGGGAGCATGGGGCCGGCCGTGAAGCCGATGCCCCCTACGGCCACGATTCGCGTGATGGCGAAGAAGATGGCGTAGGCGGCGACCAGGAAGATCAGCGCTGCAAGCCACGGCATGCCGCACGCCGAGAACCACCCAACAACGAAGACCATTCCGAGAATCGTTCCGACGACGGCCGTGCGGTAGGAGAGGATCTCGTCGGAGTCGTCAACGTCGGAGGAGTTGAAGATGGCCTTGCGGAGGACGTCGCGCAGGTGGTGGCGGGCTCGCCACAGGACGACCAGGCACAGGACGATCACGGCGCCCATCATCTGGTGCGAGGTTGCGATGCAGCTGCCGGTGAGGATGGGGTTGCGGCCCTCGAGTTGGAAACCGATGGTCCTGAAGATGCCCGTTTCGATCTTGGCCAGGAGGGAGAAGAGCCACAGGCTGGCGGCGACGTCGAGATTGACGAAGTAGGTGACCCCGATGATTGCGAAGTTCCAGAAGAAGTTGATCGCCACGCGGTTGCGGAAGAAGCGGAACCAGGTGCTCAGGCGTATCTCGGGGAAGGTCGGCACGCGGTAGCGAATGGCGTTGTTGCTGACGATGAAAAACACGATGATGAACGGCACCCAGAACTTCGCCGTGCGAAAGAGGGGAGGGACGATGTGGGTGTCGTTGTCCTTGACCAGTTCGAGCGGTGGATGGGTCAGGGGGAAGGTCAGCCGCTCGTGTTCCACCCACTGGCGGCGGACGATGACCATCATGCAGATCATCACGAAATAGACCGTGACCATCAGGCTGATCCACCAGAAGAGCGGCATGGCCCATGCCCGCCACGGGAAAGGCTCGCCGGCCGGGAGGCCGTTGTAGAAGTAGTAGGAGACCATCGGGTCGCGCGGTGCCACCCACGCCGGGATGAGCGGGATGAGAATCTCGTTCCAGGCGTTCTCGGGTGTGGCGAAGTAGAACGGGCGGGTGAGGATGTGGAACATGTTCGTCACCAGGCCCCAGGTCGGTATGGCCGAGGCGATGATCATCATTATGTA
>JALGTR010000259.1 GCA_029821265.1 Candidatus Zipacnadia bacterium
TCCTCGCCCACGAATCGCCGGACGTGCTCCTCGGTGACGACGCCGTGCAGGTCCAGCGCCTCGGCGACCTCCTCGAGGCTCACGTCGCGATCCCGAGCCAGCTTCCTCGCCGCCGGCGTCCCGCGTACCTTCTTGCTGCGCTCCTGCGGCCGCCGTGACTTCTGCGGAAGCCGATCCTGCAGGTCCAACTCCAGCTCGAACTCTTCCTGCGAGGCCGCGCGGTGTTCGTCCATCACCTTCGCGTTGCGCCGCTCTATGTCATCAGGCGGCTCCTCATCCTCGCCGCCGATAAAGGCGATGATGTAGCCGACGGGAACCGTGCTCCGCGGCGCAGCGTAGATGGCCTTCACCGTTCCGCTCGTCTCGGCCTCATACTCAAAGGTTGCCTTGTCCGTGATGATCTCGCAGAGGCCGTCGCCGGCTTCGACTTCGTCTCCCTCGCTGACCAGCCACTGGCCGACGGTGGCTTCATCGAGGTTCTCTGCCCACTTCTCAATCATGACCAGTTCGGCCATCTCCGGAATCGCTCCTGTGACGCCTCAAGCGCCGCTCCGCCTGATTTCGCGCTCGCAGGGGAGGATAGCACGGGCCACCTGGGGTGTCAACGATCTGCCTGCCGTGGCCTGGACCGGTGCGCCGCGCAGGTGAACCTTTTCCCGCGCCGGGAATTCCATTACAATATCGCAAGCCATCGTGAGAGGAGAAACTCATGCGTATTGCTCTGCCGATCGCCTGCATCTGCGCCCTGCTATGCTCGGGAAGCGCCATGGCTCAGGAACCGGCCACACTCTCCTTCGACCGCCTCGCCGATGACTGGGCGCCCAGCCCCATCGACGTGAATACGCGCGGTATCTCACTGCTCGACCACGAGAGCGGGCCTCACGCAAACGCCATGCGCATCGAGGGACACACGCCGAAATCGTTCGGCGTGACGTACTACCCGTGGCGCGACTGGACCGGCTTCACGACGCTCAGTTTCGAGCTGTTCGTGCCGTCGGAGATGCCTGCGACGGCCGATCTGCAGGTGTACATCAAGGATCGCCATTACTGGTGGTACGAGACCTTCCCGCTGCATCGAGAGGGAGCCGAGCGCGCGCCGATGCCCACCGGCCGGTGGACGACCTTCGAACTGGACATCTCCGAGGATAGCGCGATCTGGCGGCCCAGCGGCCACGAGAAGGCATGGCATCGCATCCTCCACAGGCCTCGTGAGTTCGGCATCCGCATCTTCTGCGATGGCGCGTTCGATGGCTGGGTGCTGCTCGACAACGTGCGCCTCAGCGGCTGGGAGCCGCCGCTCGGACCGTTCGATCCCGAGGAGAGCCCCAAGCTCAGGTGGGGCCTCGAGGTGGAGCTCAGCGCCACCCAGGTGCCGGTCTACGAGAAGCTCGAGGTGACGTTCGACCCGGGCCGCGCCTACACGAACCCGTTCGACCCGGATGTCGTGGACGTGCAGGGGCACTTCCTCTCGCCCTCCGGCGAGGAGATCACGCTCCCGGGCTTTTACTACCAGGACTACCGCCGCTATCAGGACGAGAACGGTTGGGAGCAGCTTGAGCCGGTCGGGGAGCCGTGCTGGAAGCTGCGCTTCGCCCCCACCGAGCCCGGTGAGTGGAGGTTCTACGTCTCGATCCGAGACGAGCTCGGTGAGCTTCGTTCGAATGAGCAGACCTTCGTTGCGACGCCCGCCGAGGACCCGCGCGGTCTCGTGCGGGTCAGCGACGAGGATCCCATGTACTTCGAGTTCGAGAGCGGCGAGCTTTTCGTGCCTGTTGGCATCAATATGCGCGATGGCGGGGACCGGGTGGAGGCCCAGAGGGGAACCTACGCCTTCGACCACTTTTTCCGGCGTTTCGAGGAGGAGGGCCTGAACTTCGTGCGCACCTGGATGTGCGCGTGGTGGGCGGGCATCGAGTGGGATGAGCAGTACCACTCACGCTACGACGGGGTCGGCCGCTACTCGATGTACAACGCCTGGCGCCTCGACTACATGTTCGACCTCGCGAAGCAGCATAATCTGTTCATCGAGCTGACATTCAACTCGCATGGCCAGCTGCGGCGCGACAAATACGACGCCGAGTGGCGCTACAATCCATACGCGGCCCGCAACGGCGGCTATCTCGCGAGCCCCTCGATGTTCTTCACCAGCGAACAGGCGAAGAAGGACTTCAAGAAGCGCTACCGCTACATCGTCGCTCGTTGGGGCTACAGCCGGAACCTGATGTCATACGACCTGTGGAACGAGATCGACCTTTCGGAGGGCTCCAACGCCGCGGAGATCGCCGCCTGGCATGCCGAGATGTCCGACTACCTGCGCTCCATCGACCCGTGGGATCACCTCGTGTGCACCCACGTGTGCCTCTACGGAGGCTTCGGCGACGCCCTCTGGGAGCTTCCGCAGATCGAGTACATCCAGGCCGACGCCTACTGGCAGCCATGGGGACAGCAGCTCAACCAGTGGTTCGACCCGAGGGCGCACTACCGCGACAAGCCCATGATCTTTATCGAATACGGTCCGAAGACCTCCGACGTGGTGGCGTACGAAACCTCACACGATGACCCGTACCCCTACGCCATCTGGCAGCGCGAGTGGCGAGTGGTCGGCTGGACGGGCAACATGATGCCGATGGCCGGTCCGCCCGTCTGGTGGTATCACGAGCAATGGGACGAGCTGCACCTGTATGAGCTCCAGCAGGCGATGATGCGCTTCAACGAGGGCATCGACCCGCGCGGCCTGGGCTTCCGCAAGATCCCCATCAGCGTCGGTGAGCCGGGCGCGGAGCAGGCCAAACCCGGCGAGGGTGAGAAGCGCCGCGCCGGTCAGCGCGATCGCGAGGATCGACAGATCATGTTCGGACAGGCCAAAGCGGGGATCGGACTGGCGATGTTCTACGTCTACCACTGGGACAACATGAGCGTTGGCGCGCCGACGGAGGTGCCGGATGCGAGCCGCGTTCGCGGCGCCTGGGTCGAGCTTCGCGGCCTCGACGAGGGGACGTACGCGGTCGAGTGGTGGGACCCGCACGCCGGCACGGTCATCGGCGAGGGTTCTGTAGAGGTCACAGGGCCCGTGACCCGCATCGAGCTGCCCGAGTTCGCCCAGGATATCGCGGCGAAGCTCTTCGGCCCGACGTAGCCACCGAGCCGCAGATTCCATGATCGCCCCGCGGCGGAGTGGAGATCCAGCTGCCGGCCGTGAACTGAAAAGACAGCGGATGCACAAACCCAGGGAGGATGCTGATGAGTGACTACACCGTGGTCGTGGCGATGGCCAATCCTCAGAACGTGCCGAGCCTCATGACGCTGGGCTGCATGATGGCCCAGGAGTTCGACGGTCGCGTCGTGGGCGTCACGGTCGTGCAGATGGATTACGCCGCGCCCGACCCCGACCCGGAATGCCACGATCGCATGAGTCGGGCCTACGACATCCTCAGCGCCGCAGAGGAGATCGCCGAAAAACGCAACGTTGAGTTCGACGGCCGACTCGCTGTGGGACGCGAGGTGCACGAGATACTCGACGACGTGGCCGAGGCCGAGCGGGCGAAGCTCATCATCGTCGGCTACTCCGAGCGCCAGCATCCGCGCGGCGACGACAGCGACTTCGACCGTCTCATCGATGAGATCGCCGCACACGCCCCGTGCGACCTGGCGGTCGCGCGCATGCGTACGCCGCTGAAGCTTGACCGTGTCCTTGTGCCTGTGCGCACCGCCCTGAACCTCGATGTCAGGCGCGACTTCGTGACGGCTATGCACCACGTCTTCGGCAGCGAGGTCGACCTCATCCACTTCGCCTGCAGCGAGGAAGAGGTAGAGCGACTGCACGATGAGCTGGAGCAGTGGCTGATCCACCGCGGGGTGTGGGACTGGGTGCATCTGATGGTGGATGTGCACGACGACCCGGCGCAGGCGATCGTGGACGTCAGTCCCAAGTATGATGCGGTCGTGCTGGGGACCTCACCACTGCACGAGGTGCGCCGGAAGTACTTCGGCGCCGTGCCGGAGTACGTGGCCTCGCACGCCAAGTGCTCGACGTTTCTGCTCCGCACCGCCGACGTCCGGGCCTGAGCCGACACACCAACGCGACGGGGCGCGGCTACTGAAGCCGCGCCCCGTCTGATGCCCGGATCGGTCAACGCCCACTCATGCGGCGTCGACCAGACGGCCGAGCGCCGAGTTCAGCACCTCGAGCCAGTTCCCACTCTTCTCAACGAAGAACCCGTCGTAGTCGAGCACGCGAGCCATGTCCTCGGGCTTGTTGGCAAAGCCACTTATCACGACGACCGGCATCTCCCGCCACAGTGGGTTGGCTCGCACCGCTTCGAGGACGTCCCATCCGCTGATTTCCGGCATGATGATATCAAGTACCATTGCGTCGAAGGGCTCGTCCTCGGCGGTCGCGCGGCAGAGCTTTCGGAGCGCTTCACGTCCGCCGCCAGCCGTCTTCGTCTCATGGCCGGCGTCCTCAAGGCCCCGCACGAGCAGTTCACGTACGGATGGGTCATCGTCAACAACCAACACTCGTGGCACGACATGCACCTCCTTCCGAGCGCATCTCAACGCTTCTTGAAATAGTCAGCAACGGCCTGATCCTCGCGCCGTCGCTGATCGCGTCGTTTCAGCGCCTCTCGCTTGTCGTACTGCCGTTTGCCTTTGCACAGGCCCAACTCGATCTTAGCATACCCGCTGGGGGCGAAGTACATTCGGAGAGGGACCAGCGTGACGCCCTTTTGCGTCACCTCGCGCTCAAGACGCCGAATCTCGCGTTTGTGGAGCAACAGCTTCCGGGGACGAGTTGGGTTCTGGTGAGCGTAGCCGCCGGCCTCATACTTCGCGATGTGCATGTTGTGGATCCAGACCTCGCCCGATTCTACCGTTGCGTAGGCCTCGGCGAGGCTCACACGATGGGCTCGGACGGATTTGACCTCCGGCCCGGTGAGCACGATACCCGCCTCGATCTTGTCGAGAATATGGTATTCATGGCGAGCTCGTCGATTTGTCGCAATTACTTCAATACCCATCTGCTCCGCAGCCTG
>JALGTR010000034.1 GCA_029821265.1 Candidatus Zipacnadia bacterium
GCGGTGGCGGATACGTGGGTTCACGACGGCGCTCCGCCGGTGGACCTGGAGGATCCCGAGCAGATCCTGTCGGTCGAGATATTCCAGGACCTGGCGTTCATGGGGATCAACCCCGCGGAGCGGTTGCTGCGCAAGCGGCTGCGTCGGATGCGTCGCTGGGCCCCCGGGCAGAGGCCAATCTCTCGCGCGGAGCTGAAGCTGCGGGAGGCGATCGATGAGTTCGGGCTGGCGCTGCCGGAGGATGGTCGGGCGCTTGACCTCGGCGCGGCGCCGGGCGGCTGGACGCGGGTGCTGGCCGAGCAGATGGCCGAGGTCGTTGCGGTCGATCCGGGTGACCTCGACGAACGGGTCGAGAGGCTGTCGAACGTGACGCATCTGCGCTGCCGAACTGAGGAGCTGGACCCGGGAAGGATCGGGCGGTTCGATGTGCTGACCAATGACATGAACCTCGAGCCGGAGGTCTCGGCGGGGCTGATGTGTCGGCTGGCGGATCTTCTGCAGCCAGGCGGGCTTGCGGTCATGACGATCAAGTTCATGACAGCGCGGCGAGGCCAGCACATCACACAGGCGGTTCGCACGCTTGAGACGCGCTATGAGGCGATCGAGGTCAGTCACATGCCGCACAATGCCAGGGAGACGACGGCGGTGATGCGGCGCAGCTGAGTGCGCTCAGTCTCCTGCGTCCGCTTCCGGAAGCGGCTGGGCGCCGGCTTTGAGGGCCCACTGGTGAACGCGGCGGATGCTGGCCGGCGGACCGGTGATGACCAGCGAGCTGTTCTCGTGGGAGACGAGTGTCAGCTGCAGCCACGCCTGCGGCAGACCGGGCGTCTCGTTGGACCGCGGCTCGGCGACCCGCATGTGCCGCCAGTGGAAGTAGAAGAAGAGATCGGCCATCGGCGATGAGTGCTCGCCGATCACGCGGAGGTAATGCTCGCCAAGCTCGATAAGGCAGACCGTCGGGCTGTCATCCATAAGCAGCGTGCTCAGCGGCTGCGTTGGGCGCGAGGGCGTCGGGCCATGGGCCTCGGTGACCACCACTCGAAGCTGACGCTCACGAGGGCGCAGGTAGCGATCGCGCGGATCGGCGAAGTCCAGTCCGACACTGGCGGGCAGGCGCAGCTGTATCTCCTCGCCGTCACCAAGGCGCATGCGCTGGAGCACACAGCGCCTCAGCCGTGAGCAGACCACGGTGTCGAGGGGCTCGATCCCGGCGATCTCTGCGTGTTCGATCGAGCGGGGGCGGTCGGGGGGCTCGTCCTTATGCTGAATGAGCAGGCGCTGATCCGTGAGCACCAGCGTAACAGGC
Source organism: Candidatus Zipacnadia bacterium (assembly GCA_029821265.1). Classification (GTDB taxonomy): domain Bacteria; phylum Armatimonadota; class Zipacnadia; order Zipacnadales; family UBA5352; genus JALGTR01. Next base: position 1,307 of record JALGTR010000034.1, read on the forward strand.
GCGGCCCGACCCTGCGGGCCGGGCCGGAGGCTCTCGGCGCTGAAGGTCCCGACGAGCCGCTCGCCGCGGCGCATGGAGCCGCGCAGCGCGCGACGCCGCGAGAAGGCGTCAAGGACGATGCCGATCGAGACTGCCAGTCCAACTGCGGCGAGGATGATCGCGCCGACGGCAAACGCGGTGCGCCGTGGACTACCGGCATGGGGCACGGTCAGTGAGCCGATCGCCAATAGCACCAGCAGCAGCGACGTTGCGCCGAAAGCAAGGGCCGTATGCAGCACCTCGCCGGAACGCGACGCGCGAGGCTCTGCACTCGGGCGGTTCACAGTGGACCGTTCCCTTCTGCCTCTGCCGGGCTGTCCGCCAGCGCAACGACGGCTTCCCTGGAGAGCCCCTCCGGATTATTGCCCACCACCGAGGCCATCAACGCACCGGCTGCGTTCGCCCGACGGAGGGCGTCCTCGAGCGACAGCCCTTCCATCAGGGCGGAGAGCAGGCCGGCGTTGAAGGCGTCCCCGCAGCAGGTGGTGTCGGCGACTTCCACGGCGAAGGCCGGCACGCGGATCGTCTGTTCGCCGTCGCATGCGATCGCGCCACCGGGGCCGAGCTTCAGAGCCACGACACGGCACATCTCGCAGAGCGTTGCCAGCGCGACCTCCACGGAAGGGGCCTCGGCGATGGCCGGAGCCTCGACCTCGTTGGGCAGAAACAGATCGACATTCGGCAGCAGCTCCAGTAGCCCGCCGTCCCAGCTCTGTGTGGGATCGTAGCCGGTGTCGAGCGATGTGCTCAGACCGGCGGCACGGGCGTCGGCGAAGAGCCGGGGCAGATCGGGCTGCAGACGCGTCTGCAGGAAGTAGCTGGCGACATGCATGTGCCTGCAGCGGGCCATGAGGTCGGCGGGCACGTCGTCTCTGCGCAGAGAATCTATGGTTCCGACGTAGGTGGCGAAGGCGCGATCGGTCGGCCCGGAGAGTGAGACCGTGATGCCGGTCTGCAGGCTGTCGTCGACCGCGATGAACTCCGTGCTCACGCCCCAGCGCTCCATCTCGCCGATAAGGAATCGGCCGAACTCGTCATCGCCGACCCGAGCGACGAAGGCGACGTCAAGGCCCATTCGCGCGCAGCAGACCGCGCAGTTGGCGGCCGAACCCCCCGGACGCTGAGAGAGGCCCGAGGCGAGCACCTCTTCCCCGAACTGCGGGATGCGGGGAAGGCCCGAGAGGATCAGATCGATATTGAGGTCACCCACGACCAGCACGTCGAAGTCGCGGTCTTCGTTCCAGGCATCTGCGAGCACCGACATTCGCCTCTCATCGTCAGGGTAGACGGGCTAACGTAATTCGACTGTGAGAGCACGGGTCCTCCCAACGACCGTCAGGGCGCCGCGGCGGCGTCAACCAGCACCTTGAGCTTGCGAGGATGGGTGTTGAGGGTCAAAGGGCTGCCGCAGGATATCCCCAGCAAGGGCCCGGCAGCCTCGAGCCTCCGGCGCACCGCCGGACGGGGCTCGACCACGCCACCCAGGATGTCGGGCAAATGAGCCTCCCTCATGCAAGCGGGGCGCGAGAGACCTGCCGGGCTCCCGCGCCCCGTAGCGTTGCCTCTGGTGATTCCGCCGTCAACGCAGGATACTGTCCATGTTCTCCCGCACCTCGGCGGCGAAGCGGTCGATGTGAGCCTGGACGTGATCCCGTGGATCGAGTTCGTCGTCCTCGATCAGCGGGGTGAGGTCCATGGCGAAGATCATCGACGTTGTGATGTCCACGCCGTGGGATTCGGCGTATGTGGCATGCGCCCGCCTGCGACCCAGGGTCGCGAGGTCGTAGCGCTTGCCTCCGATATCCTGGGAGTCGAAGACGCCCAGCAGGGCCATCTCGAGGTTCTCGTGGCCCGCGACGTCGAAGGCCACCTTGTCCTCGTCGAGCATCCAGTCGAGGTCGCGCCAGACCTCGCAGCCGTAGAGCTTCTCCGGCCGCTCGTCTGGGTCGAGGCTTCGGATAGCCTCGAGCGTGCGGCTGACGGCGCCGATGTGCGTGGTGTGCTTGTCCGCGAAGTTGTGCGTGTAGACAAACCGCGGCTTCGCGGCGCGAAGCAGGTCCACAAGATCGGCCAACGGATCGGGGTTCTCGGGGTCTCGCAGCTCGGAGCTTGCGTAGTTCATCAGCACCTGCGCGGTGTACTCGCCCACGAAGGCGGCCTTCTTCTGCTCCTCGCGGCGGACCTCCATCATCATCTCGTCGGTGTAGTCCGCGTAGAGGCCATCGCGGGGGCTGCCCGAACCGTTGGTGCAGGTGACGCCAAGGAACCATTTGTCGTCCTGGCCGAAGCACTTGAGGATGCCATCGTAGGCCATGATCTCGAGGTCATCCTGGTGAGCACCGACGCCCATGTGTGTTGTGCGCGCCAGAGCCTCGTCCACGGGCAGCCCTTCAGGCACGAAGATCTCTGCGCCCTCTTTGCGAAGCATCATCGTCAGTCCTCCCTCTCAACTCTCACAGGGCTCGCCATCAAGCTCGGGCAGGCTGGCTGCTGCGATCGCCTGGCCGACACGGCGAAGTCGCTCGTTCGGAAGCATCAGGTTGACCTGTTCGGCCAGCTCGGGGAACTCGCGGTTGAGGATGTCCTGCGCGGTCTCGAGCATGGTCGGCCCACCGTTGCCGGAGGTGCAGCGGCCGAGAATGAGCATGTTGCGAATGTCGTAGAAGTCGGCGTAGTGTGCGATGGTGTAGCCGAGGTAGGTCCCCATGGTCTGGAAGATCCTGTGTGCGCGCTCATCATCGTTCATGTGCATCTCCTGAACGCGCTCGAGCAGGATCGGCAGCTCGGGATCGTCGTCGAACTCGATGCCCGCGACGGGCGCAAGGCGCCCCACGGCCTGCTGCGAGAAGTAAAGCGCGCCAACGCCTACGTCGCCGGACCACTCGTCCTCAGGCCCATTCTCCTGGTAATCGACGGGGGCGAAGGCAAGCTCATTGAGCCAGCCGGTGATGTTTCCATCGAGCGTCACGTAGCCGGCGGCCTCAGACGAGCCCATGGCCACGCCCAGTACGCCATTCTCCTCGAGGGACATCGAGCCGGCGAGCGCGGTGACCTCGCCGTCGTTGACGACGACGATTGGCACGCCCATCTCCTCACCGATGCGCAGCATGATGTCCTTGACGTACTTGTTGAAGTCGTCCTCGGGGATCGACCGGAAGAGCGAGGCGACGAGGACCCGCGAGTTGATCCAGACCCCTGCGGAGGAGCCGCCGATGGCGTCAACGCGCGGCAGATGCTCGGCGGCGCGCTGGATGGAGTGCTTGATGCCCTCATAGTGGTAGTGCCAGTCGGACTCGTTCTTGGGGTCCCAGGGGACCTCTTCCTCCCACTGCGACTCCCCGTCGATAACCGCGGAGGTCTTGCGGTCGGAGGCGCCGAGATCGAAGCCGACGCGACAGCCCTCGAGATGGCGGCCGAGCGGCCTGGTGGTGTCCTGCTCCTCAGGGGTCTCCTCGAGCGGGACGCCGAGGACCTCGAACTCCTTCTCGTAGACGCGGGCCATGAAGTCGTAGTCAAAGGCGCGCGCACCGCCGGGGGAGTAGACCTGCTTGATGTGTTCAGCGATCTGATCGTGTCCGCCGATGATCACCTTGCGCCCGCCACGCGACCACAAAAGGAACTTCACAAGACGCTCGGCGTACTGAAGGTTGGCGGGGGCATGCTCGGAATCGGGGGCGAATGCCCGCGTCTCGTAGACGGAGACGGAGCCGTCGCCGCGCTCAAGTGCGATCTTCACGTCCACGCCCTGACCGGACTCCTCGACCTTGTTCAAGAAGTTGCGATTCGCCAGCACCGCCGGCCGGAAGCCGGGGTCGAGCGGCGGCAAAGTCGGGGGCGCGATCAGCTCGAATGCGCTGCTCATTTCTCTTACCCTCTCTCCATGTTTGTTGGGCACACGCGACGCCTCTCGGGCGCGCGTTGACTGCTGTCTATTGTGTGCCATTTCTCGACGAGGCAGGCCTGCTCCTCCCCACAGCGGGGGATGCAGGGCCCGTACACGTCAAACCCCGCTCGCGATCATCCGCGACCGGGAAGTCGGCGGCTCGAATCCCTTCAGGATCCGCCGGAGAACTGCTTCACGATATGCTGAATGCCGGCCTTGAGTTCGTCGCTGGTGATCTGTCCGCCGAGGAACTCGTTCTGCAGGAGCTTGTTCATCTCACTGAACATCTCCCGTCGGCTCTTGCCCTCGGAGAGCCAGATGTCGATCGTGGAGTACAGAGCGTTGAGGCGCTTCTTGGGGATTGAGGCGGCGTGACGACGAACCATCTCGATGACCTCATGTGGGTCATCGGAGGTGACGGTCTCGTCGAGGTCATCACTGAGATACGAGAAGACTCCCTCGTCCTCGTCGTACGTGATGTTGATCTGAGTGGTAGAGCCACCGGGGGTCTCATACACGATGGCGGCGTTGACGTGCCCGTTTCCGTCGCCGCCAGAGATCTCACTGCGAAGGTTGCCGTAGCGAATCCGCTTCTCCGCGGGATGCCTGCAGGAGCTGATCAGCTCCTCGAGCTCCTCCTCGAATATCTCCAGCGGATCGTTCCCGTTCGCACCCACAACTTCACCCTCCGACACCTGATATCGTAGTGATTATTGTAGCAGATACCGCCCGCTTCGGCAAATGCCCCGGGGACTAGCGTGCCCGTGGTCGGATGGAAACAGACCGACAGGGCCCCACACGGGGCGCAGGCGGGCCTGCATGCGATTCAACAAATCTTTAAGCCGCGAGGTTCCTCCTCAGTTGACTCCCACGACCTCGTCGCTCTCAGCGCTGCGCAGAGCGGCATCTATGATGGCGATCATCGCCCGAGTCTGCCACAGTGGGACCGCCAGCGGTTCGCCCGCCGTGAGATGTGCGTGGACGCTGCGATAGAACGCGTCCCAGTCGCGTTCGAACTCACGAGCCGGGCGCTCCTGCAGTTCGTCGCCCTCACCGGTGGCAATCATCCCATCGCGGAATGCGCCGTCACGGCCGACGATCAATGTCCCACTGATGCCGAGGCGCGCAACGGTCGTCGTCTCGACCTGTGATGTCACCCCGTCTTCGAAGCGGATGACGACGAGGCAATAGTCATCGACCTCGTCGGACCACACCCGGCCCTGCAGCTCGCAGTAGACGTCCCTGACCCGGGGGTAGTCGAGCAGTTGCAGCAGTTGATCGATGCGATGCGGGCCGAAATCATACAGAAGGCCACCGCCGTAGCGCTTCTCGGCCCGCCACTGGGGCCGGAACTCCTTCACGCCGTAGGTGCGCATGATCTGCGACCAGCTCATGGAGATCTGCTTGGTGAAGAAGATCTCGCCCAGCAGGCCGCTTCGGACCGTGTCCATGGCGGAGAGATGCTCGGCGTCCCAGCGGCGGTTCTGATAGGCGGAGACCGCCAGGCCAGTGCGCTCAGCGGCCTCGATGATCTCATCGCACTCGGCGAGGTTCATGCACAGAGGCTTCTCGCAGACGCAGTGCTTGCCGGCCTCGAGCGCCATGATGACGTGGTCCCGATGCATCGCAGATGGCGTCGCCACGACAACGAGGTCGAGATCGTTGCGTCCGAGCATCTCCTCGTAGTCGGCATGGGTCTCGATACCGTACTGCTCCGCGACGAGGGCGCGCCGCTCGGGCGAGGGATCGCAGCCGCAGATGAGGTCGAAGCCATCGATGCGCGCGAGCTGCTCGCAATGCCAGCCGGTCCCCATGCTCCCGAGGCCCAGGACGCCGGCGGTCACGGTGTCCATCGATCATGCTCCCTTCCGGGCGTCAGAGGTCGTGCCCGTGGCGCTGCGGGCCAGCGCGTCTATTCGCCGCTCACCTGCCCGCTCCTCCCCGGCGCCGTGGCTGCGTGCCGCGGAAGCTGACACGAGGGTCACAGCGCGGTACAGAGCAAAACGCCCGGCGTGGTTGCCGGGCGCGCAGCGCGGCTTTGGGGTGCCGCTCAGCCGCTTCCGGGCATGACGTCCTGGCGGACGCGGACCGACAGCCTGATGGCGGTGCGCTCGTTGCCGTTGATCTCGATGTCAACGAAGGACGGCCAGCAGACAATGTCCATGCCTGACGGGGCGAGGTACCCACGCGAGATGGCGATTGCTTTGATAGCCTGGTTCAGTGCTCCAGCGCCGACGGTCTGCAGCTCGGCCTGCCTGTACTCGCGGATGGTCCCGGCGAGGGCGCCTGCGACCTTATTTGGGTCCGAGTTGGAGCTCACCCGCAGTATGTCCACGGTTGCACGGCCCCCTTGCTTCTCTTCTGGTGCGAGGCGGGCATCCCAACGCCCGTGTCATTGCTGTGTCATTGATTCGGCGTCGCTGCTGCGTCACAGCCAATGTGAGTCGAGTGTATGCTACCAGTAAGGGCCGCACAAGGCAAGGATGCGGCCCAAAAACAGTCAACCCGGCCGCTACGGCACGTTGATCTCACGCTGTATGCGCTCGATCTCCCACGTCTTTCCGGTAGCTGGATCGACATCTGCCGCCACCCCGCAGACCACGGCTGGCCCGCTGCGCGGCGGCTCGAAGCGGGACGGCCGCTGGGTGAGGAAGCGGTCGATCACCGGCTCGATCTCCACTCCGATGATCGATTCGGTCGCTCCGGTCATGCCGGCGTCGGTAATGAACGCAGTGCCGCCGGGCAGGATGCACTCATCGGCCGTCAGCACGTGGGTATGTGTGCCGACAACGCCGCTGACGCGGCCGTCGACATAGCGGGCAAACGCCTGCTTCTCTGAGGTCGCTTCCGCGTGAAAGTCAACCCAGATGATCGGGGTCTCGCGGCGCATCCATTCGATGATATCGTCCGCGCCGCGGAATGGGCAGTCGAGTTCGCGCATGAACACTCGGCCGCACAGGTTGATGACCCCGACACAGACGCCCTCCTCGCGCGAGGGCGCGATGAAGGCGCCCCTGCCCGGTGCGCCGGGCGGATAGTTCGCCGGGCGCAGGACGCGGCTGTTCTTCTCGACGAGACTCTCAGCCTCGCGCTGCGACCAGACGTGATTGCCCGTGGTAATGCAGTCAGCCCCGGCGGCGAACAGCGTCTCGGCTGTGCTCTCCGTTATCCCGGTGCCTCCGGCGGCGTTCTCGCCGTTAACGATGACGAAACCCGGGCGGTACTGCTCCATGAGTTCGGGCAGGATCCTGGTCAGCGCGGCGCGGCCGAGCTTACCCACCACATCCCCGATGTGTAAAATGACCATTCAGTGACCTGTCTCTCTATATGGCCCTCCGCGGTGTGCGGCCTACTGGGCGTATTCGATAGCCCGGGTCTCGCGGATGACGGTCACGCGTATCTGGCCCGGGTACTCCATCTCGCTCTGGATGCGGCTTGCCATCTCCTTGGCCAGCTTGTGCGCCTGGCGGTCGTCGATGCTGTCGGGTTTGACCATCACACGCAGCTCGCGGCCCGCCTGGATGGCATAGCACTTCTCGACGCCCTGGAAACTGCGGGCGATCCCCTCAAGCCCCTCGAGGCGTTTGAGGTAGGATTCCAGCGTCTCGCGACGCGCTCCCGGGCGTGCGGCAGAGATCGCGTCGGCGGCCTGCACGAGGAAGGCCTCCACGCTCTCCATCGGGATCTCCTCATGATGTGCCGCGACCGCATGCACAACGGCCTCCGGCTCCTGCCGCGAGCGGCAGATCTCCATACCGATGAGGGCGTGGGAGCCGTCGCGCTCGTAGTCGACGGCCTTGCCGATATCGTGCAGCAGCCCGGCGCGCCGGGCGATCGCCGGTCGAGCGCCACACTCGCCCGCCATGGCTCCGGCAAGATGGGCCACCTCGATGGAGTGTTTGAGCACGTTCTGCCCATAGCTGGTGCGGAAGTGCAGCTTACCGAGAAGGCGCACCAGTTCGGGGTGCAGGCCGGAGACGGAGGTCTCGTACGTCGCCTCCTCACCCGCGCTCTTCATCGTCTCCTCGATCTCCTCGCGAGCCCGGCACACGGCTTCCTCGATGCGTCCGGGATGGATGCGGCCATCGGCGATGAGTGCCTCGAGTGACATGCGGGCGATCTCACGGCGTACCGGGTCGAAGGCCGACAGTACCACGGCCTCCGGCGTGTCATCGACGATGAGATCCACGCCCGTGGCCTGTTCGAAGGCGCGGATATTGCGGCCCTCGCGCCCGATGATGCGACCTTTCATGTCATCGCTGGGAAGCGCAACAACCGAGACGGTGCTCTCGGCGGTATGATCAACGGCGCAGCGCTGGATCGCCCATGCGATGATCTCGTTGGCCTTCCGGTCCGCCTCCTCCTCGGCCTTCGCCAGCGTCTGGCGGACGAGTTGGTTGGCGTCCTGCTCGATCTCCTCCTCCACCTGGGCGAGGAGCATCTCGCGCGCCTGACTGCGGGTCAGTCCTGAGACGCGCTGCAGTTCACGCTCCTGCTCCTCGACAAGCTGTTCCGCGCGCTCCTCACGGCGCTCGATCTCCTCCTCGCGGTTGCGAAGGTTCCGCGAACGGTTGTCCATCTCGGTGCTAAGCCGCTCGATGCGGTCCTCGCGCTCCTCGAGGCGGCGTTTGGTCTTGTCAAGCTCCTCGCGCTGGCTCTTCATCTCCGCTTCAACCTGTTCGCGGAGCTTGAGGGCCTCCTCCTTGGCGGCGAGCTTCAGTTCCCTTCGTTCGGCCTCGAGCTGCTCCCGGGCGTTCTGCTTGACCTGCTCGGCCTCACGAAGCTGCGCTTCAAGCTTCTCCTCGGCAGCCTGTATCTTTGCTCGGTAGATGAGATATGCGACGACGGCGGATGCGACGGCTACGATGACGGGCAGTAGCCACTGTATCATAATCGGATTCACCTCCGTTGCGGTGCCCTGGGGGCAATCGCTTCAGCGTGCTGAAGCGATGATCAGTCCTGCTCATCGAGCGCGGACATTGCCTCTTCGGTGGCGCGAATGGCGACGGCTTCAGAGAAACCGCGGCGCGCGAGGTATCCGTAGAGCCGACGACGCGCGGTCTGCGGCTCGACGTCCCGCAGCCTGCGCACCCGTTCCGCGGCCACCTCCATGGCCCACTGGGTCGTATCCTCCCCCTCCAGCCGCTCGGCGACGACCCGCTCGGCCAGGTCCCGGGAGAGACCGTCCTGGATCAGCCTGTGGATGAGCGCAAACTCGCCCCTCTTCGATTTTCGAATGAGCTCCTCGACACGATCGCGAGCGTACTGCTCATCATCAACATATCCGGCGCGCTCGAGATCGCCCACGGCCTGCTCAATGGCCTCACGCGGGAGGCCTTTGTCCTGCAACCTCTGTATAAGGTACCCCTTCGGGCGCGCACGGCTCGCCAGCAGCCTGATGGCAGCGGACTTTGCCTCCGCGTACTGCGGATGGCGCCCCTTCGGGTTCGACATCATGTCCCTCCCCTGATGGTTGAGAACGTTCGAGCGAAACAGCGTGCGCGCGGCCTACTCCTCGTCACCGGGCGCCTCTTCCTCATCCCCCTCGGGCTCGGCCCCCGGCGGCTGTTCAAGCAGCGGCAGGCCGACGTGATCGCGGATCCTGTTCTCGATTTCGAGTGCGAGTTCGGGGTTGGCCTCAAGATAGTCAATTGCGTTCTCGCGGCCCTGTCCGAGGCGCTCCTCCCCGTAGCTGTACCAGCTTCCGGCCTTCTCAATGATCTCCAGATCGGCTGCTTCATCGAGAATGCAGCCGAGGCGCGAGATGCCCAGACCGAAGATGATATCGAACTCCGCGTTCTTGAAGGGCGGCGCCACCTTGTTTTTGACGACTCGGACGCTGGTTCTGTTGCCGATGATGTCGGTTCCGTCCTTGAGACTCTCGCGGCGGCGCACCTCGAGGCGTACCGAGGACCAGAACTTGAGCGCCCGTCCGCCCGGGGTCGTCTCCGGATTCCCGAACATCACGCCGATCTTCTCGCGGATCTGGTTGATGAAGATGATGATCGTTCCGGCCTCGGAGGCGTGCCCCGAGAGCTTGCGCAGCGCCTGGCTCATCAGGCGCGCCTGCAGCCCCACGTGTGCGTCCCCGACGTTGCCCTCAAGCTCCGCCGACGGCACCAGTGCGGCGACCGAATCGATCGCGATGACATCGAGGGCGCCGGAGCTGATCAGCGTATCGCAGATCTCCAGCGCCTCCTCGGCGGTGTCCGGCTGGGAGATGAGCAGCTCATCGAGGTTGAGGCCCAACGCCTTCGCGTACTTCGGGTCGAAGGCGTGTTCGGCGTCGATGATGGCGGCAACGCCCCCTATCTTCTGGGCCTCGGCCAGGCAGTGCATGGCGAGCGTGGTCTTCCCCGACCCCTCCTGACCGTACAGCTCGACGATGCGGCCGCGGGGCAGCCCACCAACGCCGAGGGCGATGTCCAGCGTCAGCGCCCCCGTGGGGATCGTCGAGACGTCCAGATGCGACTGCTCGGCCCCCAGCCGCATGATCGACCCTTCACCGAAGTCCTTCGTGACCTGCGAGATGGCCCGTTCGAGATTCTTCCGCTTGTCCTCCGATGTTGCCATAACCCCCGATTCCTCTCTGTTCGCGTGATGCGTGCGCTCGTGCAACGGCGATCAGTCCAACAGCTCGAAGACCTCGCGCTCCGTGTAGATCGGTCCGTGTGGTGTGAGATCGCTTGACATCAGGCAGAACCGGGTGACATCCATAGGGCCGACGGGGGCCTCGGAGAGGCGCTCTATCAGCTCCCGCAGGCGGCGGACGCCGCCACGATCTCTTACCCGGCCGAGGGTGAAGTGAGGCACGAAGCTGCGGCGCTCGGGCTCCGAGACACCGGCCTCAGCGAGCGCTGCGTCAAGCCTCTCGGCCAGCTCCATGATCTCCGGGCAGTCCTCGCGCAGGCCGACCCAGATCGTGCTGGGCGCCCCGCGAGGCGGAAAGCAACCGACCCCGCCAAGCTGCAGCGACGCCGGGGAGCACTGCCCGGCGACGCGTTCAGCGATGCGACAGATCCTCTCGACCTCCGACGCCGGAGTGTCGCCGAGGAACTTCAGGGTCATGTGCAGGTTCGGCCGCTCGACCCACTTGATACGGGGCCCGCGCCTGCAGGCCTCGCCCATCTGCTCCTGAAGCTCGCAGCAGGCGTCGCGCAGGGCCTCCGCGAGCGGCACGGCGAAAAAGAGCCGCAGCTTCTCCTCGGCCACGTCACCCCACCCCGGTGCCGAGAACGCGTTTGCGGAGCATGTTCAGCGCGTTCTGCGAGACGCGGCGCTTGAACTGATCGCGCGTCCCCGGCCAGTTCTGCTCGAGACAGACGGTCCCTTCCGAATCGGCGACCGCGATGTATACGAGTCCGACGGGCTTCTCCTCAGTTCCGCCGCCCGGCCCGGCGATCCCGGTCGTGGCGACAGCGTAGTCGCTCCCGTAGAGCCTGCGCGCACCTGTCGCCATCGCCAGCGCGGTCGGCTCGCTGACCGCGCCGTGCTCGACGAGCGTGTCGTGGGGCACGTTGAGGACGCGCTGCTTGATCTCGTTGGCGTAGGCGACGACCCCGCCCAGGAAGTAGTCGGAGGAGCCTGGCACGTCGGTGATGCGGCTGGCGATGAGGCCGCCGGTGCAGCTCTCCGCGACCGCGACGGTGGCACCGGCCTCGCGAAGGGCGTTGCCGACCGCCACCTCCATGGTCTCGTCATCCACGCCGTAGATATACTGACCCACCCGCTCGCGGAGCCTCTGCTCCAGCTCGTCGAGCCTGCGCCGGGCCTCCTCCTCGGAGGCCGATTTGGTCGCAAGGCGCAGCGTCACTTCACCGGGATGGGCGTAGGGGGCAATCGTGGGGTCGGTCTGCTCGCTGATGATGTCGTCGATCTCCGCCACAAGCGAGGATTCGCCGATGTCCGCCATCCGGAGCACGCGCGAGTAAACGGCCATCGGCTCGCCGTCGAGAAGCTCGGTCAGACGTGGAATGACCTCCCGCTGCATCATCTCACGCATCTCGGCGGGGGGGCCAGGGACGGCGACGATCACTCGGCCGGGGCGATCATCATCGTCAAGCTGCACCAGCACGCCTGGCGCGGTGCCGCAGGTGTTTTCGAGCAGAATGCCACCATCGGGCACGGTGGCCTGCTTGAGGTTGTTGGGCGTGGGTGTGTAACCGCGGCGGGCGAAGAACTCGCGCAGGCGCCGCTCGGCGTCCGGATCTGCCCGGAGCGGCCGTCCAGTAACCTCCGCGATGCTTTCGCGCGTGAGGTCATCCTGCGTGGGCCCAAGTCCACCGCAGATGAGGACTGCTTCACTTCGCGATAGAGCCAGCTCGAGTACCGAAACGATACGTCTTAGGTTATCGCCCACCGTATGCCGGAAATGTACATCCACCCCGATTTCGGCCAACCGCTGCGACATATAGGCGGCATTGGTGTCGACTATCTCCCCGAGCAATAGCTCCGTGCCAACGGAAACTAGCTCAGCTCTCAAGTTGTATTATCCCATCTTCGGAGCGCGGAACGCCCCGCTCCGACGCATATATGTTGATTCCCCGATCGCCGCCGCGCGACCGTTCGTCCCCACGGACCGCGGCTACGGGGTAGTATCCCGAGTATACCCCTCAGTTTGCGGAACTGTCAAACAGCCTGACACTCACTCTGTGCGTACCCATCTTCCCTCGAGGGCGGGCACCTCCCCCGCCACACTCCGGGGCTGTGTAGTAGTTCCACTCGCCCGCGGGCGATACCTCCCCGGCTCAATCGGGATATCGCTCTATCATGGCGGAAGCTCATACACCGCGTAGCGGGAGTTGGCGAAGAGCGGCCTCCACGCGAGGTCGTGGTCGGTCTCGGTGACCAGGTAGCGGGCGCCGTAGCGGCGACCCAGCTCGGTGAGCCTCCGCTCGTCGAAAGCAGCGAATGCCAGGTTGCCGTGCAGGCCGTTAGTGTCCGGCTGGATCTCCAGGCCGAGGGCATGCATCCGTCGCCACCATTCGATGAGCGTCGCCGGATCGTTCTGGTGGATGCCGCCATCCTTCCATGACCCGACGATCGCACGCTCCGAGAACGCGCGGAATCCGGCCAGGTTCGGCGCGACGAGGACCGTGGCGTCGCGCGACGTGTTCTCGCGGACCCACAGCTGCGTCTGCACCCAGCGGGGATCCGCGCCGCCCCACCAGTGGGTATACTGGGCACGGGCGCGATCCCTCACACGAAGGGCCGTGGCGGCGGTGAGCGCGCAGATGACCAGCGCCAGCCCGAGGAGCACCGGCAGCCGCGAGCGTCTCTGCAGCAAGCCGTCCCCTGTGACGTGGGCGAGTGCGAGCAGGGCGGCGGCAGTCAGACTTACCCACATCACGACCGGCACGGCAAGCACCAGCATGCCCCGAACTGATCGCCAGCCGCCTGAGCCGAGCCGAAGCCGCTGATGATGGGCGAACAGCAGCAGTGCCAGCAGCGCCGCGAACTTCGATGAGCGGAAGAGCTGCATCTGGATGACCAGCGGGGACGGGATGACCTCGGTGAAGATGAAGGCTGGGACCCAGATGACGACCGCGAATGCAAGGAACACGCAGGCGATGGTGTGCCGCCGCGACCAGGTGTCCCGCAGAGCGAGGATCGAGCGCACGCCGAGCAGCAGAAGCAGAGCGATGCCCGCCCATCGGGTGAACTCCCACGTCAGGGGGTAGAAGTGGTGCCCCAGGCGCAGGCGGGTGATTTCGAGCCACTGGCTCACCTGTGCGGGGCCGGCGAGTGAGACGCCGGTGGCGGTGGCGAAGTTGATGATGACCGGCAGCGCACAGGCCACGCCCAGTGCCACGGCGGCGGGCACGCGGCGCCGCTGTTCGGCGTCGAAGAGAGCACCGCTGAGCGCCATACCCGCCCCTGCGGCTCCGGAGATCGGATGGACGTTAAGCATCAGCCCTGAGAGCACGCCGGCGAGCATCGTCCGGCGGCGGATGACGCACACCAGGGCGAGCACGATGAACGGGAAGGCGAAGCTCCGCTGGGTAAGCTCCGGCCAGACGAGGCGCAGCGGGTCGAGCCCCAGGAAATACTCCTGAGGCAGCGACAGGGCCACCAGGGCCAGCGACAGGTTCGCGCTCCAGCGGTCGCGGAACAGGTTCACCGCCAGCAGCCAGACGGCGATGGCGGAAAGCACTGAAGCGATAACGTGGAGCCCGGCAAAAAGCCACGGCAGGGCAACTATACGCCCCAGAAGGCCGAGCGCCTGCCAGAAGATCGGCTGCATCGTCCGGATGCTGTCCACGAGCAGGTCGCCCGGATAGAGCGACGGGTCGCGGAAGTAGCGGGTGAAGGGGAGCAGCACCGCCTGGTCGAGGGCACCATAGTGGTAGCCGCGGGCGAGCGCTGCGAGAAGGGTCGTGAGCGCGATGAGGATCCAGTCAGCCCCGGTGGGCGCGTGTTCGGCGCAGATTCGGCCCCACCAGCCGGTCCCGACGTCATCTGCGGGCCCGGCGGCTGCGCTGGTCTTCTCGAGCATCTGGCGCTCCCATGGCGTGATCGACGGCTGCGAGGCATTTCGCCGCGAGAGAGGACGGTCCCTCTGCACAGCGGCGCACATCGAGCAGGAGAAGCCTCGCAGGAGTGGAATAGGCAGTACGGTGCACAGCCGGCGCACTGTGGAGGTGCTGCAATGGACTACACGGACCGCTATCTGCCTGACCCGAATCCGCTTCAGAAGCTGGCGAAGTCGATCCCGGGATTCGCCGGATATCTGGAGCGCGAGCAGCGGCGCGGCGCGGACAAGCTGTTGCGCGAGTTTCTGGCCGACGAGATCGACCAGGGCGTCGAACGCCTCGAGCGTATCGCGACAGCCTGGTCGCGCGCGGGGCATATCGATCTGCTGGACGACCTCGAGGAAGTGACCGGCCGGCTATCGCGAGCAGCCGACAACCTTCGTTTCGCTGACTATGGCTACTCCGGCTTCTTCGACCTCGTGAAGATCGACGAAGAGGACCTGCACCGGTTCTACGAGTACGACCTGTCGCTGCGCAGCTTCATCGCCGACATACGGGACGACATCGAGGAACTGGCGGATGCCTCCGACGTGGCGGAGATGGAGGATCGACTGGTCAGTCTCGACGAGGATATTGACGAACTGGCGGACATGATTGAGGAGCGCGAGGCCGTCGCGACGGACCTCGTGCCCTAAGGCCATAGCTGTGAGCGCCCAACCGTGGCTTGAGCCCGGCGATCGTTTCCTGCTCGACGAGCGCGACCACATCGTCGTCGAGGCCCTCATCGTGCGCGCGAATCGCGGGAGTCTGCGCGTGCTCACCACCGCTCCGGAGCTTGGCGGAGAGCGCCGCATGCTGCTGCAGACCGAGGATGATCTCCTCGAGGCCGCGCCGGTCGATGCAGAGGCTTTCGACGAAACTGAGGGGGCGCTCGACGGGCGGAGCTTCACGCTTCAGTGGCAGGATGACGCCAGGATCGAGCGCGCGGCAGTGGATGCACGGACACGCTTTGGGCGCGGTGAGTGTCGGTGGTACGCTGCGGAGGACGACGCCGTGGCGGTCGTGATCGAGGACAGACAGCAGCGCGAGGCCGTCGTCGGCGAGCCGCTGGCCGCCGCGAGGATCGACCTGAGGTTTACTTAGGGGCCTGCGCAAGGGAGGTCGCGAGCAATGGCGATCGATGTAATTGAGTGGACCGACTTCACCGGCGACGAGATTGTGCACCGCTGGCCGCAGTACGGCCAGGCCGATATCTCGCTTGGCGCGCAGCTCACGGTACGGGAGAGCCAGGCAGCGGTGTTCTTCCGCGACGGGAAGGCCCTCGACGTTTTCGGCCCCGGGCGGCACACCCTGACGACGGCAAACCTGCCGCTGTTCGATCGGTTCATTAACATTCCGTTCGGCGGGCGTACGCCCTTTCAGGCCGAGGTCTACTTCGTCAACATGCGCACCTTCACAAACCTGAAATGGGGGACCCCGTCGCCGGTGATCTTCCGCGATGACGAACTGGGGGCCGTGCGGCTGCGCGCCTACGGACTGTTCACGATGCGCGTGAACGATCCGCAGCTGTTCGTCAACAAGGTCGTCGGCACCGAGCATCGCTACGACACCGAGTCGGTCGCGGCGTGGCTGCGGGACTTCATCGTGGCGAGATTCAACGATATGCTTGGAGAGACGATGGACAGCGTCTTCGACCTCGCGAGCAAGTACGACGAGCTGGGCGCTGCGACGAAGGCCCGACTCACGAGCGACTTCCGCAACTACGGGATGGTGCTGGAGGACTTCCTGATCGACGCGATCACCCCGCCTGACGAGGTCAACGAGATGATCGACGAGCGCTCCCGGATGGCGGCGGTCGGCGACATGGAGCAGTTTACGCGCTACCGCACGGCTCAGGCGATCGGCGATCTCGCGAAGGGCGGCGGTGATGCCGGCGGCGCCGCGGCGACGGGCGCGGGCCTCGGCCTCGGCATGACCATGGCGCAGATGATGGCACAGGCGCTGAGCCCGCAGCAGGCGGCGCAGGGCACGTCCGGCCCGATCCCGGCCGGGGCAACCACCTGCCCGAACGGCCACGTGGTGGCCCCGGGCGCGAAGTTCTGCCCCGAGTGCGGCGCGAAGATCGAGCTGAGCGGACCGCGCACCTGCGCGAACGGTCACCAGGTACCCGAGGGAGCGAAGTTCTGCCCTGAGTGTGGCGCGAAGATGCAGTGATGGCAGAAGGACCGCGGGCGCGTCAATGCGGCGGTCCAGTATTCGCCCCATGACCTGAGCGTGCAACGGCTGGTCCTGCGTACCGGAGTGAGGCCCATGTCGCAGATTAGTGTCGTCGCGATCGTCGGAAGCCCGCGCAAGGGCGGGAACACGGATCTTATGACCGACGCGTTCCTCGAGGGCGCCCGGAGCGAGGGCGCGGAGGTCGAGAAGATCTTCCTCGATGATCTTCACCTGCGGCCGATCGGGCCCGTGGGCGACGTCTGGGAGGAGCGCGAGGACGTGCGTGCCGACGATGACTGCCGGAGTGTGCTCGAGCGCATGGCGGCCGCCGACATCGTGGTCTTCGCCAGCCCGGTCTACTGGCAGGGCGTCTCAGCGCAGATGAAGATGGTGATTGACCGGCAGAGCGCGTACTACATGGCCGACTGGCTCCGCGAGGGGATGCGCGGTTCGGGTTTCTTCGCCATCACCGCCTACGGAGACCCTGAGAACGACCAGAGCCACTGGGTGCTGGAGCCGATAAAGCACTGGGCGCGGAGCTTCAGCGCGCGTTATCTCGGCGAGGTCGCGGTCCGGGCCGCGAAGTGGGGGGAGGTCGCGAAACAGCCGGGCGTTCTCGATGAGGCGCGCGAGAAGGGAGCCGCCGCAGTCCGCGAGATGCGGGGCGATTGACCCGAACCGAACGCTGGACCCGGGAGGGACCCGATCATGGAGCAGCGACGCGTGGACCGGGCGATCATGGCATTGTGGTGCCGCGAGCTTGGGACGCTGCTCAAGCTGGAGGTGCCCGTACTCAGCGCGCTGGAGGTCGTGGCGCAGGAGATTGAGCCGCTCGCGCCGGTGACCGTGATGCTGGAGACTTCCGTGCAGGCCGGGGACTCGCTTGCGCAGAGGATCGCAGAGATAGACGAAGTCTTTCCCCCGCTGGTGCGCGCAGCTGCGCTCGCCGGTGAGGCTCACGGACGGCTTGGGGAGGCGATGGCGGCCGTCGGGGAGTGCCTCGAGACTGCGGCGGAGCTGAAGGTCTCTCCGACGAGCAGAGCGCGACTGGCGGAGCTGGCCGAGGAGGCCGCTCCGGCGCCCGCGGTGACGCTCTCGCGCCGGCTGATCAACGAGACGATCGACCGTGGCGCGCGGCGCCTCCGGCTCGAGGGTGGCCCGGACGGGGGCGTGGCCGAGGTCGAGGTCCAGGGACGCTGGGAGGTGCTGGAGGAGATCGACGGTGAGCTGTTCCCGGCCCTCTGCCGCAGGGTGAAGCTGTTGGCCGCCATCCCTTACTGGATCGCCGAGCCCGCGGTGGGCACGATCAAGTTCAAGACCGCGGATCGCGGCGAGTGGGATATCGCGGTGCAGGCGCTTCCCCGCGAAGATGGCGACCGCCAGCGCATCGAGATGACCCTGGCGCCGCGCGAAGAGGGGCAGCTTCCACAGAGTTCATGAGTCGAGCCCCGGTTCCGCCCAGGCGACGCTTTGAGCGCCGGATGGCCGCTGCGCTGGTTGCCGGCGATATGATTGCCTGCCTCGCTGCCATCGCTGTCGCCTATTATCTGCGCCTGCACGTCCCTCAGACCCTCCTCAGTCCGCTGGGCCATGCGCCGGTGCTTTACGTCCGGGCCGCGCCGGTGGTTGTGGCGCTGTGGCTTCTGGCATTCTTCGCGCGTGACCTCTACGACGTGCGGCGCTTTCACTCGCCGTTCGCCGAGGCCGTGGCGACCGTCAGCGCAGTGTCGCTCGCGGCGATACTCGTGGCCGCTGCCTCCTTCCTGTCGCGGACCGACTATTCACGCGCAATATTGATCCTCTTCTGGCTGGTCGGGATGGTGCTTGCGGCGGTGGAGCGGGGGCTGCTGGCGCGCTACCGGCGACGCTTCCTCCAGCTACCGGACACGGAGTCCCGAACGGTCATCGTCGGCTGCGGCGACCTCGGGCAGGTGGTGGCGCAGCGAATCCGCCGCTACGAGGCGCTGGGCTACGATCTGGTGGGCTTCATCGCCAGCGACGGCATCCCCGCGAGCTGCGAGGGCCTGCCTGTGTTTGGGCATCTGCGGGATCTGCCGGAGATCTGTCGCCGGGAGAGCGTGGATGAGGTCCTGGTGGCTGATCCGGAGCTTGACGTTGACGTGTTGATGGCGACGGTTGCCGGCTGTCGCGAGCTTCCGGTGCACTTCAACCTCGTCGCCGGGCCACTGGAGCTGCTGACCGGCTCGATGGAGATCTCCGGGCTGGCGGACCTGCCTGTGGTTCCGCTCGGCCGCCACGACTTCTCGTGGTGGCAGGCGGCGATCAAGCGTGCGCTCGACGTGGTCGGCAGCCTGGTCCTGCTGGTGCTCACGGCACCTGTCTGGCTCATCATCCCGCCGCTGATCCGACGCGAGACGGGTGCGAGCGCGATCTTCGAGCGGGTGCGGATCGGGCGTGACGGCGAGCCGTTCACGATGCTCAAGTTCCGCACGATGCGCCCGGACGCCGATCCATACGCACCATCGCCGACGAGCGACGATGACGCGCGAGTCACGCCCATTGGTCGCTGGCTGCGCAGGTACAGCCTTGACGAGCTGCCCCAGCTTATCAACGTGCTCAGGGGCGAGATGTCGCTGGTCGGTCCGCGGCCGGAGATGCCGTTCATCGTCGAGCAGTATCAGCCGTGGCAGCGTTTGCGGCTGCAGGTGCGCCCGGGGCTCACCGGCCTGTGGCAGATCCTCGGCCGCAAGGACCTTCCGCTGGTGGAGAACATCGAGTACGACTTCTACTACATCAACAACCGCTCGCTGCTGATGGACCTCGTGATCATCCTGCGCACAATCCCGGTCGTGCTGCTGGGCAGGGGCGCGTACTAGCCTACCGGATGGCGGGGAGAGCGGCGGCGCACCCGCGCATCAGACCTCACGGAGCACCCGGCACGGAACTCCGGCCGCCACGACGTGGGGCGGGATATCCCTGGTCACAACCGATCCGGCGCCGATCCGGGCCCCCTCACCGATGGTCACCCCGGCCAGCACGGTCGTGTTGCAGCCGATGTAGACGCCGTCCTCGATGATGATGCGCATGTCCTCGGTCCGGCGCGGACCATGCGCCACCAGCGTGACGCGGAATGAGATCGTCACGTTGTCGCCGATGATCACGCGGTGGGGGTAGCACTCCTCGAACCAGCCGTCCATGCCGATGAAGCCACCCTCGCCGATGGTGATACCGCCGGCACGCAGCAGGCGCTTGCGCAGTGGCGTGTTGATGTGCGGCAGGCCCATCGCCCACTTGTTGATGAGCACGCAGCGCAGCCACTGCCAGCGGTAGACCTGCCGCGCGTCCATGCCTTCGTGCGTACGCCAGAACATCCGACCTCACCTCGGAGGTGATTGGTACCTGGAGCGTGAACTGCCCCCGTGTGTTCGGCGTCTCCGGGGCTGAAACCTGTGTCACAGGAGATGGTGCGCATGGTCGTGTCTCGTCTGCTGGTGTCGGTGGCGGTGATGGCGATCATGCTGGGTGCGGTCTGCGCGCAGCAGAGCTCGGAGACGAACGATCGTCTGCGCCAGTACCTTACGCGCTTTCCCGGCGCCGACGCCAACAGAGACGGCGTGCTGACGCGAGAGGAAGCACTCGCGCACAGGGAGAGGCGGCAGAGGATGCTGGAGCAGCGTGAGGCCTACGAGGCCGGAAAGCCGGCACCTGACCTCGCGGACGTTGCGTACGGCCCACACGAACGAAATCGCCTCGATCTGTGGCAGGCGGACGGGGAGGGTCCCCGGCCCCTCGTCGTGTTCATACACGGGGGCGGCTGGGTCGGCGGCGACAAGTCGAGCATCGGTCGCGACACGCTCGAAGCGCTGCTGGGGGCGGGCATCTCTGTGGCCGCGATCAACTACCGCTACAGCACGCAGGCTCCGTATCCGGCACCGATGTCGGACGCGGCGCGCGCGCTGCAGTTTCTGCGCCTGCACGCGGCTGATTTCGGCATCGACCCATCCCGTGTTGGGGCCTTCGGTGGCTCCGCCGGCGCCTGCACCTCGATGTGGCTCGCGTTCCGCGACGACATGGCCGATCCCGCCTCCGACGACCCGCTGCTGCGGCAATCGACGCGGTTGAGCTGCATCGCACCGATCGCAGGACCGACGACGCTCGATCCGCAGCTATCGGAGGAGTGGCTCGGCGCCCCGATCACCCTGCATCCCGCGTCGGTCACCTTCTTCGGCGTCGATGATGTGGCGCAGCTGGATGATCCCGCGATGCAGTCGGTCATCG
>JALGTR010000260.1 GCA_029821265.1 Candidatus Zipacnadia bacterium
TGAGCCGGTTCCCGAGAGCACCACGAGGCCGTGATCGACGAGCGCCGAAGCGTAGGCGACGTCCACCTCGCCGGGATGCGTGCGTCCGACCACCTCACCCGCCAGCTCGATCGCCTCCCACGCAAGCGGCGAGTGGAAATGCCCGGCGACCCACAGGCGCGCGTCGCTGACGTCCTCAATGGCCATGGTCACAGCATCCGCGAATGACCTGGCGATAACGTCCGCGGGGTCGTACCAGCGGTGTGTGGGGCCTCCGCGGCCCCATCCGGCGACCGTGCCATCCTCGCGGATGAGCACGGCGTCGCATTTCGACCCTCCGCCATCAACGCCCAGCGCGTATCGCAGCTTCGGCACCTCGCTACCTCGATTTCAAGTGGCCATCACGTCCGGGACCCTGTTCGCGAGGACGGGCCCGAATCCTCCACCTCGGCTCAGAGCCAGCGGCGCATGAACTGTAGGCCGCTCTCCACCCGAATCTCGTGGCCACCCTCGTGCATGTCCATCTCGATGCGATCGGCGATGCCGAGCCGCTCGTAGTGATTCCTCGCCCGGTCATACTCCTCAAGCACCCACGGCCACCACGCGATGCTGTCGCACTTGCCCGTCTGGGACATCACCGGTCGCGGGCAGATCAGCGAGATAAGGTCGGCGTCGGAGAACTCGCGCAGCCAGCCCGGCACCCAGATGTGCTCGGATTCAAGCGGCAGGAAGCAGGAGTGCCGGCCGTCCTCGACGACCATCTTCCGGGCGCGATGGTTGAACCACGCGCAGATGATCCCGACGCGGATGCGCAGCTCGGCAGGGAGCGTGAAGATCGTGTACGCGCCCCCGAGGCTGATGCCCCACATGCCGAGACGCTCCGTGTCGAGGTCCTCTCGAGTCTCGGCGTAGTCGATCAGCCGGCTGATCTTCGCGATCTCAAGGCCCCAGAGGGTCTTTCCAAGCAGCCCCGCGAGGCGCGTCTGGCGGGTCCGCGGCTGAGCGTGGGTGATGTTCAGCGGGGATATGACCGCGAAGCCAGCGCGCAGGCACTCGCGCGCGTAGCCGTGGTAGATCGCACGGTCGTCGCCGAAGCCGAAGGTCAGCTCCGGGGAGCTGGAGACCCCGTGCTGGCAGATGATCGTGGGGAACGGCGGTTCGCCGGACTTTGGCACACCCACGATCGCCCGCGCACGCAGGTTGCCGTAGTGCGTCACGGTCACCCACTCGGCGCGGAAGTCATCGTCCTCGGCGAACGGCTCAACGAGGGGGTCAAGCGGGTCCTCCGACGGCTCGAACACGCCGATGGCCTCGCGCCAACGCTCCCGATTGGCCTCCACCGATGAGAGGTAGGCCTCCTCGCTCGAGTAGTCGCGGGACCAATAGCGCCCGGCACGGGCCTCAACGTCGAGGCAGCACTCACGGAGGAAGTCCTCGGTCTCGCGGCGGAGCAGATTCTGCCGGTCGGCGACACCGCGCTCGATGAGGCCCGGCGTGGCCTCGAACGCGTTCTCGTAAAATGTCATGACATGCTCACGCTTTCGACTGGTCGGCTGTGATGGGTGGCGCGCAGTTCGACGATCGTGACGACCGCACCTTCGTGGATCTATGCGGCCGGGGCCACGAGATCAGCGCCCGGCATTGGCAGCGTCAGCGTCGCACGTCGGCACGCCGAGGGCGAAAAGCAGACAGCTTGCGTAGTACAGCGGGTAGCACAGCCAGGCGTTGAGGGGTCCAGGAGCGACAAAGCGCCAGCGCGCGACGAAGATGTCGGAGACGTAGAAGACGATGGCGGCGGCCAGCATCATCGCGCTCCCCGGGCCGCGGCGGATACCACTGGCGATGGCGACCATCGCGCTGATGACGACCATATAGGCTATGATCAGGATGCGCTCTGAGAGTGGAACGTGTGGAAGCAGCCACAGGCCGATGGCGACGCCGGCTATCAGGACGCCCGCGGATCCGACAGCCACACGGCGCAGTGCAACGCCCATCGCGATGAACGCGCCGATCAGCAGCAGGTGGGCGGCGAGGAACGCCAGCACTGAAAGCGCGAAGTGGGTCGAGCCGAAGTAGTCGCCCAGCCAGCACCCGACGAGAGCGAGAAGCACGTAACGGCCGGGCTGCGTGCGGAGGGCGCCGCGGACCAGGGCGGTGAGCACGAAGCCCGTCGAGGCGGCGAGCAGCCAGGGCCTCGCTGTTCCGCCGATACCGAGGATATCACGGGCGAACATCCCGGCGACCGCCAGCGCTGTGGACGCCGCCAGAGCGGTGGCGGGCCAGGAGACGTTCGCACCCACGGTCGGCTCCGGGCGGCGGGTGGCTGGGTTCATCGCGGACCTCGTCGGGCGGCAGCTGTTCTTTGGCGTGCCGGGACCAATTCGACGCATCGGACGGCGCGTCCTCCGGTTGTCGGTGGACAGCGGACGTATGGCCCGGCGTTCGAGGATGACATCAGGACCACATGCGCTCAAACCTGTTAAGGTGGATTCTCACGCAAAACTTACGCATGGCCGCCGGCTGGTGTGATATACTTCCGAAGACCATGGTTCGCGCAACCCGTGGCAACCGCCGGCTGGACGCCTCCTTGAGAACTGAACGATGGTCTCGGGGGAAACACGGAGGGCGTCTGATGCGGAGTCAAGGGAGCCGGGCGCAGAACGAATGGCTCTGGATCCACAACAGGTCGAGCAATAGCGGCGATCGGCCCTACGAGCAGACGATCATCAAGGCGGAGGATGCGGTTCGGATCCTGCTACTGATAGTTCTGCTGGTTGCGGGGCTGGTCTCAAAGGAGCTTGTCACCGGGCGGCTGCCGTTCTTCATCGGCCTGGTCTACGGCTCGTTTCTGAGCCTGTGGGCGCGCTATGAGGCAGACTGGTCGCTGCTGAAGCGGCTCGGCAATATCCCCGCCGGCGCGGCGGTACTGGCCATCGGCGATCTGCTGTGGCTGTCGCTGGTGGTGGTGGGAACCGGTGGGATCGCCAGCCCCTTCGCAGGCCTGCTGCTCATCCCCATCCTCTACTCCGTCGCGCTGTTTTGTCGCCTCAAATACGCCCCCCTGATCATGACTGGGACTGTGCTGTTCGTCTACGTCGGCCTTGCGCTGGCCGCGAATGCGGACCTGTGGAGGGCCGGGGGCCTGCTTGTGACCGTGACGGCGCTGGCGTGGCTTTCCTACGCGGTCTGTCAGGTTCTCGAGCGTGAGCGGCAGACGAATGAGGTGATGATGCGCGACTACTCCCAGGGCGTGATCCTCCTCGACAGTTCGAAGCGGATTGTGGCAGCGAACCGGCAGCTCCAGCGGCTGGTGGATGCGCCAGTGGACTGTGTGATCGGGATGGATGCGCAGGATCTGTCCGATTCGGAGCGCGTCGGAGTGCTTGCGGATGTCCTCCAGGACGTGATCTCTACGGACGGGCAGGAGTTCAGCGTGCGTGAGGTGTCGGTCTCGGGCCATGATGTGACCGACCTGCTTGTCACGACCGTACGGCTGCCGGGACTAATGGGCGAGCGGATCGGTTACGTCGTGGTGTGTGAGGACGTCAGTGCGATCAAGTCGGCGATGCGTGCGCGCGCGGGCTGGCGCAGCAGGATGGCCTCGGAGCTACGGTCGCCGGCCGCGACGCTGCGAGTGGCGGCGTCGATGCTGAATCTGCTTGCGGACGGCATTCAGCAGGAGGAGCATGATCGCGTGATCGAGGCGTTGGATCTCGATCCGAGCCGATTGATCTGGACCATCGGCGACCTGATCAACATGTCGTCTCTGGATGATCCGGCGTTGATCCTCGATCCCAGCCCCACAGATGTGGCAGCGCTGGTCAAGGCCGTTCGGCGGCGCGTGGCCCTGGGCGCGGAGCGCAATGACGTGCACGTGCGGCACGAGATACGGGGTGATATCGGAGAGGTGCCGCTCGACGCTGTGCGAATCGAGGATGCGCTCAACCGCCTATGCGAGAACGCTGTGCGTTTCACGCCACCCGGCGGAGAGATCTTGATCCGCGCCGAGATGGTGGGAGCGAATCTCGAGATCTCAGTCCAGGACGAGGGACCGGGCATTCCGCCCGAGCATCTGCCGAAGATCTTCGACAAGTTCGTGCAGTTCGACGCCGGGGAAGGACCCGATGACCGGACGCGCGGCCTCGGCCTCGGGCTCTACTTTGTCCGCAAGATCGCGGCGCTGCACCAGGGGCAGGTCCGGGTGACGAGCAGGCCTGGTGAGGGCAGCACATTCACCCTGATCCTGCCGGTCGGCGATCGCGTGGTCACGGCCCAGGATACGGAAGTCGGTGGCGAGATCGGTCAGGTGGTCCTGGCGGGCTGAGGCGTCGCCCGAAGAGGTGAGCTGAGCGCGTCGCCGGTGCCTGCGGAGGCGACGCGCGCCGGCCGTCTATCGTCGCACCCCCAGACGTTCCTCAACGATGCTCAGGAACTCGTGGATCTCGAAGGGCTTCTGCAGGACCTTTGCGTGTTCGACCAGCAATCCCTGGCGTGAGCGGGCGTCCCGAGTGTAGCCGGACATGTAGATGATCGGCACGCCTTCGATCAGACTCTCGACCTCCTCGATCCATTCAGGACCTGAGAGCCCGGGCATGACCACATCTGTCACAATGAGGTCAAGCGCGCCGTCAAGCTCCCTGCAGATCTCGATGGCGAACATGCCGTTGGTCGCCGTCAGGAGGTCGTAGCCCGCGCGGCGCAGGACCTTCTCGATGAGTGCCGTCACAAGTTCGTCGTCTTCGACCAGCAGTATGGTGGCCATAGGCCCAGATCCTCCTTCGCACAGACGTCCAACCGGCGGTCCTCCAAACTCCTCGACCGCGGACGCCGACTGGCGGCCCCGCGGGCCTGTCGCAAGCATGAGTACCATCGGCCCAGAATGCCGTGATCTGAAGCGCGGGGCGACGGAGTCGCCCTGATCGCTGCAGATGCACGTACCCGTAAGAGGATGGCGGGACGCGCCCTCGAATCAGCAGAACTCCCTTACCGGCACGTGGGATTCGCTTCCAGTCCC
>JALGTR010000261.1 GCA_029821265.1 Candidatus Zipacnadia bacterium
GGCGAGGTGCACGGCGGCATCCACGCCCTTGAACGCTGCCCTGACGGCCTCCGGATCGCAGATGTCCCCCACCTGCAGCTCCAGCCGCGGGTCCTCGAGGGCCTCACCGAGGTTGTCGGGGCTTCCGGCGTAGGTCAGCTTGTCGAGCACGCGCACCCGTATGTCCTCACGTGCGCTCAGCACATACCGGACGAAGTTCGATCCGATGAACCCCGCCCCACCCGTCACCAGCAAATGCATCACAACGCTCCTCAGGTGAAGCTCCGGAAGCTCTCCTGCACCTCGGTCACCCGCAGCAGGTCCTTGACCGTGCCCTCATCAACCGCCTCGGCGATTACCGCGAGGCTCTCATCGAGCGCGCTGAGCGTCTGCTCGACCTCCTCGTCGCCGTGCGAGTAGGTGATGAACAGCAGGCCGCCGCGGCGCAGCAGCACACCGCGTGTCGCCATCTCCTGCAGCAGCAGCGTCCACGCATCGCGCGAGAGCTCCGCGTCCTCGTAATCGATGGTCTGGCTGCTCATCGGCGCGTATCCGTGGCACTTCAGCGGAACGCCGTGCTTTTCGCCCAGTTCCTCGAAGCCCTGCATCAGTCGCGCACCGGTGGACCAGAGGTGGTCGATCACCGGCTCGTCGCGGATGATCCTCATAACGGCCGCCGCGGCCGCAAGCGACAGCGCCTCGCCGCCGTAGGTAACCGAGATGATCACATCATCGATCGCGGTCTTCATGACCTCCTGCGAGCCGCAGACCACGCCGCACGGCATACCGTTGGCGATCCCCTTCGCGAAGCATGCCAGGTCCGGGGTCACACCGAAGTACTCCTGCCCACCGCCCGGCGCCATTCGGAAGCCGGTCACGATCTCGTCGTACATCAGCAGCGCGCCGTGCTTGTCGCAGAGATCTCGCACGCCCTGATGGAAGCCGTCGGGGACCTCCTCGCCGCCCGTCGCCGGATCGATCGACACCATCGCCACCCTGCCCTCATACTCCTCGAGCTTCGCCTCAAGCGAATCGAGATCATTTCGCGCGAAGCCGTCGATCACACCCCTGAGGCAGTTGGGGACACCGCCCTCCATCCCCGTATTCTGCGCCGCCCAGCCATCTGCCCAGCCGCGGTAGCCGCAGTTGAGGATGACCTCGCGGCCGGTATACTTGCGCGCGATCCGGGCCGCGGCGGTCGTGGCCTCCGCGCCGCCCTTGAGGAACCGCACCATCTCCGCGCATGGAACCATCTCGCAGACCGCCTCGGCGACCTCGACCTCCCGCGGACTGAGCAGCCCGTAGATGATCCCATGCTCAAGCTGCTCGCGAATCGCCTGGTCCACCTCAGGGTAACAATACCCGAGCGTGATCGGCCCGAGCCCGAGGATGTAATCGACGTACCAGTTCCCGTCAACATCCTGCACCCGCGCGCCCTCAGCGTCCTGCGCGTAGATCGGGAATGCGCCCAGTGCGTAGGCCGTTGGGCGCTTGCTGTTTGTCTGCGAGCCGCCGGCGATCACCTCGATCGCCCTGCGGTAAAGCTCCATCGACCTGTCGTAAGAACGCTCCTGTGACATCGGCACTTCCTCCTGTGTCGTTCTCCGGGCTTACCGCCGCATGCATCTTCCACGTCCGGCGGCCGGTGCCCTCCAAATCGCCGCCACCCCGGCGGGCAACCGCGCGAGCGTTTGACATCACGTGCAGCCCAGCTATAATCTGCTTCGACGCGGCAAGTCGCTCGACCAGAGGTTGCGGCAAAACCCGATGGATCTCTTCTTTCGTCTGCTCCAGTTCGCCATGCGCTACCGGGCGGGGCTCATCTTCTCCATCGCCCTGGTGTTCGTTGTCACCGGCCTTGGGATGGTGCCCCCGTACCTCACACGCCTGCTGGTCGACAGCCAGCTGTCAAACTTCCACACCCTCGATGCCGCGACCCGTAACGTAGTACGGGACGAGCTGTGGGCGCTGGTGATCACCGTCTGTGGCGCCCTTCTGGGGATCCGACTGACCATCGCCATCGTCGGCTACGTCCGTAGCATGATCATGGTGGTCATCGGCAACCGCGTGGTCTTCGACATCCGCCAGCAGCTCTACCGGCACCTGCAGCGGTTGTCAATGCGCTACTTCGAGTCCCATTCGACCGGGCGTATCATGACCCGCATCCTCTACGATGTCAACGCCGTCCAGCAGACCCTGACCGGAAACCTGGTCAATATCATCACCAACTCCACCACGGTGCTCTTCGTCTTCGTGCTCGTCTTTGCCATCAACTGGCGGCTGGCGCTGGTCGCGGTGGCGGTGCTCCCGCTCTACGTGATCAACTTCCTCCTGTGGCGGCCGCAGATCCGCCATGCATCCCGCGAAGCCCGCGAGCAGTTCTCGGCCATCTCCGGCCGCCTGAATGACGCGATCTCCGGCATCAAAGTCATCAAGGCATTCACCCGCGAGCGTTCCGAAAGCCGCCGCTTCGTCCATGATATCCGCGAGATCATCGACCTCAACGTCAAGGCCGGCCGCGCCCGCACCCTCCTCGCGGTCATATCCACCTTCCTCACCGGGATGGCGACGATCGTCGTCATCTACATCGGTGGCCGCGAGATCCTCTTCGCGGAGCGGATGTCCTACGGCGAACTGCTGCAGTTCAACGCCTACATGGGAATGCTCTACGCACCGATCATCGCACTCGTTACCATCAACGACCAGATCCAGGTCGCCATGGCGGCGATTGAGCGCATCTTCGAGCTCTTCGACACCGCCCCGGACATCCAGGAACGCCGCGACCCGATCATCCTCGAGCGAGTCGAGGGGCGCATGGATTTCGAGCACGTCTGGTTCGCCTACGACCCGAACGAAGACGTGCTCAAGGACGTCACATTCACCGCCATGCCGGGCACGATCATCGCGCTCGTGGGACGCAGCGGATCGGGCAAATCGACACTCGTCAACCTCATCCCTCGCTTCTATGACCCGACCCGGGGCCGAATACTTCTCGACGGCGTGGACCTGCGCGATATCCAGATCACCAACCTGCGCAAGCAGATCGGCATGGTGATGCAGGAAACATTCCTGTTCTCGGGGACACTGCGCGACAACATCAAATACGGGCGTCCGGAGGCCTCCGACAACGAGGTCGTGCAGGCCGCCATCGCCGCGAACGCTCACGACTTTATCACCGAGTTCCCGGATGGCTATGAGACGCGCGTCGGCGAACGTGGCACCCGCCTGTCCGGCGGCCAGCGTCAGCGCATCTCCATCGCCCGCGCAATCCTGCGGAACCCGCGGATACTGATCCTCGATGAAGCCACCTCGGCGCTCGACTCAGAATCCGAGGCCGCCATCCAGGAGGCCCTCGAATATCTCATGCAGGGCCGCACCACCTTCACCATCGCCCATCGGCTCTCCACGGTGATGAACGCCGACGAGATCCTCGTACTCGACTACGGCGAGGTCGTCGAGCGCGGCACACACGCCGAGCTCGCCACCGCCGGCGGTATCTATGAGATGCTCTGCGAGGTGCAGTTCAAGCAGGCGGTCGAGAAGATGGAGGAGCACGAGGAGGCCCTGCGCGAGAGACGCGAGGAGCGCAAGCGCAGGGAGCGAGGCGACCACGCCAGCGAGGAGCCGCCCGGGTAGCCGGCCGTCTGCGTTCCTCCGCACCCGAACCCGAAGGGCCGGGCGTCTCCCGCGGCGAACTACCTGCCGCACGCGTTAGCACTCACGCCGGGAGGTGCCCGAGCATGCGGACGGTGGCGGTATCGGCGGCGCTCGTGGTTGCGGCGCTCATCTGTTCCAGCTCCATCGCGCAGGAGCGCCGGGCGATGATGATCGCCGATTGCGATGATGCGACCGCCTGGGAGGGTGGCGAGGTCGTCGCGGAGCCGAGGACGCAGGGCGATGGCGCGTTGAAATGGCGGCTGGCTGATGAACCCCTGAATATGCGGACCGAGCAGATCCCGCACGACTGGTCCGGCTTCAATACCCTCGCATTCGACCTCTACTCCGAGAAGGCCACCGACTCTCCCTTCTGGGTCATCATGTACTCCCAGAACGCCGAGCGCGAGGGGCCTGACTACTTCGCCATCCGCCTGAAGCTCGACTTCGAGGGCTGGCGCAACTACGTCATCCCCTACGACGCCATCGGCAGGACGCGATTTCCCATCGGCTGGCATCAGATCGAGAGCCTGATGCTACATTCGGCGTGGGACCCGGCGATCAAGGTCGATCCCGAGGCGGTGGTCTATCTGGACAACGTGCGCGCGGTTGAATACGAAGAGACCGGCCCTCGCATGACAGACGAGGAGCTGTTCGAGGCTCTGGACCTCGAGCGACCCGAGCTGTCCGAGGTCCGTGCGGCGGTCGAGGCCGGCGATCTTAAGGCCGCCAAACGGGCGTGGGCAGAACACCTGCGTGGGCGCGAGCAGCCACGCTGGTTCGAGACATGGCAGGAGCGCCCTGAGCCCGATCCCGAGGCCAGCACCGTCAGCGCCGACCGCTCCATGAACCACATCTTCCGCTGGCAGGGCGAGGACTTCTTCCTCGGCGAGGACATCGACTGGTCGCAGAACCAGATGACCGAGGGTGAATCGGCGACGGTCGAGTGGAACGCCTCGCTCAACCGCCACGGTATGATCAACTATCTCGCCGACGCCTACTGGCGGACGGGCGAGGACCGCTACGCCGAGAAGGCCGTCGAGTTGATGCTGGACTGGATCGAGGACGCCCCTGTGCTCCTCTACAGCTCCGGAAACTCGCCCTATCACTGGGCATGGGAGACGCTCAACACGGCCGTGCGCGCCAGCGGCTCGTGGCCGGACATCATCTTTCGCACGCTCGATTCGCCGGCATGGACCGACGAGGCCATCGCGACCGTCACGAAGTCGATGGCCGAGCACGCCCGGCACCTGATGAAGCACCCCACCCGCAACAACTGGCTCACCGCCGAGTCCACCGGTCTCTACTACATCGGCGTGCTCTTCCCGGAGTTCGACGAGGCCCAGACGTG
>JALGTR010000262.1 GCA_029821265.1 Candidatus Zipacnadia bacterium
ATCCGTGAGGTTGCTGACGCGGAGAAGTTCCGCGAGATCGCCGTGGCCGAGGGACAGGCCCAGGCCACGATCAACGTCTACAAGGCCATCCACGAGGGCAATCCGACGCCCGATCTGCTGGCCGTAAAGTACCTCGAGACGCTCCAGCGCATGGCCAACGG
Organism: Candidatus Zipacnadia bacterium; assembly: GCA_029821265.1. Lineage (GTDB taxonomy): Bacteria > Armatimonadota > Zipacnadia > Zipacnadales > UBA5352 > JALGTR01. The sequence goes on from JALGTR010000262.1 coordinate 162, forward strand.
CAAGGCCACGAAGATCTTCCTGCCCGTGGAAGCAAGCAGCGTGCTCTCCAGCGTGGCGGCTATGGCGGAGGCGTTCAAGGACGGCCGTGCAGGCGCCGTCGAGGAGGCCTCCTCCGGAGAGGCCTGATCGCGTGGGCACCTCAGCGCGGGAGGCGGCTGTCAACCGCCTCCCGCGGGCTGGTCGATGGTCGAGACGTCCACCGGGAGAGGCTCACAGGGAGGTTGGGCACGTGCGCAAACTGCTGCCAGTTGCGGTTCTCGTCATCGTGGCGACGATCACTGCGTGTGTCGCGGCGGACCCCGTGACACTGGCGTTCAGCAATCCGATGGACACGCCGAGGGCGAACGCGATCTGTATCGGTCCGGCGTCGATGCTCGGGGCCGATGTGCCGCCCGGAGCGTACGTGGCGACCACCACGCGAGGGCACGAAGTGCCGCTGCAGGTGGATGACCTCGATGGCGATGGACGGGCGGACGAGATCGTAGCGGTCCTCGACCTGCCTGCGCAGGGCATTGAGAGCCTCGTCGTCGACACGAGCGCTGAGTGGACCGGCGGCGACTGGGCTGAAGCCCGCACGAGCTGGCGTTACGATGAGTACGCCGTCCTCGATACCGATCGCATGGGATTCGGGCTTTACGGGACGTACGCCCCGCTGCACTTCATCGGCGGCCTGCAGTGGGACATCTACGCCAAGCGGCCGGACGCCTGGCGGCTGTCGCTCGACGATCTGGAGACCATCGACTATCACTCCGACAACCCCGTCGCGGTGGATATCCTGCTGGTCGGCGACACGCTTGGCCTTGGCGGCCCCGTGATCGGCAACGCGAGGCCGCTGGTGAGCGATGAGACCACGCAGGCCTGTCGGCTGCTCTGCGACGGCCCGGTGCGCGCAGGGCTTGAGGTCCAGGTGGATGGCTGGAAGACTGCCGACGGAGCCTCCTACGATGCGACCATCCGCTACTGCGTCTACTCACACCACGACTTCATCGACGCGCGCTTCACGATCGTGCCACATCGCGCCGGCGACGAGGCATTCGGCGTCGGGATCAGGCGCATCCCCGGACCCGATGCATTCGTGGGCGACGAGCAGACCGGGATCCTCGGCGTGATGGGCCAGCAGGAGGGCATCATCGGCAGGACCGGGATTGGCATCGTGTTCGAGCCTCAGAGCTTCCTTCGCTGGGATGTGCTGACCGGTCGCGATGACGCCTACGTCGTGCGCATGAGGCCTCTGCCTCAGGAGCCGACGACCTACCGAGCGTGGCTGGTCGGCGTCTGGGAGTACGGCGGGATCGCCGACACCAACACGTTCGTTGACCATCTCGAGGCACTCGCGATGCGAATGCAGTCGCCGGTTGTGTGTATGCAGTGAGGCCCTGCGCCCAGAGGAGACAGCCTGTCCGCGACATTAGGAGGATGGTGACGCTGTGAAGATAGGGATACGTAACGGGTCGATAGGCTTTCCTGAGATGGCTGATCTGTTCGAGCAGGCGGCCGAGATAGGCTTCGATGGTGTGGAACTGGACATCCGCGCCGATTACGAGAACGAGCCGGTGCTGTCCGCGGACGAACGCGCGCAGATAAAACAGCTCTCGCAGGAGAGTGGCGTCGATGTGCCGTCGCTGTGCGTGGGGGCGTTCTGGCAGTACAGCCCGGCGGCTGGCGACGAGACGCTTCTCAGGACCGCCCGGGAGATCCTCTCCGCGAGCATCGAGGCAGCGGCGGACCTCGGCGCGCGATGGATCCTGGTGCCGGTCACGCCCGCGGATACCGAGATTAGCCACGAGGAGTGCCAGGAGCGCTGGATACGCGAGATGCAGACCGCGGCGCCACTGGCGCAGGCCGCGGGTGTCGTGCTCTGCCTCGAGAATGTGGGGCGTGGCTGCGGCAAGTCTGCGCAGGACCTTCGTGCACTCGTTGAGGGTGTGGACAGCGATCACGTGCTGACCTACTACGACGTCGGCAACGCCTGCGCGTTCGGCAATGACCCGGTCGCCGAGATTAAGGACCTCGCTGAGCTGATCGGCGTGGTACACATCAAGGATCACGAGGGGCAACTGCTCGGCGAAGGCATCGTCGACATCCCCCAGTGCGTGAAGACGCTCCGCGAGGTCGGGTACGACGGCTGGCTGATCCTCGAGACGCCGGCCACCGATGATCCGCTGCAGGCTGGCAACTACAATCTGCAGTACCTACGCGAAATCGTGGATTGAGGGCGGCGCTACCACATGGAGACGGTCGTCTCCACCATCGCGACGTAGTTGTGCACCGTCAGCGGCGTCAGCTCGGCAGTGTGAGGCGAGGCGGTGGGGCATTTCGAAGAGCCGGGGCAGGTCCGGCCTCACCGGCTCCCAGGGCACAGAGAGCACGCGATCAATGTCCTCCAGCGACTTCACGGCGAACTCCACCTGCAGGCCCGGCAGCCCGCGCTTGCTGGCGCGATACGTCACGAAATGCCGCCAGCATGCGCTCACGTGACGTCATGACGGCACCTCCCGGGCGCGATTGGGCCTGCGCGGCAGTTCGCCGGCGGCGCCGCCCGGCCTGCATCTGCGCGAGGCCCTCAGCTTGACTTGGGCTCAAGGCCCGGCATATAATGACGGCGGTCGGTCACAGCGCCTCAGTTGGAGGAAGGAGTGTCGTCGTGGCGAGAGAGCAGGCGGGGCCCAACGACGGTTCTCAAGCCCGGGAAACGCAACAGGAGCGGGGCGCTGAGCGGGCGCAGGCCACCGGAGCGCGCAAGCCGGGGTTCTTCGCCCGAACGATTGAGCGCGCTCGCAGTGCCGTGCAGCGCATCAGCCTGCCGGCTCTCGACTGGCGCACGTTCGCGTGGGGCCTGCTGGTCATCATTGTGCTCGCGTTCATCATCCGCAACTGGGCGCCCGTGCGAATCTCGTTCTTCGGGGCCTACGTTGACGCTCCCCGCGCGCTCGTGTTTGCGATCTTCTTCCTGCTGGGCGTCTTCGCCGCGTGGCTGTGGGAGTTCCGCGGTCGCCACGCCGTGACGGAGGAGGCGTCGGGCGAGGAGAGCGTTGCGGAAGGTGACAGCAGCGTTGAGGATATCGAGGCCGAGCCTGGTGACGAGGACGCACTGACCGAAGACTGGGAGGCAGAGCTCGACAGTATCGACCTGAATGATGAGAGCGCGATCTGAGGCGCGGGGAGCTGATCCGAGCGTGAGGGCAGGTCTGAAGACAACGCTTCTCGCCACGATCCCGTTCATGCTTCTGGTCGTGGCCGACCGTATCGTGGTGACCACCACCGTCTACGGCGATCTCACGACCGAGCGGCAGGTCACGGTCGAGGGCAACAGCACGTATCGCAGCGACCTGCAGCGCTGGGTGACGAAGATGACCCCCGGTTTCGCGACAGATCACGTCCGCGGAACGGGGGATACCGTCGAGATTGCGCGCAGCACGGTGCGCAGCGACGCTGAGGCGCCTGAGGAGATCGAGGCGCGCGCGCTGGATATCGTGCAGCGACCATTCTCGCTCGTTACCGAGTATTCGTGGCGCGAAGCAGTCGACGTCGATTACGTCAACGAGCGCGAGGCTCTGGTGCAGCCGCTCGAGGAATTTGAGTACCGCGTGCGGATGCCCGGGCGCATCACAAGCGCGAGCCCCGCGGCGCAGATCGACGGGAACACCGCCCGTTGGACCCTCACACGCGATGGGGCGCCTTACGACATCCAGGTGCATGCCCGGGCCTGGCGCTGGGACCTGATCATCCTCCTGGTCTACGTCATCGGCTTTCTTGCGTATCGGGTGATCGCGTTTCTCGCGCATCGCGCCCGATTGCGGCCACGCAAGATCTGACACATCACAGCGCATCGGCACGGCCGCGGGCGAGGCAGTCCGCGGCCGCTTTCACTTTGCCCGAAGAGGTGGCGGCGCATGCCCACTCCTGGAACCAATCGCATAGACCTGCGCAGTGACACCAAGACGATCCCCGACGCTGAGATGCGTCTCGCCATGAGCGAGGCTGAGGTCGGCGACGACATGGCGGGCGAGGACCCGACGGTCAACCGTCTGGAGGAGATGTCTGCCGAGCGGCTGGGCAAGGAGGCCGGGCTGTTCGTCGTCTCGGGGACGATGGGCAATCTCGTCGCGATCAAGACACACACCAGGCCCGGCCAGGAGATCATCCTCGAGCAGTGGGCGCACGTGTATCGCTACGAGGCGGGCGGACTATCGTCGATCTGCGGCCTGCTGCCGCGGCCAATTCCCGGCGTTCATGGCGTGATGGCGCTCGCCGACGTCGAGGCGGCGATCTCCGATGGCTCGAACCTGCACGTCGGGCCGACCGGCCTGCTCGAGCTTGAGAACACCCACAACGTCGCAGGCGGCACCGTGATGTCGGTGCAGCAGACCAATGCACTGTGCGATCTTGCGCACAGGCACCAGATCCCCGTGCACCTCGACGGCGCCCGCATCTTCAACGCCGCCGTTGCGCTGGGCGTGGACGCTGCCGAGCTGGTCGCACAGGTCGATAGCGTGCAGTTCTGCTTCTCGAAGGGGCTCGGCGCACCCGTGGGGTCGATGATCGTCGGCACGCGCGAGTTCATCGAGCAGGCGCGACGCTTCCGCAAGGTCGTCGGTGGGGCCATGCGTCAGGCTGGCGTGATCGCCGCTGCAGCCATCAAGGCGCTCGAGACAGGCCCCGAGCGCCTGCACGAGGACCATGAACACGCGCGGGCGATCGCAGAGACCCTCGCGGAGCTGCCCGGTATTGAGGTTGATCTGCAAACCGTGCAGACGAATATCGTCAATCTCGTCGTGGCGCGAGAGGATATGGACGCGCCGGGCCTGTGCCGC
>JALGTR010000263.1 GCA_029821265.1 Candidatus Zipacnadia bacterium
GAAGCGCACCGAGACGATCGGCGCGGTTGAGGAGCACCCAAAGCTGTGCCGCACGTGCGCCGAACGGGTGATCCGGATACTGGCCGGTTGAGGTGGCTGGTGCGCCGTTTGGTTACCGGGGGAGGTCCCCACTGGCCGTCGGGGAACTTGCGTGCTCCGTCCCAGAGACTGCGCTCGCCCAGATATCGCGTATCGGAGGTCATGGACGGTGGCGCGAGAGAGACACCTGGACGTTGAAAAGTACAAGGGAATACTCGAGGAAGAGCGGGACAGGCTGCGCACTGAACTGCGGCGCTACGAGGATCGCGCGGCGGGGCGCGACCGCCTGCATTCAGACCAGGCGGGGCAGGACTTCGACGAGCCGGGCGGCGACGCTGCAACGGAGACCGTTGAGCGCGCGCAGTCGCTGGCTCTGACCGCGTCGCTTCGCGAGCAACTCGATGAGGTGGAAGCGGCCCTCGAGAAGATCGAACAGGGCACTTACGGAGTGTGCGACAGCTGCGGGAAGAACATCACGAAGAAGCGCCTGAACGTCCTGCCCTGGGCCACCCTGTGCAAGGAGTGTCGGGCGGGCCTGTCGGCGATGTGAAGAGCGCCGCAAACGGTCGGTGCCCCGCCTCGCATCGGCTCCAGCTTTACGCATACGTGGCCGCCGCTTTAGTCCTGCTCTTCGATCAGGCCGCGAAGCTGGCAGCGATCCGACTGCTCAAGCCGGTCGGCTCCGTCCCCCTTGTGGGGGATTATGTCAGCCTGACCTGGGCCACGAACACCGGGGGCGCCTTCGGGATCATGGCGACCTCCACGTTCGTGCTTGCGATGATGGCGGTCGCCGTGCTCGCGGTCCTCGTCGCAGTGACGAGGCGGATGTGCACCAGTCGCCTGATGGCGGTCGCGCTGGCGCTGCTGATGGGCGGGGCACTGGGGAATCTGATCGACAGACTGCGCCTCGGATATGTCGTTGACTTCATCGACGTGCACTTCTGGCCGATCTTCAACATCGCCGATATCGCCATCACCGTCGGCGCGGGCCTCCTGATCATAGCCACCCTGGTTGGCGCCGACCCCCGAGGGCGCCCGGATACGCACACAGAGGACGATTGACTGCGGATGTACCCCATACTGCTGGAGATTGGCCCGCTGCCGACGTGGGCGGCGGGTGTCATGGCCCTTGCGTTCGCACTGGCGGGACTTGCGCTGGAGGCCGTTGATCAGCGCCGTGCCGGTAAATGGCCGCACATCCCCCGGCTATCGGTCATCACGATGGCCGGCGGCCTGCTCGGCTTCGGCGTGTGGTACGCGCTGAACCGCTGGGGGCCGCTGCCCGTGCGTGCGTGGGGCACGCTCCTGATGCTGGGCTTCCTCGCGGGCATGCTCTGGGCCCTCTACGACAGCCGGGATGACCCGGCCGTGGACCTCGACGTGATGATCGACCTCACGCTGGTGATCCTCGTCGGCGCGGTCATCGGCGCGCGCGTGCTGTCGGTGGTACTGCAATGGCAGCAGTATGCGGCCGACACCATTTCGATGCTCGAGGTCTGGAACGGTGGCATGAGCTTCCACGGCGGGCTGATCGGTGGGACGCTCGCCGGGGTACTGTACCTCCGCTCGCGCGGCCTGAACGTACTGAAGATGATCGATCTACTCACGCCCTCGGTCACGCTCGGGTATGCCATCACGCGCGTGGGATGCTTCCTCAACGGCTGCTGCTACGGCGCCCCGACCGATCTACCCTGGGGTGTCCGCTTTCCCGTACACCACCACGAAGTGCCGCATCACCCGACCCAGCTCTACTCTGCGGCCGCCGGACTGCTCATCTTCGGCCTGCTGCTTGCCATTCGGCGCCGATTGCGGCGTCCCGGGCATCTGATGCTCGTCTACCTCATCGCCTACTCCGTGGCGCGGATGATCATCGAGGAGTTCCGCCGCGGCGCCTCTGCTGAGGTATTCGCACCGCTGGCCCCGTTGACGGTTGCTCAGGTGGCCAGTATCGCGATCGGACTACTTGCGGCCATCGTCATGGTCGTGGACCTGCGGCGAGCCCGGCAGGTGCCGTCATCGTCCACAGAATCCTCCGCATCCGCGGGACGGAAGGTCACAGATGAATCCACAGGACGCCGGGAGCGAACTGGTGACGTACGATGCGCTGCACAGCGCCCCGGAGGTCCGCGAGATGATCGCGGCCGCCGATCGGCAGATGGAGGCGATCGGCTACACCGCGCACGGTATGCGTCACGCGAGCATCATCGCCGAGAACGCCGGGATGATCCTTGAGAGGCTGGAACGCTACGACGAGCGAACCATCGAACTGGCGAAGATCGCGGGGGTGCTCCACGATATTGGGAACCTCATTTCGCGCGACCAGCATGCCACCTCCAGCGCGCTTCTGGCCTACGACCTGCTCCGCCATAAGGGGATGCCGGTATCCGAGGCGACGCGGGTGGTCGCGGCGAACGGCATACATGACGAGGAGCTCAGCACCGAGCCCACCAGCGACATCGGCGCGGCGGTCGTCATCGGGGATAAGGCCGACGTGGCGCGAGAGCGCGTGCGCAATCCGAACATGGTCGCTTTCGACATCCACGATCGGATCAACTACGCGGCTCAGGACACCGAGCTGCGGGTGGGTCCCGAGCGCAAGCTCATCACGCTGCAACTGTCGATCGACACGGAGATCGGCTCGGTCATGGAGTACTTCGAGATCTTCCTCACACGCATGGTCATCACGCGCAAGTCGGCGCGTTTCCTCGGCTGCGACTTCAAACCAATCATCAACGACGTACCGCTGTTGTGACTCGCTCTGACGGCCAGGACGCCAGCGTGGCCAGGCGGCGCAACCGACCGCCTCGGAAAAGGTCTAAGGACCTCGAGCAGGCAGGTCTGTGGGCGCCGGCCGAGCCGCGTCTGGTTTGACATCCGCTCGAGCGCTTTGCTATAATCGCGGCGGCTTTCGCGGAGGGGCATGAGCGGCCGTCGCAGGTCCGCGGTGCAGGGAATCCTCGCCTGCGGGGCCTGTGACGTTTTATGTTTTCACTGGAGGCGCCTGCCGATGCTTGAGGCCAGGGACATCATGCAGATCCTGCCGCACCGCTACCCATTCCTGCTTGTGGACCGCATCACGGAGTTGGAGCCGGGAGAGCGAGCGGTAGGCATCAAGAACGTCACGGCCAACGAACCGCAGTTCACCGGGCACTGGCCGGGGAACCCGGTATTTCCGGGTATGCTCATCCTCGAGGCCATGGCGCAGGTTGGTGGTGTGCTGCTGTTGACCGGCCTGGACGACGAGGGCGACCAACTGGCGCTGTTCGGGGGGGTGGACAAGGCGCGCTTCCGTCGGCAGGTCATTCCGGGCGATCAGCTCCGGTTTGAGGTCGAGCTTATCCGACGTAAAGGCCCTATCGGCAAGGTGCGCGGCGTCGCTATGGTGGGCGACGAGCTGGCCTGTGAGGCCGATCTGATGTTCGCGCTTTCACGTCCGCCCGATGACGAGCCCGAGAAGGCCGAATGACCCGGAGGGACCTATGGCGATCCACGAAACCGCAATAGTCGACAGCGGCGCGCAGATCGCGCCGGATGTCGAGATCGGGCCATACACGGTCATTGAGGACGGCGTCACCATCGGCGCCGGCTGCCGCATCGGCCCACACTGCGTCGTAAAGAGCCGTGTGACGATGGGTGAGCGCAACGTCCTCGACGTGGGCGTTGTGCTCGGCTCTGACCCGCAGGACGCCAAGTTCGAGGGCGAAGAGAGCTTCGTCGAGATCGGCAGCGGCAACGTGCTGCGCGAGTACGTGACCATCCATCGCGCGACGGGCCGGGGCGAGAAGACGATTATCGGCGACAACAACTTCCTGATGGCCTACGCGCATCTCGGGCACAACGTGCGTGTCGGCAACCACGTGCAGCTGGCCAGCTTCTGCGGCATCAGCGGTCACTGCGAGATACAGGACCGGGCGATCATCGGCGGACTGACGGGTCTGCATCAGTACGTCACAGTCGGCCGCATGGCGATGATCGGCGGGCACTCCCGCATAACGCGCGACATCCCACCCTTTACCACCGCTCAGGACAACCAGCTGCATTCGATCAATGTCATCGGTCTCGAGCGCAATGGCGTTAGTCGCGAAGACCAGCTTGCGCTGCGCGAGGCATTCAAGGCAATCTACCGCTCGGATCAGAACACCTCGGACGCGATCGCCTCGTTGCGCGAGGACGAGCATATGTCGGAGCTTGTGCGCGAGTTCATCGAGTTCATCGAGCGGATCGACGCGGGGCGCCGGGGCCGGCAGGGCAACTGACAGCGGCGTGCTTGAGCGGAGAATCCATGGACACGGCCCCGCGCATCTTCGTTGTTGCCGGAGAGCCTTCGGCCGACCAGCATGCGGCGATGCTCGGCGAGGCCCTGTGCAGGCTCCGCCCGGTTGTGCTGGAAGGCGTCGGACAGGAGCAGATGGCCAGAGTCGGCTTCGATCTGGCGTACGACAGCACCGGCTGGAGCGGGATCGGGGTCGTGGAGTCGCTGCGTCGCGTCCCCATGCTGTGGAGGCGCATGGGAGCGCTGGTGCGACGGCTGCTGGATGATCCGCCGGACCTGCTCGTGCCGATCGACTTCGGGGCTTTCAACGTTCGGTTGGCCAGGCGTCTGAAGCGACGCGGAGGGCCGGCGATACTCTACTACTTCCCCCCGCGTTCCTGGTCTCGCGACGCCAGCTATGAATCGATGGCCGGCATCGTCGATGCGGCTGCGACCCCGTTCCAGTGGTCCGAGCAGCGACTGCGGGAGGCGGGCATCCGGGCACGCTGGGTCGGTCACCCGGTAGTGGACCGCATAGCGCCGCCCACAGACGTCGAGCGGCGGACGCTCCGCGAGGAGCTTGGCCTCGACGAAAACGCGCCCGTGATCGGCCTGCTGCCAGGAAGCCGCCGGACCGAGGTTATCTGCAACGGCCGACAGATGCT
>JALGTR010000035.1 GCA_029821265.1 Candidatus Zipacnadia bacterium
AGCCGGTGATGGGTCTCGCTCTGGATCTCCAGCATCTCCGGCGAGTAGAGCATCGCGATTGTCTGGATGTTCTGATCTGTCAACTGAACCATGAGAATCGGCACCTCGCTTGGCAACTGTCGAGGGCAGGCTTCTCCGCTCTTCCGGCCCTCCCCGTATTTTCACTTTCCCTCGAGAGCGCCCGCCCTCGCCCTCCACCAGACCGGCCCTTCGCTCCAACAACAACTCGCGGGCCCACGCGCACGCGCAATCACGCCTGCTGTCTCTCGCGACGCTGACGCTCCTCGTCCATCGACTGCTCGAGCAGCTTCGCAAGCTCCCGGGCCCCCCGGGCCAGAGGCGAGCCGCTGCGCGTGATTATCGCCGGCGAGCCCTCGTTGATCGACGCGATCGCCGTCTGCGGGTCATCCGGGATCTGGTGAACCACCTGTGCGCCCGTCGCCTGCTGGATATCCGCCACCGTCAGCTCGTTGTTACGCGAGTAGCGGTTGACCACCAGCTTGATGCGCTCCGGCGCGATCCGCTCATCGAGAAGCTGACGGTAGAATGTGGCCGTATCGCGCACGGTCGAGAGGTCGGTGAGCGTGCTCACCAGCACAATATATTGTGAGCGCGTGAAGACGTACTTGCTGGCCTCGCCGATCAGCGGCGGGATGTCGAAGAAGGCGAAACGATAATGCCGACGCAGCAGACCGATCAGATCGGCCAGAAATGCGATCTCCTCCTCGGGTGTGAGCTTGCCGTCCAGCCCCGCGCTGCCGGGACTGCCCGCCAGCACCTTCAGGCCGGTATCAGCGTGGGTGACCAGGTGGGTCTCGAGGATCGTGCTGTCAAGCTCGCCGGCGAAGGAGGCAAGCTCGGCGATATTGTAGTTGGGCTCGATGTCCAGCATCAGCGCCACGTTGCCATACTGCCCGTAGAAGTCCACCAGCACGACCTGCCCGGGGTGCTCGCGGGCGAAGGATGCCGCGAGGTTCACGGTGGTCATGCTCTTGCCGATCCCGCCCTTCGCGCCGGTCACGGAGATGGTCACCGGCATCTTCGCCGGGTCAGTGATCAGCTCATACTCCTGCCGCTCCCGGGCCTCGACGATCGATGCGAGCGTCTCCAGCAGATCGACGAGCTGCTCGGTGGTGGTGGCCGGCGAGATGATCGCGCGCACCCCCGCCCGCATGGCGTTGGCGATGACCTCGTTGTCGTGAACTCGCTCGCTGGGCACCACCAGGATGGAGGCGACGTCGGGCGCGGCCAGTGAGATCAACATCGCCGCCTCGTAGCCGCTCATACCGGGCATAGCTTCATCGAGCATGATCACGTCGGGTTGAAGCTGCGCGGCCATCTGCGCGGCTTCCAGCCCGTCGTGGGCCACTGCCAACACATCGACGTTCCCCGCCCCTGTGGCCCCGAAATACTCCGACAGCCGGTCCTGCAGATCATCAGATGCACCGGGCTGCGGCTCGGTAATGACGATTCTGATGCTCTTCGTATGGGTTGCAGTTGCCATGAATTTCCTCTACGACCCCACGTCGTTGCCACGGTCACTTGCGGGCGGGCGCCCCCGCCCGCACCGGCCTACCATCACTGACCGCCGTTGCTCATCTCCCCGAAGGGCGTGCCGAACTGCATGACCTCCCCGGGGTCGACGCCCTCGGGCACCGGGATCGGGTGCAGCGGCTGACCGTCCTCGCCGAGGATCTGCGGCAGTACCAGGATGATCAGCTCCGAGTGATCCTCCCGCGCGGTGTCATGCCGGAAGAACTGCCCGATGATGGGCAGATCGCCCAGGATCGGCAGCTTCGAGACCGATTTCGACTGATCGGAGTTGATCAGCCCGCCGATCGCCAGCACCCCGCCGTCGGGCACGGTGACCGTCGTCTCCGTCCGCCGCGTGCGCAGCGCCGGAATCGTCAGGCCCGCCACGTTCACGCCGTTGGCGAAGTCCAGCGAGCTCACCTCCGGCTCCACGGCCAGCTTGATCTTCTCCGAATCCGGGCTGATCGTGGGCTTGATCCTCAGATTCACACCGAACGGCTTCCAGTCCACCGTGATGGAGGCGTAGCCCCCCACGCCGCCCTGCGAGATCGGCACGGGAATCTCCCCGCCGATGAGAATCTCCGCCTCCTCCTCCTCGTTCACCAGCAGGTTGGGCTCGGCCAACAGACGCGCCCGCCGACTGCTGATCAACGCATGCACCTGGTTGGCAAAGTTATACAGCTCCGGCCAGCCGTTACTGCCCGACACCTGCCCGAACAGGAACGGCTGAGCGCGGAAGGCCGCATCGCCGGCGCTGCCCTCATACTGGCCCCAGTCGATGCCCAGCTCCTCGTCGCCGCCACGGGTGACCTCCAGCACCTTCACCGCCGCCAGCACCTGACGGCGATCGGGCTCCACCACGCTGACAACGTTCACGATGGGCAGATTCTCGAACAGGCTCAACACCTTGTTGACCTGCTCGAGGCGCTCCTCGCTGGGCACCGAACCCTCCAGCATCAGCGCCTCCTCACCCACCTGCGTCACCCGAATGCTGTCATCAAGCGCGCCCTGCAGGGCCTGACGGGCCGCGGCCAGGTCCGGCTTGGGCGGCACCACGGCGATCATGTTGATCACCTGCACGTCCTCGAAACCCTGCAGCAGCCGGTTCACCCGATCGAGCTCCTCCTGCGACGGCACCGTGCCCTCCACGGCCACGAGATTGCCGCGCAGCGCGGTCACCGTGAACTGCTCGCCGAGGATCCGCTGAATCTGCCGCGCCGGCGCGCGATCGGCGAGGTCCTCGCCCGCCACCACGATGCGGTCCACCACCCGCAGCCGGTCGCCGGCGATCGTGCTCACCGTGTCCCGAGCCTGTACGGCGGCGGCCTCGTCGGCCACCTGCCCCTCCACCACCACCACGTCATCGCCCCAGGCCTTAACCTCAAGCGACGAGTCGAGAATCTCGTCGAGGATCGCGGCCGCGCTCTTGGCCGGCGAATCCTCGGTCTCCTCGGGCGTGGTGACCATGCTCACCACCTGCACCTCGTCGGTGGAGGCGGCCTCGAGCATCGTCTCGAGGTTCTCGAGGGCGGCATTGTTGGCCACCTCGCCCTCCACCACCACCATCGTGTCGGAGACCGCATGCACCGACAGATTCGGCCCCAGCGACTGCTCCAGCTCGCGGGCGATCTTCTCCGCCAGCCGATAGCCCACCACCGTGATCGCGAACTTGTGCAGACCCTCGCGATCGTAAACGTAGAGCATGGTGTTGAGCTGATCCTTCACCAGGGGCCGGTTGGTGGCGGTCACCAGCAGATCGTCGCTGGAGAGCACCGTGACATCCGCCACGTTCGAGTCCACGATGACCACGCGCTTCATGCCGTTGAAGCGCAGCACGGTCTCCTTGCCGGTCTCCAGAACCATCGCCTGGGCGGTGCCGGGCCTGGTGTCGTGGAAGTCCGCGAGGCCAACGGCCGCGGTGGCGGCGATCATCAGCACCACCATCGCGATCAGCAGGCCTGAACGGGCCGGGACTCGATGACTGTACTGTTTCGTGTTCTGCATTACTGCTGCACCTCCTGACCCCCGGTGACAGGCCTGACGGCCTGCGCGCGGAGCGTCAGAATGCTGCGGTGTTGGTTCATTCGATTGCTGCGTGCGCATACGCGCTCCTCGCGACCGCCCTGCGGCGGCCGCCCAACGGGACCGCGACGCTCTTTCCGGGCAGCCGTTCGGGGGGCTGAGCCGCCCCCCGAACGACCACTCGGGCCACGCGGTCCGCGGAGTTGTCCACGGCTATGAGGCTCCCTGTGCATGCATCTATCAAGGTTCGCGCCTAACTACTGGTCAGCGGCCTCGTCGCGCTCGTTGACGCGAATGACCTCCACCTCAGGCTCGGGCTCTGGCGCCTCGACGGCCGGTGCCGGCGGCTGCTGCGCCGGCGGCTGCTGCTGCCACATGGCGGGCGGGTAGCCCATCGCCGCCATGCGCTCCTCCGGCGTTATCTCCTCGCGCTCCGCCTCCGGAGCCTCCTCCTTGCCGGGCGGTCCCTCCAGGCCCATCAGCTCCCAGTTGGCCTGCGCCGGCAGCGAAACCACGCTCTGATCCTCGCGCGGGCGCAAGACCATATGCACCGACCCGGTGAGAGCGGTCAGAATCAGCGTCTGCGCCTGATCGGGCGTCACGGCGAGAGTCGCGTTCTGAACCGTCTCGCCGGCCCGCGGAGCACCGGACTGGTCGCCCTCTTTGGCCCCGGCATCGGCCTGGTCGGCCACCTGCGCGCCCCCGGCACCACCCGGCCGCGGGCGCGTTGTGGTCTCGCCCATGGCCAGAACCTCCACGTTCTGGAGGATCGTCTTCGTGACGGCCACATCATCCTGCTTGAAGGTGGCCAGCACATCGACGCGGTCGCCGGGCAGCACGAAGCCGCCGACCCCCGAGACCGGATCGAGAGCCACGGTAACCGCCCGCATCCCCTCGGGAATCACGAAGGTCAGCCCACCCTCGGCCGTCCGCGGCCCCACCATCTGCCGGGTGAACACGTCGCCCTTCAGCACGGTGCGCCGGGTGACCTGACCAAGCGCCTCGTCGGGCCGCGAGAGATAGCCGGCCGGCACCTCATTGGCCGCCATCTCCTGGGTCGTAACCATCTCCGTTGTGACGGTCGTGTAGGCCTCGATATCCTGCGTGGCCACCAGAACGGAGACGGTCGCGGGCTTCTCCTCTGGTGGCTTGGTCTGGGCGTTAAGCACCAGATACACCAGGCCCGCCACAATCATGGCGATGACCGCGGCTACGCCGAATGCCTGTCGTCTGCTCAGAAGCCTCATATTGCACCTCTGCTGCGTTGATCTGCCGTGAGTGGCCATCTGCCGATGGCCATCTGCTGCGATTTGACTGCCTGCTGCCTGTACTGTCGTATTCTCTGCTGCGATGCTCTATCGTATGGCGTGAGCATTGCGTGTTGTCCAAGTTCGCGTGCGTCCTTTGCGTCTCAGCCGATCAGGCTGACCCGAACCCGGGACTCGCCGAAACCCTCATCGCCCATCCCCCGAAAGCTCGAGCCTGCCCCATGGATGGTGATGGTGTTGGCCACCACCGCCCCATGGTGAACCTCCTGGCTGCCGCCGTTGTAGACCACGCCTCCGTTGGGGGCGAAGATGATGCCCCACGTCTCCGAGTTCGAGCCATTGACCCGGATGGCGGGGTCCTGGCTGCTCAGCGACATGGCGAACAGATCATCAACGTAGGCCGAGAACCGCTCGGTGCTGCCATTGAACCGAATCTCGCCTGTCGCCACCATCGTGACGTTGTCGAGGATCACGCCCGCCCCGTTAAAGCGAATATCGCCGTCCACAACGAGCAAAAGGTCCTGCAGATGGGCCCCGGCTGGCTGAATGCGCAGATCGCCGTCGATGAACCATCGACCCGGACTGAGCGTGCCGTGTTGCAGCCGCATATCTCCGTTGTGCGTGTAATCGAACGGCCCATTCGCATACTGCTCCCACGTGTAGTCCAGCGGATAGGGCTGAATCCCGGTCTCGACGATCCGCCCCTGCACGTCGTCCTCATCGTTGATGCTGTAGGCGTACCGATACTCAAGATCGCCGGTGATCGTGTGGCCCGTCCCAGTGACGCTCACCTGCGTGTTTGAATGCATGGTCCCGTATACGCTCAGATTTGAGCCCGTCGCCCACAGGGCATCGATGCCCGGACGCGTCTCTCCGGCGAACAAAATCCCGCCCCCTCCCGCACCGCCGCCCTCAGCGAGGGCGGTGGCTGAGCGGGTGACAATAACCTGGTCGATGCCGACCACCCGGGCGAATGTAAAAGGCACCACAATGTGCCCTGTGACGCTGACGGCATATTGATCGTCCTCGAGCGGCCCGTAGTCGCCGACGGTGCTGCCCGGGTAATACAGCGTGACGTCCTCGCTCGGCTCCACGGATACCGTCCACGCCGGATTCTGCTCGTTGTGCGTCTGCACGATCGTCTGCAGATGCTGCTGCGCGGCCGCATCGCTGTCGGGCATCTGCGCGGCCGCGGCAAGGGCGGCGGCATCGACGGCGTTCTGGGCCTCGCTGGCGGCTATGATCGCCCGTCCGATGTCAAAAACCAGTGCGGCGATCCCCATCAGCGCCATCAGGGCCACGACGAGCCAGATCGTAACGACGCCCGTACGGCGGCCGCGTACCGTGCGGGACATAATCACTCTCCCTCACGGTTGTGCTGGGCGCCGGCTATGTGGCATGCGGACGGCAATCCCCATGCCGGCATGGCCTGGACACGGCCGCGATCGGGCTCCGCTGCGGCATGGCCACGCCCGGGGCGCATACACGCCCGGCCGTGGCTACCCCACGATAAAGCGGGGGGCCCGGAACGTCGCGGAGCAGAGCAACGAGAATGGCGGAGAGCTGAATGAAGAGGGGGCGATACCTGGCTGTGCGCGAAGTCTGCGGCCCCATGTTCTCTGGAGCGCGGGCGTGTGGATGGTCGCGCAAGCGAACTCCGACGACCAACGGTCCGCTCGCCCGCGAATCCGCTCGACGAATGTGGGGAGGCTTCTCGCGCCAGGCGTATGGAGGAATGGGCCAACCGGTCTGCGTCGGGCCGGCAGCCCAACATGCGGGCGTCGAGGACCTGCGCTCGTACGGCAAGCGCCGGAGCCATCGCACCCATACCGGGTGAGACCGTACGCGGTCTCGTGGCTGCATTCATTCTTGCTGCTCGCTCTGCTGCGATGTCTGCTGCGGGAGGTCGCTGTGCGCGACCCCGTGCGATGCGGGCTGTCCGCCCGCGTCAGGATGGTGGCCGTCCGGCCACCGACCTGAGTGCTGTGTTCATTGCTGCTATTTCGATTGTCGATTGCATCGGCGGTGCGCCCTGTGCCACGACCGCTACGACGCATTATATTGACACCCGATGTCAAAAGCAAGGCGCTGACCAATCTTCTCACGCCCATTTGCCGGCGGTGTTCCTCCCGAGCATGCCCCACAGGCACGCCTGCGCGTCGCCAACCTCCTCTTCCTCCGGGTTGTTTACTCCCCCAAAATCGCTGTCGCTCACTCTGCCGGCCGCGATCTACTCCACCAGCTTGATGGCAAAAAGCCCGCTCGAGCTGGTCAGCGAACTGTCCGGATCGGCGCCGGGCAGGTCATACTCAATAAAGCGACCGGTGATCTCCTTTTGGCCCCCATTGACCCTCTCCAGCCAGAACGCGCCGAACTTCTCGATCCTGAATGCCGCATTCGTGCCGGTATCGCCCAGGTAGGTCACCATCGGCACCAGGATGATGCGCGGATTGTCCGGCTCATAGTCATATATCGTGTCATCCGCCCAGTCCCCGGTCGCGGCCCGTTCCAGCCGCGCCCGACCCTGATCGCGCTCGAAGGCCTGGACGAAGTGCCCCACCGAGACACCCGTCTTGGCGTAGACCGTGTCGCCGGTGCGCACAAATGCGCTCTCGATTTCGGCACGTGTGAGACCATACCCCTGCAGCAGAGCATCCCATGCGACGGTGCAGCCCTCAGGAGATTCGAGAAAACCAAATGCCCCCGGAATGCCGGCGCAGTGCGGACCATCAGCCATCAGAAGCTGGGTCTCCTGATTGAAGTTGTAATCCGTCTCCGCGGAGACCCACATCGTGCAGATGGGCACACCATCCACCGGCCCGCGCATCGCCGTGGCATGACGATGGACGGTGGTGCCCTCAAGCCCCAGCGCTCGCGCGAAGGTGTAGGCGACGGGAGCATGCGTGTCGACCCGCACGGCGGTGGACCACGGTCCGAGCGTGGTGCCGTTTATCGTCTCCCCGGGGCCGTAGAATTGAATATCCGAGCTCGAGCAGTTGATCGTCCAGCCACCCGGCTCATTGTTGTTCGCCTCTACGAGCGCCAGGGCCGCGTTCGTCGCGGCGGTCTCATCGGGCAGACTCTGGCCGGCCGCCAGTGCCGCGCTATCGGCAACGTTCTGGCAGTGCTGCGCCGCGAGGATAAGCTGGCCAATATCAAAGGCCATCGCCGCCGCGCCCGCCAGCGCCACGAAGGCGATCGCCACCCAGGCGCCAATGACTCCCCACCTGGCCCTGGCCAATATCGATGTCCGTGTCCTGCGCTGCATCGTCACCATTCCCCACTCCCCGGTCACGGCATCCATCGGCCCCGCGTATCAACACCAGCCGTTTACTGCCGTTGCATGACGATAGACGTGCTGAGCATGATCGTCCCGTTCTCAGGATCATCCGCCAGCCCCGCAAAGAGGTTGCCCGTCACGAGCTGATGCGGGTAGCTCACCCTCACCCGAACCTGGTCCCCGGGATCCGCGTTGTTCGTGCCGTCCGCCTGCGCACCGAGCGGCTGCCACTCCGACCAGCCGCCGGTGACCGGATCGAAGCTGCGATACTCACAGGTGATCTGCAGGTTATCGCCGTTGACGGACGGCGCGCTGGATCTGGCCCGAGCAAGCACGGTCTCGGGAAGAGTCCCCGTGGCGGCCGTGCGCGCCCCCTCCCGGGCAGCCTGGTTGATCCCCATGAGGTCCTTGACCATCAGGCCAAACTCGATGATGCCGAACAGCAAAAAGATCAAAAGCGGGGCGACCATCGCCATCTCGACGGTGGTAACCCCGCGCCTGGTATGTCGCCTCAGGATCCGTCTCATCTTCGGTCGCTCCTTCCGCCGCGACCACCCGCCAGCCAGCGGGAAGCAAGTGCTGCACCGGCCTGGGTCTGTGTATCCCTCTCGCCTCGGCCTCGCTTCCATCGCCTAAGCGAAGAGCTTGATTGCAATTGTCAGCAGGGCGCCGGCCCCAAGCGCGATCGCGTAGGGCAGGCGCACCTCTCCGGCGCCGTCGGTGATCTCCATCGGCGCCGACGCCGCCGCGCGCAGATAGAGCGATGTGCCCAGCTGCCTGACGACCTTCTGCAACAGGCCGCGACGCAGCGCCATCACGATGGCCATCACCCCGCCGATCAATGCCCCCCAGGCAAAGGTCCAGAGCATAAACACCGGCCCCAGCAGGGCACCGAAGGCCATCAACAGCTTGATATCGCCGCCGCCGAGGATCCGCCCCAGAACGTTGCTCACCAGCCACAACGCAAATCCGGCCGCGATCCCCGCCAGACTCACGAAAAGACCCTCCCAGCCGCCCCAAACGGTGTTCAGGAGCAGGCCCAGGAGGGCGAACGGAACGGTAATGACGTTAAATACCTTCCCCCACCGAATATCGGTGTACGCTGCCGTCAGCGCCAGCGCCACACTGGCGATGATCAGCACCTCTGAGATCGGGCCTGCCGCCGGGTCAAACTGCATCTGTCGCACCGCCTTGCATGGCTCCGGGCCCGGGAGAAGATGGCGCCAGAGGCGCCGAGCTTCGTCTTGATTGTCTGCGGACAAAACCTCGTCCGCTCCGTCAACTTCTCCCTCCCGCGTTCAGAGCATCAAGCCCCCGCTCGTGCGCCTCTCCAGCCTCCGCAGCTGAGACGAGGTGAGGGAGCAGTCGCCCGCTCCCTCACCTACCGCCGGCTGGACGTCCTGCCTCACAGGATCAGGGCCTCGCGAGGCAGGGAAAGCGTTCCCCCCGACCTATCGCCGCCCGGACCGTCACACCGTGTCCGCCTCCTCGTGCAGACCTTTCCTATGACCTCCTCGAACCCGCTCGCGCGTGCCTCTCCGCCTGCCCGGGCTCAATACGCCAGAGTGCCGGTGTGACATTCGCACATGAGCAACATCCCGGTAGCCCCGAAGAAGCATACTCCCCCTCCGGGACCTGCTGCCCGCGGCCTTTTCTCAAGCTTTGCTCAAGATGAGGTGGCCATGGGACTGCGTACAGTATACACACTCATATTTTCACGTCAAGCGTTAAACTAAACCTCTAAAACACAAAATTCTGCCGCTCTTTTCGCCCCCTATCGCCGGGCCACAGGCCGAATAATCGCCGAATACCGCCTTAAAAGCCCCAAAACGCCATTTTCGCCACGCCCAGCATTACCTCAAAAAAACCTCAACACGGCGCGCCTGGAGCCGCCCTTAAGACCGCTGGATCGCAGTCTGAGTGCGACACCGTGGCCACTTCCCGGCGCGAAGATATGACGAAAACGCCACGAACTCGCGAGTAACCGTGAGTGTATGTTGAGCTTGTCAGTCCGCGCGTGCTGGCGGGCGCCCTCGGCCGCCCTCCACACAAGGTGACGTGGCCGCTGCGAAGCCCGATTGACAGGCGGGCGCGGGCGCATCCGAGCGCACCCCGATGCGCCTCTCCCCCACGCCTGAATGCAACAAAAGTATTCTTATGCACGGGGACGATTCCCGGGCCGCGAACGCCCCCTCCCCCACGCCCTTTGAGCGCCCTCGCCCCCCATAATCCCCGAGCGCGAGCGTGACCAACGCCCCCCGCCCGCGAGCCGCGAGAGAGGTGGCCGCCACGACTATAGCGAAACCGTTGGCCGTGCGCGTTCGAGCTTTGCCATGTGACGATTGAAGGAGCATTGACGTGGTCGCTTCCGATGATGCCCGGGAGGATCGGGACGGTCTTCCTGGGGATGATGACGCCGGCCCGGATGCTGCCGAGGATGCGGTGCCGGCCGAGGATGAGCTGCTGACGATCGCCGAGGTCGCCGAGCGTGCCGGCGTGCATGAGAACACGGTTCGGCGGTATCTCAAGACGGAGGAGATCCCCTTCTACGTGCGGGATCTCTCCTCGGGCCGGGTCATCTCCGGGAATCAGCCGCAGGATCGCTGGCCGGGGCGTTATCAGTATCTGTTGTCCGCGCGGGTGGCGGCGTATATCGCCTCTCAGGTTGGCGACAGCGTGGGCTCTTCCGGGGAGCTGGAGGTGCGGGCGGAGGAGACTCCGACGACGGCCGAGGATGCGTCGCTTCAGGAGCTGGCGGAGTTGCGGGCGGAGCTGGCGGAGACGCGCCGGCAACTGCATGTGACCCAGGATCAGGTCGAGCAGCTTCGCGATGAGCGCGACTGGTTGCGCGAGCATCTGCGCGATGTGACGTCATTTCTTCCGGCTGCGCGCGAGGATGTGGATCAGGCGCGCTCGGAGGTCGATCAACTGCAGCAGCGTGCGCGACGGCTTGAGCGGGAGCGGGAGTTGGAGCGCCGGGCGCGCGAGCTGGCGATGGTGCGCTTTTCAGATCTCTCCTGGTGGGGACGGCTCACGACGAACTTCGAGGAGCTGTTCCAGCGCGAGCTGACGCGCCTGCGCGAGGAGGAGCAGCAGGAGCCGGAGGAGTAGGTCCTTAACCATACCCTCTTCCCGCCCCACTTTCCTGAAGGCCAGGCGTGACCAATGCCCCTCCCCTACGGCCTGTCCCGGGTCTCCGCTCTTTGCCGGGCACGCGCGCCCGACCCTATCCACCATCCCCCTCATCGCCCGCCGTTCCGGCCATCAACGCCGTTGTTGGGCAGGCTATCACGCAGGCGTTGCACCGCAGGCAGTCGGGGTCGGAGATCTCCCCCTCTTCGAGGTAGTCGCGCACCGGAATATCCATCGGGCAGACCCGCTCGCATACGCCGCAGTCCCGGCATTCCTCCGCGTTCGTTGCTATCCGACCACGCGTCGGCTGCCGCCCTGTCGTCGCGGCGCGGTCGATCAGGTTGGTCATCGTCCCCATCGGGCAGACGGCACACCATGCCCGCTCCTGGCTGACGAGCGCGAGGAACACGGCGCCGATGGTCGTGATCAGGCACAGCCGCACGAAGATCGCGCCGATGAGCCCGTAGATGCCGCCGATGATCTCGGGCGAGCTCTCCAGCGGCAGGGTCGCCAGCGAGTAGACCAGCCCCGACATCAGCAGCGCCAGGATGCTCACCCGCACGGTCAGCGAGCGCAAGAACGCCGGAACCTTCCGCCCGGGCGCGAGGTGGCGCATGATCAGATCCAAAAATGACCCCCGCGGACAGAGGTTGCCGCACCAGTAGCGCCCCCGGAAGATCGCTATGCTCAGCAGCACCACCATCATCGCAGCCGCCACCAGGCCCAGCGGCGGATACCACAGTCCCCCGATCGTAATCACAAACAGCAGCACCACCGCAAACTTCCGCCAGCTCTCAACTGCCCCACTGCGCTGCATCGTCCGCGTACTCGCCATCGCGCCCCTCCATTGCCCCCCACATCGCCCATTCCACGCCTATTCTAAGCGTACCCACTTCCCGACCTGCGACACCTTCCCGGGACCCAGACCACACCCCGCAAACACTCGATTATTCGAATATGCGCATGCATCCTAACACATCCCCCCTCATCTGTCCACCCCCACAGCAAACGAACCCTCCCCGCCCCCTCTTAACACCACCTGTTGTTAGCTGTTAATACCGACTGTTAAGTGCCCATTCCCTCTTAACCATTGGTACTTACACTTAACCACCACCCTCCTAACAACCCTCCCCGCCGCTCGCCATCTGCCGTCCTCGCATTCCGATCAGAATCGCTCGTTGTGAGCCCCTGTGTTGTGAGCTGTTAATACTCGTGGTTAATAGTCCCGTCGGCTCAAAATGCGCGCAGCGCTGCGAAAATGCTTCGTCAGCTAACAATTGTAAGGCGACTCGTTGTGAGCTGTTAATACTCATGGTTAAGAGGCCTGTGAGGTGGGGGAGAGCGCAAACACACGACGCCCGCCCTTCACTCCGTGCCTCGTGTTGCCTCCTCGATGCAAGATCCGGCGGCCAGGCGTGTACTACTACAGGGTACAGGCACACCATCTCCACGCATCCCGAGGGGGAGCCGACTCATGACCGACACCAGCCCGGCCGACGCAACCAGCTTCACGCCCGACCACGATGAACCGCTCATCCATGATCTGCTCGACCGCGTCGCCCGACATTGCGAACGCCATGCCGGACAGCTCGAACCCCGCGAGCTCGAGCGCCTCGCCGATATCCTGCTGCGCATCGCGGGGCCCAATGACGAGTACCCCCACCGCGCCTCGCTCGACCATCAGAGCCTCGAAATCCACTCGATCGACGACCCCCACGACCCCGCGGCCGCCGAGGCCCGCGCCCGACCCGCCCCCTCCGAGGACACCGGCCCGACCCTGCAGGCACTGGTCGCCCGCCTCCTCGTCGCCGCCAACCTCGTCAGCCGCAGGCAGCGCGAGGTCGCGCGTCTCCACCTCTGGGGCTACTCACTCACCGAGATCGCCGACCACCTGCAGATCAGCTACTCTGTCGCCTACTCCCGGTGGCGCAGCGCTCGAAACCATCTACGACGCGCGATGGCGAAAATCCCCCCGGGGGAATGGCTCACCGCCGCCCCCGGCCTCTCCGCCGAGCAGGTGCGCGAGGTCATGCGCGCCGACCGCCATCGCTACCGCTACCACCCACCGCGACACTGTCGCGCCGGCCACGAGCGCTGCCGGCGCACCGGCATCTGTCAGAGCCTGTAACCCATGCCGCCCGATATCGCTCTTCACAAAGTGAGTTAACAGCTAACAACAAAAGCACTCACAACGCGATGAGCCCATTTGGGCAAAATGCCGCGAGAATGCACGGAGTGGCGCAAAAGCCTCCTAACAACGCTCTTAACAACACACGCGCAGCGCTCTTAACAAGACACGGGCGCAGGCGGAAGGATGGTCCTCCCATGGATTACATCGAGACCTACCTGGACAGCGCGACCGGCGGCCGTCCCATCGGCGGCGGCGTCCTCTACCTCAAAATCCCGCCCCCACCCCCGCCCGTCCACGCCCACGTCCCTCAGCCATGGCCACCCGACTGGGACAACTACCTCGTCCTCCGCGACGATGACGTCGGCGCCGCCGTGCGCATCTGGGCCGCCCTCCATCGCGGCCCCCACACCTACGAGGACCTGCGCGAGGTCGTCTGGCGCACCTCACGCATCCGCCTCCAGGTCTGCATGGCCAAACTGCGCGAGCGCGTGCCCATCATCAGCCGCCCCCACCGCAGCGATCGCAGGCTCCGCGTCTACGAGCTCGCCGAACCCTCCACTCTCTGGGTCCGCCACAGCCCCGACGGCGTCTACCTTGCCCCGGTCGAGGGCGAGCGAATCCCGGGCCTTGAGTTCGAAATCCGCTGCACTGTCCCGCCGGGCGGACATCCACGCATCGAGCGCGTTGTGCCCATCAACCTCGCCCCGCCCCCGGAGGGCGCATGGCGACCCGACTACGGGCCCAACCGCGCACCCCACGAGCCCCCTCCACCGCCTCGCTCACTCCCCGTCTGGGCCTGGGGCCTCCTCAAGGGCCGCGCCCGCAGCGTGCAAAACCTCATGGACGAGCTCGGCGTGCTCGAACACCGCGCGCACAGCATCATCCGCACCCTCCGTCAGCACGGACACCCCGTCACCACGGACATGACCGGCCGGCTCTTCATCCCCGAGGGCGATCCCCCTCTGCTGTGCTTCCTCAAGGGCGACACGCTCATGCTCACCGGCCGGAGCCGCAAGAGGGTGATCGAGATCCCGTGACAGCCACCTCATTCAGAAAACCGCCAGCCAGCTTTTCGGCATGTCGAGATACACATGGATGGCGTTTAAATGCTCCTGACAGCCGCGAGGACGCGTCTTCTGAGGCGAACATAGGGAGGAAGTCATGCACACGCACGCAGCGCGTTACAGAGGCGTACAGCGCGTTTCGCCGACGTCGCGACCGCCGGAGGTGGGGGAGAGGCGTAAGTCGAAGACTCTTCCACCCGATACCCGGGCACGAATCCTACGAGAACTAAAGCGCCACAAGAACGGGGGCGCACTTATGAATTTAACCGATGGCGGACACATCATCCTGCAGACCGAGGACAGGGAGCCCTTTGCAAAGGTGCCCGCACGGGTGCTGCGCGCCCGGGAGCTCTCGGCGGGCGCCCGCCTGCTCTACGCCATCCTCACCTGGCTGGGCTGGCGCGAGGCGTGGCAGGGCAAACCCGGCTACGCCGGACAGGAGGCGCTGGCGGAGGAGTTCGGGCTCTCAACGCGCAGCATCCGGCGATACATGAACGAGCTGCAGGATCAGGGCTATATCCGCCTCGAGCACGTTGGCCTCGGCCAGCCGGCGAACGTGACGATCCTACCCCTCCCCGAGCTGGAGCAGTCCTCCGAACTCGAGCCCGATCAGGCCTCACAGCCATCGTAGCAGCCGCCCCAACGCCTCAGGATTGAAATCAGCCACGACCGGCGACTTACTGCAGAATCCGCAAACCAAGACCGGCCAAATTGGCCGGTCAGCCCGGCCATATTGGCCGGTCTGGCTGTGCCATATTGGCCGGGCCCTTTAACGACTAGAAGGTACTGAGTCGTACTGGTACCCTGCAGTACGTACGTACGGCCGCGAGAGTCTAAGCAAAGATCTCGAACGGCTAAGACTGTTTCGACGGGATATAAATATCCCTTTACGGCTACCCTTGGCTGGTACTGTACTGGTAGTACAAGAACCTCCGCTTATCAACAGGTTACCAACAGGATATCCACGAAGTTATCCACAATTTGCGCGCTGTGGACAACGCAGGATTCGCAAACCAGGACCGGATTGTGGAAAACTCAGAATCCGCAAACGAGGAAGATGGCCTGACAGCTCCCCAGTCCCCTCACGCCGCGCCTCGACACCCCCGGATGGCGTTTAAAGGCACCTGACAGCCGCGAGAGCGCGTTTTCTGCGGCCGACATAGGGGTAAACCCTGCAACACGCTCGCAGGGCGTTATACAGGCGTACAGTGCGCGCGCCCGCACAGCGTCGCGAACGTCGACGCCCAAACGCTCTCCCCGCCCGCGATAGCGTGGGGGACCGGGACGATTCACAGACAGGGGGCGCTCATTAAATGCACGCGGGCCCCGCATCAGCAGCGGGGCCCGCTCAGAGGTACGCGATCCACGGATGCGCTTCTGTTTCGATCTGCAGCCTGTTTCGACCTCAGCCTCAACCGGCTGCCATCCATCATTCGGCCACACCGGGATATGTGACCGCACCGCATCCCACCCCTCGATCCAGGCCGAGATGGTGGGCGGATGTCATCGTCAGATGCGTCAGTCAATGGAGAGCCGGGCATCATCAGGGCCGGCCCGCTGGCCCCTGAGGACCGCGTGGCCCCGATCGCCCGCTTTGCCGCCCCCAATTGTAACCACCAGCGCCCCGACGTCAACCCCACCGGCAGAAATTTGGCTTAAATGGCCGGGAACCGCTCCTCACAAAGTTAATTAACAGCTCACAGCCAGGTCTTAACAACGAAAACGCAAAAACGCCCGATATCAACCCGTAGCGCCTCGTAAGCACCTGACTCGCTTCTTAACAACACCTTCGATTCTGAGGTGACTCCGCCCTGCCCCCAAAGTTCAGTCGACCACGAACGTGTCCCCAAACCCCCTGTGTAGTTCAGTCGGCGACGAACTTGTACCCAAAGCTACGGACCGTAACGATACGCTGCGGGTTCTTCGGATCGTCCTCAATCCGATTCCGCAAATTTGAGACGTGTGTCTCGACGAGATGGGGGTCGTACTGGCGGTAATCCCAAACGGCGTCGAGCAGCTCGTCGGTGGAGAAGACTCGTCCGGGCTGCTCCATGAGCACCTGCAGCAGGCGCATCTGGGTGGGGGTGAGGTCAACCGGCTCGCCGTTGATGGTGACCTCGCGGGAGTCGAGGTTGAGGGTGACGCCGGCGCCCTCGAGCACGCGTCTGCTGGCGAGGGCGGCCTCGGGGCCGACGCGGCGGAGGACGGCTTTGACGCGGGCGACCATCTCGCGGGGCGAGAAGGGCTTGGTGATGTAGTCGTCGGCGCCCAGTTCGAGGCCGAGGATGCGGTCGGCCTCCTCGTTGCGCGCGGTGAGCATGATGATGGGAACGGAGGAGTTCTGCCGGATCTGCTGGCAGACGCTCGTGCCCTCGATGTCCGGGAGCATAATGTCGAGCAGCACCAGGTCGGGCGCGGGCCCCTCGGAGCTGTTGATGACATCCAGCGCCTCCTGGCCGGTCTCGACCGCGATGGTCTGGAACTGCTCGCCCTCGAGCTTGCGCTTGACGGCGTCGCGGAGCATCTCGTCGTCGTCAACGATCAAAATCGTGGATCCACGCACTCCCCAAACCTCCCTGACAACAGCAACGGCGATTATGAAAGCGGTGGCTCCCACCAGTGCCGCGATGGTGAGAGCGGCGACGACTGTGGTGAAGGCCGCGATAGTAAGAACAAACGGCGGCGAACAGCGGCGCTGGTTATCGACAGCAACCTGAGAGTTGACCATTTAGTGTGAAGATACCTGCGAGAGCGGGAAGATCACCGTGAAGGTGCTCCCCTCGCCGGGTGTGCTTTCGAGGGTGATGGTACCGCCCAGCAGGCGCACCAGACGACGGCTGATGGCCAGTCCGAGGCCGGAGCCCTTCGTATTGCTCTCCATGGGATGGGCGCGAAAGAACTCGTCGAAGACGCGCTCCTGGTCATCCGGTGCGATGCCCGGGCCGTTGTCGATGACCTCGATCAGCAGGCACTCTCCGGCGCAGTTCCCCGCGGCGATCGCTTCGTCGCGCCGGGATGGGCACTGCCTGGTCGGAACGACGCGGGCCCGCACTTTCACCTCGCCGCCCTCGCCCACGTACTTCACGGCATTCCCGACGAGGTTGAAGAGCACCTGTGCGAGGCGGTCGGGGTCGGAGGAGATCAGCGGCAGGTCGCCGACGATCTCCTCGGTCAGCGTGACGTGGCTGCGGGCGGCCTCGGGTGAGAGCGTGTCGATGATATGCTCGATCGTCGCGACCACATCCACCGGCTCCTGCCGCACCGGCATCTCCCCGGTGCGCAGCCGGGAGAGGTCGAGCAGGTCCTCGACTATGCGATCAAGCCGCATACAGGTGGCCTCGATGCGCTGCAGAAAGAGGCGCTGCTCCTCGTTGATCTCCCCGGCGTCGCCGTCGAGCAGCAGCTCGTTATAGGCGCGGATGGCCGCCAGCGGCGTGCGCAGCTCGTGGGAGACCGCGGAGATCAGATGGGCCCGGAACTGCTCGACGCGCGCCGCCTCGATCGCCGCGCTCCCGAGGCTGATCAGGGCCCGCAGCAGGCGCGTGCGCCGCGGACCGATCGACTCGCAGGACTCGGCCACGAGGATGCCCATCAGCGCCCTGCGGGTCGTCACATCGGAGCCGTGACGCCCGCGCATCTGGGCCAGCACGCGACGGCCATCGGTCCGCTCGATCACCAGGTCGTCGCCGCCGAGCGCGAACTCGGCGAGACGATCGCCCTGCTCGAGCGGGATGGGGGAGGGGTCCACCTCGGCCATGTGCACGGTGGCCAGGCCCGGCAGCGGCTCCTGCTTCGAGTCCGCACGCTCGGCCCGCGCCACCTCGATCAACGCCTCCTGATCGTAATCCACCCGATAGGCGCGGACTCGCTCGAGATCGATATGCCGCACCGCGTTCTCGGCAATGCCCGCCATCACCGCGGAGGCATCATCAAGCCCCATGAGCGAGGCGGCCGAATCCAGCAGGCCGCGGGCGCGACGCTCCGCGACCTGAGCCTGCTCAAGCTGCGCCTGAAGCCGCTCGATTTTCTCGGCGTGATGTTCTTCCATTAACCGTCACACTTCGCGGGCGTGGGGACCGTTGGTCATCGGAGTTTGCCTGCGCGATCAGCCGCCCAGCGCCTTAAGCACCTGAGTCATCGACAATATGCCCGGACCAAGCAGAATGACGAACAGCGCCGGGAAGATGAAGAAGATCAGGGGGAAGAGCAGCTTGACCGGCAGCGCGGCCGCAACTTCCTTGATCTGCAGGCTGCGGCGCGTGCGCAGCGAATCTGACTGTGTCCGCAGCGCCTTGGCGATCGATACACCGAGCTGCTCGGCCTGGGTCAGTGAGGCCACGAGCGAGTTGAGGTTCTCCTCACCCACCCGGTCCGCCATATCCTGCCAGGCGCGCTTGCGGGTCTTTCCCACCCGCACCTCGCCCAGAAGCCGCCGGAACTCATCCACCAGCGGCCCCTCCTTGCGAGCCACGACCTCGGCCAGCGCTCCGTCCAGCCCCGCCCCGGCCTCCACCGAGACCACCAGCAGGTCGATGACGTCCGGAAGCGCCTTGCGAATCTGGGCGTGACGCTTCTCAATGCTCTTTTGCAGGATATAGTGTGGCGCCAGCAGCCCCACCACCGCCGTCATCGCGGCGAGGGGCATCCGATAGGTATCGCTTACCAGATCGCCCGTCCAGATCCAGAAGGCCCCACCGAGCCCGGCGATGCTCGAGAAGACGCGAAGCGTGATGAACGACTGCGCGTTCAGGCCGAGAGGATGACCGGCCTTCTCGAGCTCCATCCGCGCGTTCTCGAGCGCCTCCGCCGGCGCCATGGCCCCGATCGCACCGATCAGGCGCTGAAAAATGGGGAACAGGACGCGCTCATGGAAGGGCAGCGCCAGCTCCTCGACCAGCGGGGAGCGCGGCCCCTGCTGCTGAACCCGATTCACGCGCTCCTGCACGCGCAGACGGTGCTCATCGGCCATGATCGCCATGCCCACGATCAACACACCGATGAACACGAGACCCACAATCACCCAGGTAAGCATTGTCATTGGTCTTTTGCCTCTCTACGGCGGACTACAACGCTTCGCGGGCGTGGCGGACCGTTGGGGCGTCGAAGTTCTCCTGCGCGAACGTCCCGCCCGCGCCCGCCGGCGCTTAGATGTCGATCTCGATAAGCTGCTTGATGACGATGATACCGGTGACCATCAGCAGACCCGCGCCGATCAGCATCATGATCCCCATTCGCTCGGTGAACAGCGGGTCGAGATAGCCGGGGCTGATCATCGAAATCACGATCGCCATCACGATGGGCATGGCGACGAGGATTCCCGCCGACAGCCGCCCCTCGCTGGTCGCCGCATTGATCTCGCCCTGCAGACGCACCCGCTCGCGGATCATCGTCGCGATGTTGTCGAGCACCTCCGCGAGGTTACCGCCCATGGTAAGCTGCGTCTGCATCGCGGCCACGACCAGCTCGAGATCGTATGAGTCCGTGCGCGCCAGCAGGTCGTCGAGCGCATCGGTGACCGAGATCCCCACCTGCACCTCCTGCAGCACCCGCTCGAACTCCTCGGCGATCGGCGGATGCATCTGCGACGCCACCACCTGGAAGCCGCGTGTGAGGGCGTAGCCTGAACGCAGCGCGGAGCTGAGCATGTCGAGGGCATCCGGAAGCTGGCTGGTGAGGGCCGCCTGGCGCTTTGCGGCCCGCTGCCCCATGTACATGTAGGGAGCGGCCAGGCCCAGGCCGCCGGTGATCACGCCCATGATCGGCTGTCCGGTGACAATCCAGCCCAGCGCCAGGCCGGCGATCATGCACACGAAGGTGATGATCACCGCCTCCGAGGGTCGCAGCAGCAGCCCGGCCTGCAGCAGCTTAAGCTGGATATTGTCCCAGAACTCGGTCTGCTTGAGCGCCTCGCTCAGGGCCGGCAGCGGGTCGGAGCGATTCTCCGGCCGCGAGGAGGTTATCTGATCGCCCGCGGCCGTCGAGCCCCCGATACCGCCGCCACTCTCGGCGAGGCGTTCGCTGGCCGCGGAGCTGCTGGCGAAGGCCAAAAGCAGCACGAGAATCAGGCCGAAAACGATGGCGCCTCCGATGATGGCCAACACAACCGGATTCATGGTTGGCTCCTTTGTTCACGACAGGCTACAAGCGGCGAACGGCGGCGGATCAGCCGAAGAAGGAGCGGCGCTGTCGCACGGGCGTCTCCTCCACCAGGAACATGTCCGGCGGAAGCTGCACGCCCTCGGCCGCAAGCTTATCCACAAACAGCGGCTGAATCCCCATCGGCCGATGCTCCACGATCAAACGACCGTCGTCGTCCACGCCATGATGCTTGAGTGTAAAGAGGTCCTGGGTGATGATCTCCTCACCCTCCATGCGCTGA
This sequence comes from Candidatus Zipacnadia bacterium, assembly GCA_029821265.1. GTDB lineage: Bacteria > Armatimonadota > Zipacnadia > Zipacnadales > UBA5352 > JALGTR01. Next base: position 20,810 of record JALGTR010000035.1, read on the forward strand.
ACCTCGGTGATGTAGGTGATCTTACGCGAGCCGTCACGCATGCGGTCCTGGTGGACGATCAGATCGACCGCGCTCGCTATCTGCTGGCGGATCGCGTGTGAGGGAAGCTCGGTGCCCGCCATCAGCACCATCGTCTCCAGACGCGCCAGACAATCGCGCGGACCGTTGGTGTGAGCGGTGGAGAGCGACCCCTCGTGCCCGGTGTTCATCGCCTGGAGCATGTCCAGGGCCTCGCCGCCGCGCACCTCACCGACGATGATGCGGTCCGGGCGCATACGCAGGGCGTTTTTGACCAGGTCGCGGATGGTGATCTCACCGGTTCCCTCGAGGTTCGGCGGCCGGCTCTCGAGCGAAAGCACATGGTCCTGCTGAAGCTGCAGCTCCGCCGCGTCCTCGATGGTGATGACGCGCTCACCGGCGGGGATGAAGCTTGAGAGCACGTTAAGCGTGGTGGTCTTCCCCGAGCCGGTTCCGCCCGAGACGATGATGTTGAGCTTGCCCTCAACGCACAGCTTCAGGAAGTCGCGCATCTGCTCGCTCATCGTGCCGAACCGGATGAGGTCCTCGTCACGCAGCGGGTCGGCCGCGAACTTTCGGATGGTGACGTACGGGCCGTTAACCGCCAGCGGCGGGATGATGGCGTTGACACGCGAGCCGTCGGGCAGGCGAGCATCCACCATCGGAACCGCCTCGTCGAGGCGGCGCCCCAGAGGGGCGATGATCTTCTCGACGATGCGCATGATGTGCTCGGCGTCGGCGAAGCGAATCGGCGCGTCCTGTAGCTTCCCATCGCGCTCGATCTTCACCTGGTGAGGGCCGTTGACCATGATCTCCGAGATGGAATCATCGGCCAGCAGCACCTCGAGGGGCCCGAAGCCGCGCACCTCGTTGACCACGGCCTCGATGAGCTGCTCGAGAGTGCGCACCGGCAGCGTCATGTCGTGCTCCTTGAGGACCTGGTCGGCGAAGCGGCGGATGATCTGCGCAAGCTGCTCGCGCGAGGTGCTCTCCAGGGTGTTGTAATCGGTCTCCCGGAGCAGCCGGTGATGGGTCTCGCTCTGGATCTCCAGCATCTCCGGCGAGTAGAGCATCGCGATTGTCTGGATGTTCTGATCTGTCAACTGAACCATGAGAATCGGCACCTCGCTTGGCTCGCGGGCTCACGCGCAATCACGCCTGCTGTCTCTCGCGACGCCGACGCTCCTCGTCCATCGACTGCTCGAGCAACTTCGCAAGCTCCCGGATCCCCCGGGCCAGAGGCGAGCCGCTGCGCGTGATTACCGCCGGCGAGCCCTCGTTGATCGACGCGATCGCCGTCTGCGGGTCAGCCGGGATCTGGTGAACCACATGTGCACCCGT
>JALGTR010000036.1 GCA_029821265.1 Candidatus Zipacnadia bacterium
GGCTGGCGAGCCGACACTGCGGCGCGGTAGTCTTCCTCCTGGCCGACCTGGAACTCCACGAGCTCCCCCTCCTGCCCCATCGGGACCTCGAAGCTCGAGACCGGGCCCATCCGCATCGCGCTGCCCGACAGCGCCACCGTCAGCGCATCCGCGGCACGAGCCTGCTCGAGCTGGCCCTCCGCCTCCGGGATGGCCTGTCGCTGAAGCTCGATGTCAGTGTTGCGCTCGGCCGCCCACATCGCCGCGGTCACGGGGTCGAGCGTGACGGTGCCGTCCTCGGCGACCTCCACGTATTCCGGAGCATCAACGGGCGTCTGCGCCTCCCCCCGCTGGGCCACGCACACGGTCGGCACGACCAGAACAAGCGCCATTGCAAGGCCGACCAGGCCTGCGCTACTCGTCCGATTCACCTGTATCATCCTCATCCTCCGCCCGCTGAACATCTATCTCCAGGCGGCCAAGGAAGTCCGTCAACGCCTCGATCATCGTGAGCTTGCACAAACACACCATGTGATGCGACGGGTGCAGCAGGGCGAGCATCTTGTCGCCCGGCTCCAGCCCAAGCTTCTCCCGGGCCTCAGCCGGAATCACAACCTGTCCCCGCTCCCCCACGGTCACCGAACCCATGAACAGCTCGTCCATTCCGATCGGGTCCACTGCAGATGCGCCCCCAGTCTCGAAGCGGTGTCCACGCGAGAGATATGAATCGCATGATTCGTCTGATAGAGTATATATATCAGATGTGCCTGGCGCAAGACCACCCGGGCCGATTCAGTGAGCGGGGTGCGACGACGAGCCCTGAGGAGCGCTACTCGAAGATCCGTCCGGCATCCCGGACGACCGAGGGCAGCGCGAACGTCACCCATCGGGTTCCGCCGGTGATGCTCGGTTCGACCCTGACCTCCTGCGAGATCACGACGCTGCGGTCCAGGGGATCCTGTACCATCACCACGAACTGAGGCTTCGCGAGGTGACTGAAGAGGAAGCGACCACTCGAATTCGTGCGCCCGACGTAGTACACCCGTTGCGTCTGTGGGTCAACGAGCTGCACCAGCGCATCGGGCACCGGCTCGGTGGTCATCGCCATGGTCATGCCCTGTGCCCGCTGGATGACCTCGCGCTGCACCATCCCGGATACGGAGCCGAGGTTGAGATATGCATAGATGAACACGCCGATGCCCAGCAGCAGGACGACCCACGCCGCTGTGCCGGTGCGCTCGCCCATCAACGCGCCCAGAAGCGCCCCGCCGAGCGTGAACAGCGCCCCCGCCGTCAGCAGCCATGTCAGAGAGCCGGCATCCGAGGGCAGCATCTCCTGTCGCCGCAGCGCCATGAAGGCCATGCTGCCGAGGAACACACCGATGATCGGCGCCCGCACCGGGGCCCGCCGCACGTCCCCGCTCGTCGCCAGCAACCCGGCGAGCACGTAGATGAATGGCTGGCTCCAGTAGACGTACTGCTGCATCCGGTCCAGTCGCGCAGCCTCCGTCGCCTGATCGCTGATGGTGTACCGGAAGGCCAGCAGCGATACGATCACCAGCGAGATCCCCCCGAGGACCGATACGAGCGTCGGGACGAGACTGCCGCCGTCATCTGATTTCTCGACGGTTGCCATCTGCTCGCATTCCCTCCGCGCTCAGTGTGATGCCGACCGGGTCGAGCGGCCCTCGATCCGCCGAATCGTCTGCGAAAGCCGCGGCCTGAAGCGCTCGTACGCGACGGAGGCCGTCAGTGTCTGATGTCCGGCGATCACCAGCAGCGGCACTCCTGCGGCGGCCGCAACCTCGATCGCCTCCAGCAATCGATCCCGCGGGTGCGGCGAGCCACCGATCCACAGCATCGAGCCCTTCCCGGCCGCGTCCACGGCGTCGGCAAGCTGCTTCCATGTGTTCTGAAGCGCGATCTCCATGTCGCGTCCCTCGCTCTGCCAGGGGACGTACACGGAGAGCGCCTCCACGGCGCTGGCGTCCGCGAGCCCCTCCAGCGCATCCGATCCCAGCCCGGCCTCGCGACTCGTGGCCGATGAGCCCGGCATGACCGCCGAGACGAGGCGCCGGTCCACCGCCTTCACCGCCGCGGCCGCCGCCAGCAGGAACATCAGCAGGCTCTCGCGGCGGAAACGCTCCACCTCAGGCGTTAGCTCCAGCGGCAACTGCCGCTCGAAGCGCGCGAAGAACAGCCGCTGACACCACCTGCACCGGCAGGCCCACGCTCCGCGCGAGAAATGGAAGCCCGGCTCGTCCCACAGAAAACCCCGACACTCCAGCAGCCACGCCAGTGTCCGCATGTTTGACGAGAACCACTCGAGGAACGCCGGATTGTTCGGACAGGCCCTCGGAACCCGGCGGCCCCGGCTGTCCAGCTGGCAGTTTTGCGGATGCTCAGACACGTAGAGGCTCTCAGTGGACGGATCCGGCGCCATCACCTTCCCGTATCCGAGCGGAACCGCGAATACCTCCAGTCCCGCGGACTGGCACTCGCGTGAGAAGTGGGCGGCCGTCTCCGCATGCCACCGCATCTCGTCCTCGTAGCACGCGATGAACACGGCCGCAAAACCATCCGCGGCCAGATCCCGCGGATCAACCTGCTCCATCGCCGAGATTCCGCCACCGATCGAGAGCCCGACTCTCACCGCCGACCAGGCTCCTTCAGTTGCGACTCACGACCCCTGCACCATGGCGCCGCCCCATCTGAACCACCGTCGGCGCCCTGCGGACATCTTCCTCGAGCGACGAGCCGCGCCCTCCAACTTTGCATAACTTTTGACGAACCATCTCACACCGTTCCGCCCGTCTCCCCGCACAGCGGAGCTTTCTTCGAACGCGCGTTTGCAATCACTGGAGCTTTCTGGTATCATACATGCGCAGCCATATTCGCAGAGAGACGCCCGCCATGGCGGGGGCCAGCGGGAGGCATCACGGCATGAGCAATGACAACGATCTGACGCCGCGGCGACGCGAGATCCTCGACTTCATCGAGCGCACCATCCAGGAGCGTGGCTATCCGCCGACCGTGCGCGAGATTGGCGCGGAGATCGGCCTGAAGTCCAGCTCCAGCGTCCACTACCATCTTCGCGTGCTCGAGGAGAAGGGTTTCATCACTCGCGACGGCTCGCTCACCCGTGCCCTGCGAGTCTCCGATGAAGCGCGCGACGGCCGGCGCTCCGCAGCAACCTACCTGCCGCTGGTTGGCCGTGTCGCCGCCGGTGAGCCCATCCTCGCGACAGAGAACATCGAGCGCTACGTGCCCACCTCCGAGGAGCTGTTCGGCACCGGTGAGCTGTTTCTGCTGGAGGTCTCAGGCGACTCGATGATCGAGGCGGGGATATTCGACGGCGACCTCGTCGTCGTGAACCGGCAGCCCACGGCCGAGGACGGGCAGATCGTCGTCGCGATGCTCGAGGACGAGGCGACCGTGAAGTATCTTTACCGCCACGAGGACAGCGTCGAACTGCGACCGGCGAACCCGTCGATGGATCCCATCTTCGTCGAGGATGTCCAGATCATCGGTCGCGTCCGGGGAGTCATCCGCTCTCTGCGATAGGCTCGACGCGGCGCACGACTGCGACGATCGCGTCGTCGGCGAACTCGTCGCCGCTGAACTCGCTTACCGCGCGGATGATACCCGACGCGATCTCTGAAGCGGAGGCGCCCTCGAACTCACTTAGGAGCGTGATGAGGCGCTCCTCTGTGAACAGGGTGCCGTCCTCCGCCCTTGCTTCTTCCACGCCATCGGTCGTCACGACCATCACATCGCCCGGCTCGATGGTGGTGGTAAGCTGCAGGTAACGGGGAACGGCCGTGGCGCCGATCAGCGGCGTGTTGGTGTGCAGCCGCTCGATCCTGTCGGTACGCCCGCCCCGAAGCAGGAGCGGGTGGGGGTGGCCGCAGTTCGTGTAGGTCAGCCGGCCGGTTTCCAGCTCCAGCTCGGCGATGAAGACTGTCGCGAAACTCCACAGGCCGAGCACGTCGTAGACCCCCCGGTTTACGCGGTCAGCGATCGCTGCCGGCGAGAGGCCCTCCAACGCCGCGACGCGCAGGTGCGAGTTCATCATCGACACGTGCATCATCCCGTGCACGCCCTTGCCCGCGACATCCGCCACCCACAGGAGCAGTCGGCTGTCATCGACCTCCACGAAATCGTAGAGATCGCCTCCGACCACGCGCGCGACCTCCATACGCACCGCGATCTCGAAGCCGGGCGGGTTCGGCATCTCCTCGGGCAGCATCTGTCGCTGCATCCAGCGGGCGAGCCCGATCTCATGGGCAAAACGCAGCCCCTGTGCCCGCTCCATCTCCCATGCGCGCAGCACGTACGAACTCACCAGCGCGAGGATTAGCAACACCGGCGCGCCGTTCTGCCACAGCAGCCAGACGATCTCGGCCATGCCCATCTCAAACCTGGAGCTGCTGACCAGCGCCCACACGTACACACCGATCGCCACGATCGCGGTCGACATCGCCCCCCTCCGCCCGAACCACATCGCCGCCACGATCACGACGATGTAGTAGAGCTGAAAGATCGCCGGGGCCTGCCCCTCGGCGGCGTAGACAGCCGCGGTCACGAGGTAGAGGTCCACCGCAACAGCGAGCGGTCGCTGCAACGGCAGCCAGCGGCCGACAAGGCGGGCTACAAATAGCGCCAGCGTGTAGACCGCTCCCACGATGGTCGCGATCTGCAGCTCAGGGGGAGTCTGCTGCAACAGGCCGAGAGTAGGGGCGAGACTCACAGAGATGATGATTGCGCTGCGAACGAGTGCGACAAAGACGTCGGACTCGTCGCCCCGGTCCCATCCTGCGCGGCTGAGGGCGTCTTCGGCCAAGAATGCTCACCTCCCCTGCCACGCGAATGCCAGTACGCACGCCGGCTCGCCCCACCACCGAATGCCGGGCTCGCCACTGTTTTCGCCGGGCCTGCTGCAAAGACCTGCCATACGCGACTTCGGGCGACCAGGCTGCGGAAGGGAACTGAAGCCGTAGCAGTGAATTCATCCCCAAACTTCATGGAGGCGCAATCGAGGTCCGCATGGATTTCCGGCGTCAGCGCCAGCAGATGGTCGAGTACCAGCTCAAGGCCCGCGGCATCAGAGATGAGCGCGTCCTGGACGCGATGATGCGGGTCCCACGCGAGCATTTCGTCCCGCCCGAGCAGCGCGCTGCGGCGTACGCTGACCGGCCACTGCCCATCGGCAGCGGCCAGACCATCTCGCAGCCCTATATGGTTGCTGCGATGCTCCAGGCGCTCGGCTGCCGTCCGGAGGACCGGGCGCTGGAGGTCGGGGCGGGATCAGGCTATCAGGCCGCACTTCTGGCCGAGCTCTGCGCGGAGGTGTACGCCGTGGAGATCATCGAGGCGCTCGCCGAGCAGGCTCGATCGCGGTTGGCCGAGCTCGGCTACGATAATGTCCACGTTGTGGTTGGCGACGGAACTCAGGGGCTTCCGGAGTATGCGCCCTTCGATCGCATCATCGTCGCGGCCGGTGCGCCGGAGGTGCCGAGGCCGCTCATCGAGCAGCTCGCCGACGGAGGACGCCTCGTCATCCCCGTGGGAAGCAGGCTCGCCCAGCGCCTGGTGATTGTCGATCGCGACGACGGGGATCTGCTGCGCAGACAGGACATGCCGTGCGTCTTCGTCCCGCTCTTCGGACGCCACGGCTGGTCGCCTGAAGCCTAATCCGCCCGGGAGGATTGCCCATGGCCGCAGGAATTGGCTTTCGCACCATCGGCTATCGTAGACACTCGCCCGAGGAGGCCATCAGCCGCATTGGCCTGATCGGCTATGACGGTGTCGAGGTCTGTCTGGAGCATCCAGGCCTCGAGCCCGAACGCATTGACGAGGCCCGCTGCGAGTCACTCGCGCGCTTCGCGGCCGATTCGGGCACGCAGATCGCCACCGTCAGCTATCATGGCGATCGCGACCCGCTGGAGCTTCGGTGGGAGCGTGCCCTCCGGGCAGTCGAGCTGACCCCGGCCTTTGGCTGCGACACGCTGATCGTCAACTCGCCGCGACCGGGCCCCGATGCGCCGTCGGACCTCGCGGAGCAGTTCTCCCGGCAGCTCGCCCTTCAGCTTGAGCGCGCGGAGCAGCTCGGGGTGAAGCTGGCGCTCGAGCCCGAGCCTGGCCTGCTGGTGGACGGCAACGCGGAGATGATCGAGCTTCTGGAGCGTATGGGCTCCCCGACCCTCGGCGTTAACCTCGACGTCGGCCACGCAGCGCTCACAGAGACAGATGTGCCGGCCGCGATCAGGCAACTCGGCGATCATATATTCGGCGCGCACATCGAGGATATCCCGGCGGGCGAGCACAGGCACCTCGTTCCGGGGAGCGGAGACCTCGATCTCAGGTCGATCGTGCGGGCCCTTGACGCGGTCGGCATGGACGGCTGGATGACGGTCGATCTGTTCGATATCGCAGAGGCGCCCGATGAGGCCGCGCGGGCATCGCTGCAGGCCATGCGCCACCTGACCGAACCATCCTGACGCCGCGGGGAACGCGCTGATGCTGGAGCTGCCGCGCCCGATTCCACCGCACGATGCGCACACGCACTCCGCGCTGGGCGTGGGGCGCGACAGCGTGCTCGAGATGGTCCGCGCGGCGGAGGCATGCGGCCTCGAGGCGATTGCCATCACCGATGTTGCCGACGGAAGAACCGACCTCGCCCCGCGCATCGACGAGATCAGGCGCATCAATGAGCGCTCGTCAGTCACCGTCCTTGCCGGCGCATACTGCACCATCCTCGACGCGTCTGGCCGCATCGATCTGCCGCCACGCGCCGATCGCCTCGCGCTTGTTCTTGCGGCATTCGGTCCCGCGACGAGGGGCATCTGCGACGACATTCCCGCTGATCGATCGCGTTTGGTGGAGAACGTGTTCGGCGCCCTGTCGGCGGTGGTCGAGCGCGAGGCGGTCCGCGTCATCGCCGACCCGTTCAACCTTGGTCGCTCGCAGGCTGCGCCTGGTCCATCAGAGCTGCCGCGGGCCTATGTCCGCGATCTCGCGCGCCTGATGGTCGAGCACGAGGTTGCGCTGGAGCTTTCTGCGCAGGCGTGGTGGTGGCATCCGGCGCTCTCGGTGGGAGAGTTCATCCGCGAATGGACTGACACGCTCGCTGTGTTCTCGCGCGAAGGGGTGAAGTTCGTTGCAGGGACCGGCGCTCGGGACGCGGCGGCAGTTGGCAACAATCACTTCACCCGCCGCATCATGCGCCTGGCCGGCATCGAGCTGTCCCAGGTGGTCAACCTGCGAAGCCTCGCCCGCGACTGAGCGCAACAATTCAAACGGGCCCCGGTGAGCCGGGGCCCGAGATCCGTCTGTAGCGTCTTCTCTTCTTTTTTTCAGCCGAATAGCTTCACGCACAGCTCCGCGACGTCGCGGCCGTACTCCGAGCAACGCTTCTGGGCCTCGTCATTGGGCGCGCCCTGGCAGGTTGGGCCGTAATGTGGACCGCGCGAGACGCCCTTTATCACCATGCCATGCACCAGCAGGCATGAGATGATGCCCAGCAGCGTCGTCTCGTTCCCGCCACCGACGACGCCGGACGACGAGAACGCGCCCCCGACCTTGCCCTCGAGCTTCCCGTGATGCTTCACCGACTCGTCGATAAGCTGCTTCAGCGGCGCCGCCATCGTGCCGTAATACACCGGTGAGCCCATCACGATCCCATCGTAGTCCAGCAGATCGTCGGCTGAGACCTCCGCCACGGGCCGCAGAGCGACCTCGACGCCCTCGACCTCACGAGCCGCCTCGGCGATGCACTCAGCCATCGCCTCAGTGTGCCCGGTCTCGCTGAAGTATGTCACGAGAATATCCACCATTACGCTTCCTCCTCGTCTCGTGTCCCCCGCGCGGTCGCTCACCCGATCAGGCGCAGCAGTTCACGCACGCTCTCGGTGATACCCTCCTCATCCTGCGGGCCCGGCTCCCAGGCCAGTACTCCGTCCCAGTCTGCCTCATGAAGCATGTCCATGATCTCCCCGATCGGAGTGATGCCCTGGTTCAGGATCGCCTCGGTTCCGCCGACCTTGCCATCCTCTTCCCACCGCTCTGCGTAATCCTTGAGGTGGAAATGCGCGGCCCACGGCAGGCACATTTTCACGGCCTCGACCTCATCAACGCCCCAGAGTGTGAAGTTCCCGGTGTCCGGGCACAGCCGCAGGCCCTCATCACCGAGCGCCTCGGCAGCGCGCACCATGTCTTCACCGGTGTGCAGCAGGCTTCCGGCGTTCTCGATGACAAGCGTCAGGTCTGTGTCCTTGAAGAGCTGCAGCTTCTCGCCGAGGCGGTCCAGGTACCGCTGGAAGTTCTCCTCACCCGAGTGGGCGTGCTGCGACCCGGCGGTGAAGCATATCGGGGCCCCCAGCTCCTGTGCGACCTCGATCCCGCGGGGAAACGCCTCATCCACAGCCTTCCGCTTCTCCGGATCATCGCTGACGAGATCCCCCGTGATGTAGTAGCACGCGCAGCGGAGCCCGCTCTCGTCAAGCGCCTCGCGCAACGTATCGACGCCGTAGTCGTCGACATGCCGGCTGAAGATGTCAACGGTCTCCAGGCCGAGGCCCTTGAGCGTCCCGAACGTCTCGGCCGGGCTGAGTTCCTCGCCATGCCACGTCGGAGGGTAGAGCTGCCTGCCGTACCACATGATTCCCGATGTCATCGCCATGATGCGTCAATTCTCCTCTTCTGTGTGTTTCAGGTCTTCGGGCGGACGAGCCGCCTCACAGCTTCCTCTGCTGTCTGCTATGCGCATCACGTCGAAGCAGATCACCCGCCGCGTCACGCCCGACGGGGTCGCCTCAGTATTCTGCCGCCACGGCCACGTGCAAACGTCAAATCGGAGATATGGCGCGCAGTCGGCGACACACAGTTCCGGCCCGCGTCGCTCGCGACCTGCCTTATCTGGCGCCCCGGTCCCCGGCGTTCAAGCACACGATGCAGCCGCACAGCCGCGACCGCGGTCCGTAGAAGCAAGGCGCGGCGCGTCGGAGCCTCTGTCCGAGGCCCCTCACATCGCCCGCGCGGCCCACTTCATCCCGCGCGTCATGATCGTGAGTGGCTCCTCTTGAGCGGCGACCTCGGCGTTGTGCCCCAGCGAGGAGTAGAACACGCGCCCCTCGCCGTACATCTTCTTCCAGACCACCGGCATAGGCGCGTCGCCGTAGTCCGGGAAGTAGGTCACCGCCAGCACCTCATTGTTCGGATCCACGTGCATGTAGTACTGCTCGCTCGTGACCTCGAAATCCTCGATTCCCGCCACGATCGGGTCATCGGAGACGATCTCGACTGTGTAGGTGACGCCCGCGTCGCCGGGATGGGCCACCCACTGCCCGCCGACCATAAACTGCCACTCGGTCTCCTGCCTGAACGCATCGCCCATCCCACCATGGAGACCGGCGATGCCTGTGCCGGACTTCACCGCTGCCAGGACCGGCTGGAGCTGCTCCTTCTCGATTGAGCCACCGGTCCACTCGGGCACGATCAGGTCGAGTTCCCGCAGCTTCTCCTCATCGCGGAATGCATCCAGCGTGTCCGAGATCTCGACCTCGAAGCCCTCGTCGCACAGCGCGGCCGCGAGGATATCTGCGACCTGCTTCGGTTCATGGCCCTCCCAGCCGCCCCACACGATCAGTGCCTTCTTCATTTCCCGCTCCCTCGCTCAGCTTGCTTGTCGGTTCCGGGGCGGAGATTCTCCGCCGGGCGTCCGGGCACCTGCGTAGCCCCGGAAGGTCCCCGATCAGCGCTGCCGAATCTTCGTTCGCCCACTCAGGCGATGGCACGCGCGTGGAGGTTCTGGTGATGGCGGCGGCTGTGAGCTGGAGGTCCCGTGGCGCGATGAGCCCGGGCCCGGATTCCGCTTCGAGCTGTTCCCCGGCTTCCCGGATGTGGTGGGCACGGCCCGCGGGGGCAGGCTCACTCTCGGTCTGCCCGCCAGCGGCGAGATCCTCTGCGAGCTGGCCCCGAACGAGTGGTCCGACTGGCTGCGGCAGCGGTTCCCGACCGCCGGCGGCGAGGTGGAGGCCGGCTGGCGCTTCTATCTGACGCACCTCGACCGGGGCGGCGGGCAGGTCATCCTGTACCTCAGTCCGATCGCCCGCACCGGTTGTATCTCCGAGCCCCGCGGGCCCGGCGATGAACTGGTCGCGGAGCTTGGGCCCTACGCCGAGACGCTGTCGGTCACGAAGTCCAGCATCGGCTGGTATCCGCCCGACGCATTCCTCGACGAGTGTCGAGAGCAGCTCACCTGGCAGGCCCGCGCGGCGGTTCGGCTCACGCAGCAGATGGACGTCCCCGTGGTCTTCACGAAGTGGCATGCGTTCGATAAGTTCTACCATACGTTCATCCACAGATTCGATCCCGTCAGCCCGGAGCACCACCCCGAGCAGCGCGAGCAGTGGCAACAGCGGCACGCTCGCATGCATCAGATCGCCGACCGCGCGGTGGGCGAGATCCTCGCCGACATCGACGACCGCACCACGCTGATACTCGTCAGCGACCACGGCCTGATGCCGACGGTCCGCCACGTGTGGGTCAACAACTACCTCGCGCAGCGTGGCTTCATCGAGGTGGAGTTCGATGAGGAGGGTGCACCGACGATCGACTGGAGCCGCACCCGCGCGTACTGTGGCCCGTACACGCAGATCTGGGTGAACCTCATCGGCCGCGATCCCGATGGGTGCGTCGAGCCCGGGGAGGAATACGAGCAGGTGCGCACGGAGGTCATCGAGGCGCTGCGCGAGTTGCGCGACCCAGAGACGGGCGCGTGGGTCTTCGATGAGGTGGGCCGCGTCGAGGACTTCGCGATCTACGGTCTCTGGGGCGATCGCGATGGTGACGTGCGCTTCGCAACACGCCCCGGCTACTCCGTCTTCCGCACTCGCGAGCTCACCGGTGAGGGCCAGGTGATCACCGCGCCGTCGGGGCAGTATCGCGGCGATCACGGCTGCTACCGCCCGACCACGCGCCTTGGCGTGGGCTCGGAGACCGCGCTCTTCGGGGCGATCGGGGCTGGAATCGGCGACGTGGGGTGGAGCGACGCCCCGGTGAAGCTCACAGACATCACCCCCACGATCTGCCACCTGCTCGGCGTCGAGGCCCCCGCGGACTGCGAGGGGGCGGTGATCCGCCGCTGCCTCGCGTAGGGGCGCTCACTCAGCCGCCCGCGCCGGGCTTGGGCGCAGGTCGAACACGTCCTGCTCGAGGCCCCTGAACTCGTTGCCCTCCAGCGTGAGTCGGCCCACCCTCTCACCGATGCGCAGGCCGATCCGCCTGCGATCGCTCGAGGCACTGCGGCGGTCGACGATGGTGTTCTCGCGCAGCACCACGCCGTCCGCTGAGCCCTTCATCTCGATCGCGATGCATTCGCCCTCTGTCCCGCTGTCCTCGATTACGTTGCCCTCGATGACGTTGCGGTGCGGGTCACGCCTGGGCTCGGGGTGCTCACGGAACAGCACGCCGTGCTCACCGCTGCGCCTGATAACGTTGTCGCGCACGATATTGTCGGTATCGCGGTGCCCGATCGAGACGCCGAAGCGGCCGCTGTCCTCGATGACATTCTGCTCCACTATCCCATCGCGCACGCCCCAGCAGAAGAAGAAGCCGATGTCGCAGCCAACGATGACGTTCCCACGCACGACCGGACGCTGCGAGCCCGAGCCCGGGTGCAGTCCAAGGTTCGCGTTGTTGAGCGACCGGCATTCCTCGATCGTCACATCGTCGCAGACCTGCCAGCTCACGCCGTCGGAGTTGTTGTCCCTGGTGGTCACATCGCGGATCGTGATCCGGTTGCAGTCCTGCATGAAGATGCCGCCGCCGTAGTTGCCGTTCAGCTCCTCGTTGTTCGCGCGGTTCCCGTCAATACAGAGGCTCTCGATGGTCAGATCGCTGACTTCTTCGCCCGCAACGACCGGGAAGAGCGTTGCTGCCTCAGCCTCGGTCTCCGTCCAGAAGTTCTCCCTCGGATCGCGGTCGATATGTACCGTGTTGCCATCGATTGCCACCACCGTGCGCTTCACAAACTGCTGCTTATCGAAGTGCGGCGATTTTCCGCGCAGCAGAATCCCTCCGCCCACCCGGAAGATCGACGCGTCCTCGACCTCCACGCTCGTCCCATACCAGTCGATGTCATCGACGAGCCTGGTGCTTTCCGACGCGCACTTGCGCAGGATCGTGTCGTCGCCGTGCCCGCGCAGGTTGACGCCCGTGCGCAGAAACAGCGAGTTGCCCATCTCCCAGGTGCCCGGCCCGATGACCACCGTGCCGCCGCCCAGTCGCGCAACGTAGTCCACCGCCGCCTGCAGCGTCAGGTGGTCGCTCCCGACGATCTCGCCCTGACGCTGGCCGACCGTGATCGTGATCCTTCGGGACATCGCCCGCCTCCTGTTCTTCAGCGCCCCGTGCTCTCGAGCAGCCACGGATCCGGCGCCAGTGGCGGCTGCTCCTGCGCGACCGAGTAGTCTCGTTCATGCAGCTTCGGGTGCCCGCCGGGCCCCCACACAACCATCTCGCCCTCGCACTGGTCATCCGAGGGCACAAACTGCACATCGATGTCGTCCTCGCGAACTGTGCACAGTTGGAAGCCCACGCGCGTCTCAATCTCGTCCCAGCGGTCGGTCATCTGCGCCGTGGAGGAGACCGACGGCGCGCGATGGATTGTCATGTCGCCGAGCTCTTCGGGTGGCCTGCCGGTGTGCACGTGCCCGCACAGGAGGTCCGTCACCCCGGCCTCCCGTAGCATGTCCAGCATCCGACCGCGGTACGGCTGGTCGATCCCGAAGTACCACGGCAGATACTCCTCGGGCTTCGTGATGTCCCAGTTCGGCTCATCCGGCGATTCGATATACGGCCAGTAATGCATCATCGCCACATGGTGCCGCACCGGCGGCAGCTTGGTGAGGTGCTCGAGGAAGCGCCACAGCCGCTGTTCCTCCGGCAGCCCCGAACCGGCCACGGCCGCATAGAAGCCGCTGAAACGCACGCCGCGGTGCATGAACGTCCAGAAGATCGGGCCGAAATAGGTGGCGAACAGCGTCAGCCGCTCGGAGGTCATGTTCAGGGCGATATCGGAGCGAGCCTCGCGCGGCCCCTCGCGCTCAGTGTGCTTGTTGCCCACATCCATGTTCCCGGGGATCACGAAGCTTGGCATCGGCAGGGTGTCGAGGTCCTCTCGGGCCTGCAGATACTCGAACTCATGCGTGTCCCCGTCGCGGGTGAGGTCCCCACCGACGAGAAGCAGCTCCGCGCCGCTCTCGGCGATCTGCCGCTTGACCGATCGCCATCGGCACTCGAAGTCCTCGCGGAAGCGATAGCTCCTCCGGCTCCCGAGGTGATGGTCGGTCATATGCGCGAACGTCCAGCTCTCAGTCATCGTCAACTGCCTCCAGACTGCCTGGAGACCGGCGGTAGCCTCGAATGGGCTACGTCAGCATCTCGATCTTCACCGGTTCGTCCACCACGGCGAACGCCAGCACCTGCACATCGCCGTTCTCCAGCCGCAGGTAGTCCTGCCCATCGCTCAGCGGCTCGATATCCAGCGACACCATCCCGCCCCGTCCCTTGGCACCGCGCTTCGCACGCTCGCGGTCGGGCGAGAACCGCATACATGGGTTGTCCTCGAACCCCGGGATATCGCACGCCTCCAGCGGCTCCCACGTCGGCCAGTTGCCCGCAACGAGGTTCTGCAGTTCCTTCACGTTCATCCAGCGGTAGACGGTCTCAGCCATGCCGGGCCTCCATCCTCCGTTCCTCGTGCATCCACGTCATCGTAGCTTGCGCCGCCTGCCCCGCTGATGACCTGCTTCAGCCCCCCAACTACGACGCCGCGCCTCTGGGGCCGCCTGCCGTCAGGCGTTCGCCTCTCGCCCTGCAGCCTGGGCGTCAACCCCACAGCTTGCGGTCGAGGCTTCGGTACTGCACCGCCTCTGCCGCGTGAGCCACGCCGATCTCCTCCGACCCGTCGAGGTCCGCGATCGTCCTCGCCAGCTTCACGATTCGGTCGTGTGCGCGGGCCGAGAGCGCGAACTGCTGGATCGCGGTCTTGAGCAGGCCCTCGACCTCGGGCGAGAGGCGGCAAAGATCGCGCAGCGCCTGCGGGCTCATCTCCGCGTTGCAGTGGAACGGCGCCTCCGCAAAGCGCCTGTGCTGCCGCGCCCGCGCCTCCATCACCCGCTCGCGAATCGACGAGGATCGCTCGCCCGGTTCCCGCTGCATGACCTCCTCTGGTGTCAGTCGTGGCACCTCGATGTGGATGTCGATGCGGTCCAGCAGCGGTCCCGAGATCTGCTTGAGGTAGCGCTGCACGTGGGACGGCGAGCAGGTGCACTCGCGCTGGGGGTCGGTCGCGAAGCCGCACGGGCAGGGGTTCATGGCCGCCACGAGCTGGAAACGCGCCGGGAATGTCAGCGTGGTCTGAGCCCGCGCGATCGTCACCTCGCCATCCTCCAGCGGCTGGCGCATCACCTCAAGGGCGCTGCGTGGGAACTCCGGCAGCTCATCGAGGAAGAGCACACCGTGGTGTGCCAGCGAGACTTCGCCTGGGGACGGGAAGCTGCCCCCGCCGATCAGGCCGGCGCTCGAGACCGTGTGATGCGGGTGACGGAAGGGTCGCGTCTGAATCAGAGCGTCTCCTGAGCGCATCAGGCCCTTAACGGAGTAGAGCTTGGTGACCTCGAGCGCCTCATCCAGCGTCATCGGCGGCAGGATCGAGGGCACGCGCCGCGCGAGCATCGTCTTGCCCGATCCCGGCGGCCCGACCATCAGGCAATTGTGTCCGCCGGCGGCCGCGATTTCCAGCGCCCGCTTCACGTGATCCTGGCCCTTCACGTCCGCCATATCCGCCTCGTAGGGCGGCGTCTCGAGGTCGATCTGCTCGTCGCTGACCTGCACCGGCTCGTCACGAAGCCCGCTCTCCAGCAGCTTCACGCAGTCGTAGAGCGTCTCGGCCTTGAACACCTCGAAGTCATCGACAACGGCGGCTTCGGCAGCGTTATCCGGGGGCACGATCAGCGCCCGGCGACCGTTCTCGCGGCTGCCAAGCGCCATCGGCAGCGCCCCGGAGATCGGCCGCAGGCGCCCGTCCAGCGACAGTTCGCCGGTGAGCGCCACTTCGTCGAGGATGCCGTCCGCCGCAACCTGCCCGGTGGCGACGATGATGCCCAGCGCGATCGGCAGGTCGAATGCCGGGCCTTCCTTGCGGATGTCGGCGGGCGCGAGATTCACGGTGATACGCTCGGCGGGGAACTCAAAGCCGGAGTTGCGGATGGCCGCCTCCACGCGATCGACACTCTCACGAACCGCCGCGTCGGGCAGGCCCACGACGGTGACGCTCGGCTTCGCGAACGACACGTCAACCTCGACCTGAACGGGATAGGCGTCAACGCCGAGTATGGCAGCGGAGTGAACACGTGCGAGCATGGGGACCCCCCATGACAGGAATGCGATGTCCGGACGCACGACTTTCCCCGCGCGCGCCAGTACTCCTCCATCAGCGACGAACACCGACGAGGTAGCGGCAACCATGGGGATTGGGCCGTGAGGGCCGCCGCCCCGGCGGTCAGTCGGCGAGGACCTCTCTCGAGGAGATCGACCACGCCGCCGTGCCTGCATCTACGCTCGCCGTCAGACCATCGTCCGCGCTGATCGTGAAGATGCGGTCGCCGATACGCATGCGCAGTCCGGTCGTCGTTCGCTCCCAACGCCCGGACTCCTCATCGGCGTCGCACACCGCAAAGGCCGTCAGGAGGCGGCATTGTCGGCCGTGTAGCTGCGCCTCGACGAAGCTCTCGTTGCGCTGCTTCTGCGGGTGGCCGTAGCGCGTCAGGTGGTAGGGTGGTTCGTAGGCGTGCTCGTCACGGATCACCGTCAGCTCGTCACCGTCCAGTCGCACGAGGCGGGAGATCGCGCGCGCCCGCTCGCCCCTGACCGTAAAGCTCCCGTCCGCTTCCGGCTCGCACCTGTCGACGGTGTGCCAGCGCAGTCGGATCTCCTCCGGGGCGTCGAAACTCGCCTCGTCCAGCACCGCCACGATCCCCGGTTGCAGATGCACGACCGTTCGCGTCACCGAATCGGCGCCCGGGTAGAATCGCGTCAGCTCCATCCGCCAGATTCCACCGAGGGCGTCATCGAAGGCCGCGAGCACCTCGCCCTGCGTGTTCCGCTCTCCGTGCATCTCCCTGCCTACCACGTTGAGGACGTTGTGGCCCCAGGAGGAGGCGTTGTAGTAGTTCCAGCGCGTCGGGTGCCCGTAGTCGGCTGGATACCCGCTCGCTGGCGAGCCCAGATCCACGATCAGCCTCTCCCCGAATCCGTTGATGACGACCTGCCCGGCATCGTGATGCTCGTGGAACGGCTCGATCCCGGCCTTCGAGTGCACGATACAGCGCACCCCGTGCTCCGACCACGGCTCCCACGCCGTGCGGCTGCTGATCAGGGCGCCGAATGCTTCATACGCCCGCCCGTGCGGCATGCGGCCCTCAGGTGACTGCGGCTCGATGCGATCGTCGAAGGTCATGAGCGTGAGGATCGGCATGTCCATCCGCCGGGGATCCGCGTTCTGCAGGTAGAACCACTGCAGCACGCCGTCACGTGACGCTGCGGCGACCGCCGCAACGGCCGATGCCGGCGGCGGTGCGGCCAGCTGGGAATCCCCGAACGGGACGGTCCGTCCCGGCGGCACCGTCTGATACATCACCCACCGGCACGCGTCGACGAAGATCGGCTCGCCCAGCACATTCTCCGCGCCGCCGCTGTGGTAGCGCAGGGCTGCGAAGTAGAGCGCTGGAAGGCGGATCGCCGAGGAGTAGCCGACCGACTCGTTGAACTCACCCTCCGGCCCAAGCTTCTGTAAGTATGCCCGCATCTGCTCGGCCGAGTACTCCGCCAGCCGCTGTCCGTCCGGATGGTCCGACCCCAGGGCCATGCCCGCGATCCCGAGGCCGCCTACGATCACCGTTGACCAGTTGTTGCTCCCGCGCGTCCAGTAGATCCCTTTGTCAACGGCCTCCCAGAACGGTTGGATGGCGCGCCTGTCGAGGCCCGCGACGATCATCTGGCGTTCATCTTCGTCGAGCATATGGTACATCCAGTCGTATGCGAAGCCGATCGCCCGTGCGAACTGGCCGGTGCGCAGATCCAGCGGCCGCCCCCGATGCGCCTCGTCGCGCCAGTCCGGCCACCTCTCGTCGTCGAACAGGCACTCGATCTGCGCAAGCGCATCATTGCAGTAGCGCTCGTCGCCGGTGACCAGTGCGACCAGCGCACCGCGCATGATCCTCTGCGCCACGGAGTGCACGAACTGATAGCTCGGGTTGCGCCCGTCAGCGGCCACCGGCTCAGTCCCGAGGTCAGCCTCCGCCTGCTGAAGGAGAAACTCCCACAGTTCGCGGGCGTGCCCGTCCTCCGCCACCGCGTGCCGTAGCTCCTCGACCGTCCGCAACTGACCGACCCGCTCACCGGTCACCAGCAGGTGCGGATGCATCGTCTCTGCGCCCACCGCCATCACCTCTCGCCCTGCGAGCATCGTCATCGCCGCGCCCATCAGCAGCGCCACGCGCCAGCCTGCACACACCGCGACACACTCCCCTTTCCTGTGGGGCGTCGTGCCGCTGGCCTTCTCCACACAAAGCAAGGCGTCCTCCCGACATGGGGAGGACGCTTCGTGGCTTTTGCGGCTCCGACGTGCTTCAGCCGAGCATCTCGCGCACGTTCTCGAGGCACTTCTGCACAGCTTCCATCGGCGGGACCGGATAGGTCTCCTGCTCAATGATGTACCACTCTGTGCCGCCGACGTCCTCGCAGAGGTCAAAGAGCGTGTCCCAGTCTGCGAGGCCCTCGCCGACGAGGACGTCCTTGTCGTTCTCCCCGTGGTCCTTGACGTGGACCGTTACGGAGCGGCCGGGATACTTCTCGATGTACAGCGCGGGGTCCTGACCGGCGCGGATGACGTGGCCGATGTCGAGCTGGCCGAAAACCTTGTCGCTGACGTGCTGCATGAACACATCCCAGGGGATCTCGCCCTCGAGCGGCTGAAACTCGATGGCGTGGTTGTGATAGCCGAGCTTCAGGCCGTGCTGCGTGACCTTCTCGGCGGCGCTCGTGAACAGGTCGGCGGTGCGCTTCCAGGCGTCGATCGAGTCGCGGTACTCCTCGGGCAGGGCCGGCACGACGATGTATTCGTTGCCCAACTCGAGCATGGAGTCGATCGTGGCCTGCAGCTCGGACTCCTCGATCAGACCGACCTGCACGTGCGCACCGGCGATTCCGAGGCCGAGGTCCTCACAGATCTCGGCGAGCTGCCCGGGCTCGTGTTCGTAGAAGCCGGCGAACTCGACGCCGTCGTAGCCCATCTCGGCCACGGCCTGGAGCGTTCCGGGCACGTCCTCGGCCATCGCGTCGCGGATCGAATACAGCTGCAAAGCAACAGGGATGTTTGGCATGGTTCTTCCTCCCGGTTTTTCACGCCGCGCTGGACGGCGGGGTTGGCTGTGGCGCACCGAGGAGCAGTTCGCCGTGCGCGCCCACGCACCTTCTGCCGGCCGGGCGTCTGTCTGTCGCGTGAGAGTTTGCGTGCAGGTCCCGCGCGACGGGCGTGGAAGGGGCGGGCAGTGTGGAGCAAAGATCCAGCGTGCGGGGAGCCAGGTGATTGCGATGTGTCGCACTGCGATGGCGATTGTGCTCACGGTTGGCGCGATAATGCTGTTTGCTGCTGGGGCCCCCGCCCAGGAGGCTGCCATGGATCAGCGCGTGGTGTACGCGCCGGATATCGTCGGCGTGGATCGACTGTTCATGATCGTGCTGGAGGTGCCGGCCGGGACGCCAGAGATCGCGGTGACGGTACCTGAGCAGGTGACGATGCTCGATCGCACCCCGCTGCCGACGGAGCAGACGCAGCGGAGATACTACTTTCGCTCGGCAGCGCCGGCGGAGAGCGTGACGATCACGTTCGCGCACCCCGCGGGCGAGATCGCGGTTCCGCTCACGATCTGGTCGTGGGAGGACCTGCGGGCGTTCCGGGAGCTCAAGGGCACGCAGCTTCCGCGCCGCTGGCCGCTGGGGGAGACCCTGCCTTCGCTCAAGGAGGGCCGCACGCTCTACACCGAAGAGCAGATCGACGCCATGCGTGGGGGCGCAGCGGGCGGGCGCGCGGAACGTTACGCCGAGATGTCCGATGATGATGTCTGGGCGATGCAGCCGGATTCGACGATCCCGCGCTGGCACTGGGTGAACGTGACGCACGGATGTCCCGAACACGGAACCGAAATCTACGAGGTGCGGGCGTACTACCCGTGGATCAAGGACACGACATTCCCGTACTCGTGGAAGATCGAGTGCCCAATCGGCCACGAGCTGTACCCGTCGAACGATTTCGGCGCGGACGACTTCACCTCGGGCGAGTACCCCGACGATGGCATCGGCGGCGGCTATCTCGCGCCTGATGGCAAGCGCTATGGCTTCATCGCCGAGACCTGCCAGGCGTACTGCCACGAGATGCTGGCCGTCGCGCCGTCATGTGCGCGGGCGTGGATTGCCACAGGCGATGTGCGCTACCTGCACAAATCGCTGGTGGCATTCTCGCGCCTGGCGGCCGAGTACGCGTATCTGGCAACGATGACCCAGCACCGGCATCGCAACAATCGCCACCAGGTCGATCGCCTCGGCCAGGGACGCTTCGATGAGGGCCCGTTCCTGACCAGCTCAGGCTTCACGGTCTATCCGATCGATCAGCCGGGCTATCAGTGGAGGCACGCCGAGGCGTACGACATGATCTGGCCGGATATCGACCAGGATCCGGATATCGTCCCGTTCCTGCAGAGCAAGGGCTTCGACGTGCAGGACCACGAGGATGTACGGCGGTTCATCGAAGAGAACCTGTTCGCGGTCTGGGTGCAGGGGAGCATGGACGGTGCCTGCAACTCCAACGAGCCCTTCCACCAGCGTGGTCTGGCGCGCACAGCCGAGATGCTCAACTATGAGCGCGGCGACGAATTCATGGACTGGCTCTTCGACGGCTCGGGCAAGATGCGCATCTTCGTCCCGAACACCTTCTTCCGCGACGGCGCGCCGTACGAGTCCACCGGCGGGTACAACGGCATGCACGTCACCGCACTCGGACCGATCATCGAGTCCGTCGAGCATCTGCGGGAGATGCGGCCGGAGGTGTACCCCCGCGAGCAGTACCCCGACCTCACGCGCAGCAGGCGCTACCATAACGTCTTCGACTTCTGCATGGACACGGTGACGATCGACCGCACCTTCCCGGAGATCGGTGACACGGGCGGCTATCCGGAGTACTCCCGCCTGCCGCGCATCACCTTCCACTCGGCCGATCTGGCGGCCTTCGAGCACGCCTACCGTGTCTTCCAGGACCCGAAGTTCGCGTGGGCGCTGGCGAACCATCCCGGCTGGAACCCCTCGGATTCCTTCGGGTTCACGCGGGAGCAGATCGAGGCGGTCGCCGCTGAGTGGCCGGACGATTGGAATGACGCCAGCTCGCTGCATGACGGCTACGGGATCAGCATCCTCCGCGGCGGTGAGGGCAAGAGCAAGCGGGCGCTGTGGCTGCACTACGGCCGGGCGCGCTCGCACACGCAGGATGACATCATGGATCTGGGCCTCGACGCCTTCGAGGGCAAGATCCTCTCGCACATGGGCTACCCGCGCAACTGGGGGCAGTGGGAGGGGCTGTGGTCGAGCCACCACGTGGCGCGTCAGTTCCCGCATCTGAGTCAGGTCGCGCGGGCTCAGCTGATCGCGGACGCCGGGCCGGTGCATGTGACGGAGGCGCGCTCGCACGCCCACCCGGAGTTCAACGCTGAGGGGACGCGCGAGGAGCCGCCCGCGGATTACTGGCAGCGCAGGATGCTGGCGCTGGTGGACGTCAGTCCGGACACGTTCTACTGCCTCGACTTCTACCGCATCTCCGGCGGCGACGAGCACTGGTGGGCGTTCCACTGCCAGGAGGGCGAGTACACGACCGAGGGCATCGATCTCGTGGCCCAGGATGGCGGCACCCTTGCCGGGCCGGATGTCCCGTACGGCGACGAGGAGTGGATGAAGGCGCACGGCTGCAGCCTGCATCCGACCTACGGCTGGCGAGGCGTGAACTTCGTATTCCCGCACCTGTACAACGTGCAGACCGGCCAGGCGACCGGCCCGTGGTTCGGCGACTGGGATCTCGACGCAGCCGACGCTCTGCACTTCCGGCAGTACATCCTGCAGGCGCGGGATGTCGAGGGCGCGCCGATGGAGGTCAATGTGACCGACGGCAAGGCGGCCTCGGGCGGCTCGCCCTACGAGATGAAGTGGATCATGATGCACAACCCGGGCGGCTCTGAGGCTGTCCCGCGCTCGCAGGTGCTGGCGGTGTACGAGCCGTACTGGGAGCAGCCGATCATCGCATCAGCGACGCCGCTGGAGCTGTCGGGCGACGATGAGGCGGGATTCAGCGCCGCGGCGGCGCGCATCGAGCTTGCCGATGGCCGGGTCGATTACGTGTTCTGGTCGGCGGACCCAACGGTGGAGCGGGAGGCAGAGGGCGGCTTCCGCTTTGCGGGCCGCTTCGGCCTGTTCCGCGAGCTCAACGGACAGCCCACGGCGGTCTCGATCGTGGGCGGGACGGTGCTGGAGCGCGACGGCGTCGGGATCCGGCTCGATGCGCCGGAGTATCGCGGGCGGATCACTGCTGTGGACCGCGCGGACTTTGCGGTGACGGTCTCGCCGGCGCCGGAATCGCCGGAATCGCTTGTGGGACAGACGG
>JALGTR010000037.1 GCA_029821265.1 Candidatus Zipacnadia bacterium
CGCGATCATACCGCACACGCTGGCCAACACGACGCTTGAGAGCGCGCAGGCGGGCCAGCGGGTGAATATCGAGACCGACATCCTCGCGAAGTACATCGAGCGACTGGCCGGCAGGGAGCCTGAGGAGGGTATCTCCGAGGACTTCCTCGCCGAGCACGGCTTCATCTGAGACGACAGATACGGGGACGAATCATGGCACTGGCAACCACGCAGGAGGCAATCGAACATATTAGCCGCGGTGAGATGGTCATCGTGGTCGATGATGAAGGGGAATCAAGCACCGGTGACCTCGTGATGGCCGCCGAGTTTGCCGAGAGCGATTCCATCAACCGCATGATGCGCATCGCCCGAGGCACCATGTGCGTTGCGCTCACGCCCGAGCGCGTCGAGGAGCTGCGTCTCACCCCCATGTCGCCCGACGGCTGGGGGGGTGGCAAGACGGCCTTCGCGGTCTCCGTTGACGCCCGCTGGGGTATGGAGACCGGTGATACCGCCCGCGATCGCGCGCTAACCATCCAGACGCTGATTGATCCGGACGCCCGCCCGGAGTATCTCGTTCGGCCGGGCCACGTCTTCCCGATACGCGCGGCCGAGGGGGGCGTCCTCAAGCGCGTCGGGCACACCGAGGCGGCCGTCGATCTCGCCCGGCTCGCAGGCCTCACCCCCGCGGGCGTTACCGCGCAGATACTGCGCGAGGACGGCTCGGCGGCGGACATGGAGGAGCTGCTGGAACTCGGTGAGGAGATGGGCCTTGCGGTCACCACCCTCGCTGACCTGATCCGTTATCGATCGAAGACCGAGAAGCTCATCAGCCGCGAGGCTGAGGCCTCGCTGCCAACCATCTGGGGCGACTTCCGCGCGATCATATACACCTCCGAGGTCGATGACGCCGACTACGTTGCGGTCGTCAGCGGCGATCTCGAGCAGGCCGAGGCGCCGCTCGTGCGGGTGCACTCCGGCTGCGTCACAGGTGACATACTCGGCTCGCTCAAGTGTGACTGCGGCTGGCAGCTGCACTCGGCGCTCCAGCGCATCGGGCACGAGCCGCCCGGCGTGGTGCTCTATATCGCGAGCCACGAGGGGCGGGGCATAGGCCTTGTGAACAAGATCCGCGCATATCACCTCCAGGAATGCGGCCTGGACACCGTCGAGGCCAACGAGGCGCTGGGCTTCCCCGCAGACCGTCGGGACTACGGAATCGGCGCCCAGGTGTTGCGCGATCTTGGGATCACGAAGATGCGTCTGATGAGCAATAATCCCGCGAAATTCACGGCCATGGAGGCGTACGGTCTCGAGGTCGTCGAACGCGTCGCGCTCGAGGCGCCTGAGGGCGGCTACTACGAGGATTATCTGCGCACCAAGCGAGACAAGCTCGGCCACATGATTCGCTGCGACTCGAATGATGAGGACACGGGCCACGGGAGTGACGAGGAATGAAGACATACGAGGGCAAACTCGATGGAACAGGGCTCAAGTTCGGTCTCGTGGTGTCGCGGTTTAACGATTTCATCACCCGACGCCTGCTCGAGGGCTGTCTCGACGCCCTCAAACGCCACGGTGTCGCTGACGATGACATTGAGCTTGCCTACGTGCCGGGATCGTTCGAGATCCCGATCGTCGCCCGTAAGATGGCTGCCAGCGGGAACTATGACGCGGTGGTGACGCTCGGCGCGGTCATCCGCGGTGCCACGTCACATATGGATTACGTCGCCGGGCAGGTCGCGCGTGGCGTCTCGACCGCGTCGATGGAGACAGGCGTCCCCGTGATCTTCGGCGTCATTACCACTGAGACCATCGAGCAGGCAATCGAGCGGGCCGGCACGCGTCTGACCAACCGCGGATTCGAGGCCGGCATGACCGCGATCGAGACCGCCCGAGTGCTCAGCGAGCTGGAGTGAGGGGTCAGACATGAAAAACGGAACGGGAATCGTCGTCGCGTCGATCGTGCTTGCGCTGGTGTTCGGCATCGTCGGAGGCGCCGGCACCGCCTGGTACATGATCAGTCAGCAGCACGGGCAGGTCTCGGGCGTTCAGCCACCGGAGCAACCACCCGGTGCCGATGGAGGCCCGAGGGTCTCGGTGATCACGGAGAATGACGCTATCGTCCAGGCCGTCAAGCGGGTCGATCCAGCCGTCGTGAAGATCGTCGCAACCGCTATGCCGCAGCCCAGCACGCCATTCGAGTACTTCTTCGGCGGGCCGCCGCAGCCGCGGCAGGGGATCGGCAGCGGCTTCATATTCAACTATGATGGCCGGAAGCTCGTCCTCACCAACGCACATGTCGTCGGTGGCGCGCAGCAGATCGAGGTCCAGACGCGCGAGGGACAGAAGCTCGACGCCAACCTCCTGCGCATCGACCCCGCCACAGACGTTGCAGTGCTCGAGATCGAGGGCGGTGACAGACTGCCCGAGGCAGAGCTCGGCGACTCCGCCGCGCTGACCATCGGCGAGTGGGTCGTCGCCATCGGCCATCCCTTCGCCTTCGACCACACCGTCACCGTTGGCGTCGTCAGCGCCATTGGCCCGCGATCGCCGGGCCCGCAGGCTCCCGAACGGAACATGATCCAGACAGACGCGGCGATCAACAGCGGCAATTCCGGAGGCCCGCTGGTGAACCTCGCCGGCCAGGTCATCGGCATCAACTCCATGATCTTCAGCCCCACCGGCACATCCCTCGGCATCGGCTTCGCGATCCCGATCAACGATGTCAAGGAGATCGTCCACTTCATGATGGAGGGCGGCCCATGGGTCGGTGTCCAGACCGAGTCAAATAGCACCGCCCTTGCCCGCTATCTCGGCCTCCCGACGGACCAGGGCGCCATTGTCATGCACGTTGTGCCGAACAGCCCCGCCCAGGCGGCCGGGATCCGACAGGGCGACATCATCCTGCAGGTGGACGGTAAGAAGGTGCCGGGCGCCGAGGAGCTGCGTGACGCCGTCATCGCCCACGAGATCGGGGATACCATAACGATGCAGATCCAGCGCGGCTCTGAGACCCTCAACATTGAGGTCGAGGCAGGCCGGGTGCCGGAGGAGTACTGGGAGTGACCGGCGTGCTGACGATTGCCGCTGTCGCCGCTTCGATCATGAGCGCAGTCAGCGCGGCGGAGCTGCCAGAGATCGAGGGGATCCGCCTCCGGCAGCTGCGGATCCCCTCGAGCGTCGATGGCGCCGAGCAGCCTGTGGTCATCGGGATCCCCGAAGGCTACGATCCCGCGACCCAGACGCCGCTTCTCATCGGCCTGCACACCTGGTCGGCTGACTACCTGCAGCGCGTCGAGGCCTACGCCACACAGGCCGCCCGTCGCGGCTGGCTGGTGGTGCTGCCGAACTTCCGCGGCCCCAACTGCACTACCAACCCGAACGCATTCGAGGCCGGCGGCTCCATTCTCGCACAGCACGACATCGTCGATGCGCGGCAGTACATGGTCGAGAGCTTCAACGTCGATCCCGCGCGCGTCTACATCACCGGCGACTCCGGTGGTGGACACATGACGATGCTCATGTGCGCGAAGTACCCCGACCTGTTCAGCGCTGCCGCCGCATGGGTCGCCGTCACCGATCTGCGCGAGTGGTGGGAGTTGGGCAACACCTACCGGCCCCACATCGAGGCCGTCTGCGGCGGTGCGCCCGGCGACAGCGCGCAGGTGGACTTCGAGTACCTCCGCCGCTCGCCACGCACCTTCATGACGAACCTCGCGCACACCCGCGTGCTTCTTGCGCACGGCGACCGCGACTTCACGATACCCGTTGAGCAGGCCTGGCGCAGCTTCCGTGTGCTCGGCGACCTGCCCGCCCATCACACGATCTTCCAAGTCTTCAGCGGCGGCCACGAGGCAGACCACGAGGCGGCGTTCGCGTGGCTCTCCTCCCAGGTTGCCCCACCGCAGACGCCCACCGAACTGCATCTCGTCACCGACGAGAGCAAGTCCTACTACTGGGCCGAGCTGGAGGTCGCTGGCGAGTTGATGCTCGGTAAGGCCGACCTCGTCTTCTCCCGCGACACCCTCAGCGTCGCGACGGAGAACCTCAGCGGGCTGTCGCTTCATCTGCGCGATCTTCCGCTCCCGGAGGATGGCGTCTTTCTCACCGTGCGCTCCGACCGCGACCTGGCCCTGCGTCTGACCGGACTGCCCGCGGGCCTGAACGCGCAATGCCCGTGGGCGAGCATCGCTGCAGACGGAGACGCGCTGGTGCTGACCGTCGGTCCGGCCGAGGAGGCCCGGACGCTTCGCCTGAGCTGGTGAAGCCGGTCGGCGGCTCGCCTGCGGCCTGTGGACAGTCCGCGTCAACCGACACGTCGCCCGATCGGCGCGATCATCAGCAGCACCACCCCGGACACGCATACAGCCGCGCCCAGCGCACAGGTCCCCGGCAGGCCGAGCACCGGCGCCAGCAGCGCCCCGGCCAGCAGCGCTCCCGCGGCCGCGCCGACCAGATCGGCCGCGTACAGACCCGCCGCCGACCGCGCCACGCTCATCTCCGCGCGAGCGCGCGTCGCCAGAGGAAGGACCATCCCCACGAGGAGCCCGATAACGCCGGTGAGCAGTGGAAACACGAGGGCCGGCACACGGACATCCCCGGCCGCGAATCCGAGCGCCAGCGCAATCCCCGCGGCGACCAAAGCCAGACCGACCAGCGCCCCTGTCAGCTTCGCCCGCGCATCGGCTGGCCCGCCGTCCCGGAGCTGCCACTCCGCCGCGATCGCCCCGAAGGCAACGCCCACCATGAACGCGCCGATGATCACGCCGACCATCCCGTAGACGTACCCGTGGATCGACTGAAACGCAAACAACAGCGCCACCTCGAGCGACATCGAGACGAAGCCGCTGCCTGCGACCACGAGCGGCACGAAAGAGCGGCGCACCGGGGAATACCACGATGTTGCCATCAACAGCGAGAGGATGACTCCAGTCGCGATAAGCGCGTCCATCAGCTGCACGCGGCTGAGCACGTCCAGAAGCCTTGCCGCCCCGGGCTGGAACTGCGTGACCCACCAGAGCTGGTCGAGGAAGTACCCGATCGGCCGCAGGTCATGGTTCAGCGACGGCTTCGGTGCATATGCCAGCGCGTTCTCCACGGCCCTGAGCGTCGTTGGCTGAAGCCGCTCAGGAAGTGTCGTCTCCAGCCACGGAGCGCTGATTCCACGCGATCTCAGGACGTTGAGGACATCGCGCGAATCGATGGCGGGTGGGATCGTACGCCCGGCCACGCACACCGTGCTCTCGCCCGGCACGCGCGCGATCCCGGACAGGGCGACCTCAGCGCTTGCCAGCAGCGTCGTGTGCAGTCGCAGGAGGGCCGGACTGAAGTAGCCCTCCGCACCCGGGATCTCCCAGCCCACCACGCCGTCGTCGGTCAGGGCCTTCGCGCATGCGTCGTAGAACTCGGCCGTGTAGAAGCGGTTGAGCTGCGCGGTGGCCGGATCGGGCAGCGCGACCACGATGGCATCCCACCGCCCCTCCGCCCGCTGGATGACTGCCCGCCCGTCGCCTGCGATCACCGTCACTCGCTGGTCCGTCAGCGCCCTTCGATCGCCCGGCGCCGCAAACCGGGCGGCCGCCTCGAGAAGCCTCTCGTCCAGCTCCACGCAGGTCACGGCCTCAGGTTCATGCTTCAGGATCTCTCTCACGCCCCCCGTGATCCCGCCGCCGACCAGCAGAACACGCGCCGGTCGCGGATGCTGCGCAAGCGTGATGTGCACCAGATCGTCGATCGTCCCCGGCAGGGGGGGCGAGGCCCCACTGTAGAGTCCGTTCTCGTAGACGTAGATCCCATCTGGTTGTTGGCGCGTGATGGCGACGTTCGCAAAGCGTGTCTCGACGCTCGCGAGCACCTCGCGATTATGCCAGCGCCACGCGGTTGAGGCCGACGCCAGCACATCCGCCGCCGGCCATGCTGCCATCATCGCGACGGCTGCAATACCCGCCGCAAGCGCCGGTCGGCGCCGTCCACTGCCCTGCAGGAGTATCGCCGCCGCCGCGGCGTTCGCGAAGCCCGCCCACAGGGCCACCGCGAATGGGTTCGCCACGATCAGCACGGTCGTCGCCAGCGCCACTCCACCAAGCAGATGCCCCGTAGCGTCCGCCGCCCACGCCGGTCCTACGCCGCGCTTCTGTTCGCTGCGCGTGAGAAGATCACAGCCTGCGGCGAACTGCGCGCCGTTCAGCGCAGCCGGTCCCGCCGTCGCCAGCGCGCCGATCAGTGCGATCTGTCCGGGACCGAGCATCTCGCCGGGGTTCGCCCCGAGCCAGCCCAGAACCGCCTGCACCGATGCCGGTGCCGCCGGCAGGGCTGCGGCGATTCCGGCCAGCAGCATCGGCGCGGCGCGCGTGAGCGCAACCGAGGCCACGATCAGTGGGCCGGGCAGCAGGCACAGCAGCGCCATCCGGCTGGCCGCCGCGCCGGCTGTCCCCATCCCCTGTCTTCGGCCCTCCAGAGCGCTCCCGATCGCGCCTGCAAACAGCCAGCAGGCCAGCAGGAGACCCATTGACAGCTCATTGCCGTACGCGACGACCATCAGCTCGCGCATCAGGAGCACCTGCGCAACGCCGGCCGCAAGCCCGGCTGCGAACAGCGCGCCCAGCGCGATATCTCCCTGCCTCAGTACTGCCACAGGCATGTCCGGATCTTCGCGTCGCCAGGGCGGAATCCTCCAGCAGGGCCCGTGCCTGCCCCCGCCGCACACGCGGGATGTAACGATCTCTTGAGCAAGTCTTGAGTCGCTGGCGTTGACTCTATCTCCGCTATCACTATAATGATTTCAGCGGGAGCATACGAACGCGGCCCGCAAATAAGTCGCTTGCGATCCCAAAGGGGTGCCTCGGGTCATGCGACGTGTGATCATTGTCGCCGCGTTCATCGTTCTCTCAGCAGGGGTCGTCCTCGCCGACTCGATCGAGTTCATCGGCTATGACAGGCCAGGCCCGGACGCGTGGGCCTTCCGCTACCGCTATGTCCGCACGGGCACTCTGAATGTCGGCGCCGACTGGCGCCTCTACAATCCCTTCGGGACTGTCGACGCGACGGGCGGTCCGACCTACTGGGACGACGGTACCGTCGACGTCGACAGCGTCGTATGGGGGTACGTCGGCGGCGATGATCCTCAGTCCGGCACGTATCAGGCGTTTGACGTTACCATCGTCCTCGAGAACGGCAGCCTCGGTCAGGTTCCCTATGAAATAGACACCGACGGCGATGGTCAGATCGACGAAAGCGGCTGGACCACGTCGGTGACGCCCGAGCCCGGAACGCTGGCCCTGCTTGCAGTCGGCATCGGCGGGCTCGCGGCATACCGGCGTCGTCGCCGCGAGGATTGACGGAGAACGTCTTTGTTGTGTCGCACGCGGGCGGGCCTGCAGGTCCGCCCGTTTGCTGTCCGTCCCCGGAGTACCCGGCCCCCCTCCTGAAGCTCAACATTGCTTCAATGTAGTTCAAGAGAATACGAGCAAACATTGAGTGGCAATTGAGCGCGAATCGCCTCGCCCCGGCTATACTTGATCCTGCCGCCGGCACGGCATTGGATCAAGGCCAAGGGGTGTAGAGATGAACACGCGAACGTATAGCCGGTGGGTATTGGCATTCATCGCAGCCCTCCTCGCAGTCACGCTCATACCCGCTCAAGCTGCGGACTTCAGCGTAGAACTGCTCAACACGTACTACGACTCCGTCTCCGGACGCACGACCTACAGCTACATACTGTACGCCGACAGTGAAAAACTCGTCGTCAACTCCTCTCGGCTCGTGCTGCGCAACATGGGCGGGGTGCTCAATCTCGGCTCCGCGAACTACTGGCGCGAGCAGAGCCGGACCTTCTCCACCGGAACGTGGCTCTATGAGCGCGAGCCGAGCTTCACTGCCACGTCCTACGCCACGTTCGACGTCATCGCTGACCCTGATCTCTCGAAGCCGGGGATCATCGAGTACTGGGCCGACGGCGATGGTGACTCATCTGTCGGCGACGTTGTGGGGCCTGTGCCGAAGGAGAGCGGCGTCAGCTATCGGACCAGCGGCAGCGTCTTCCTTGATGCCAACCGCAACGGAGCCATAGACTCGGGCGAGAGCACGATCTCCGGGGTGACGGTCGAGCTCTCCAACGGGACTGGCACGGCGACGGACATCACCGACAACGGCATCTACGCCACTGCGGGCACCGTCTACATGGGCAACTATCTCTTCTCCGGGCTACCCAACGGCGTATACGACGTTACGGTCCCGGATGAGATCGTGGTCGGTTCCGACACGCTCGTACCGACCAGCCCGTCGTCGCAGTCGGTCACCATCTCCGACGCCTCGGTTCGCGAGGTCGACTTCGGCTTCGCTCCGCCGCTCCCGTTCACGGTCAGCGGCACGATCTTCACCGACCTTAACAGCTCGGGAACTTGGGACAAGGACCAGGGCGAGCCCTACCTCGAGAACGTCACGGTCGATCTCGAGCTTGTCGATGCGTCCAATACCGTCGTCGGCTCCGCGACCTCGGTCGCCTACCCGATTAATGATGGCAGCGGCGCGTACCTCGGCAACTACGTCTTCGACGACGTGCCGCCCGGCGACTACGTCGTGCGGGCGCCTGAGACCGCAGGCCTTTTCGGCAACCTTGAGATCACCACGCCCTCTGCGGTCTCGGTTACCGTCACCGACGCGCCGGTGACCGGCATAGACTTCGGCTATCTCGATCCGGAATATCAGGCCCCGCCCAATAGGGTCGTCGTGGACGCCTACGTCTTCTTCGATGCCAACCACAACGGCAGCTTCGACGGCTTTGAGCAGCCCCTCGTCGGCGTCCCCGTCACCCTCACCAACGGCTCCGCCGCGACTCTCAGCACCGACAGCGGCGGCCACGTTAGCTTCGGCGAACAGATAGAGGGCAGCTACGTCATCGAGGTCAGCGGCGATGGGCCGTACGGGCTCAGCACCTACTGGACCAGCAGCACCGGGGACTCGGCCGCATTCAGCATCACGGCCGACACCACCAGCCCACAGACCTTCTACTTCGGCTACTACCTGCGCCAGACAGAGGTTGAGGACCCCGATGTCTGTGGCTCGAACCACACCATCGGCTTCTGGAAGCACAACGTGCTCTCTGCCCTGTCAGGCGTGGACCATGGCGTCCAGGTCAGTGCAGAGGATCTTCTCAACTACCTCACCGAGGTCGAGGAGCTCTGGTTCGAGGAGCCCTTCAACCTGGGCCTGGACAAGCTGAGCACCGCCTACGAGTGGCTCCATCCCGGCTGGAGTGGCAACACGCCCATTGCGAAGCTCCACCGCCAGCTTCTGGCCGCCGAGCTGAACTGGGTGTCCGGCTTCAACAGTTCCATGCCCGAGCTCGAGGCCATGATCTACTGGTATGCTGAGTGGATCGCCAACGAGAACCCCGACCAGGCAGGATCCTGGGCGCATGTGCTGGACGTGTGGAACAACCTCGGGAACACATCGCCCTGTCCATCGCTCGAGGCTGCAGGCGAGTGTGACGACGATAACGCCAGTGCGCCGCGCAAGGTCCGTCGGACCTTCCGCAGGTCCTGGCCCTCGTAGGACGTGACATTGGCGCGCTCATGCGGCGCGCTTCCACGCTAAATCCTCGACGGCCGGGCTTCATAGCCCGGCCGTCTTTCTCCATGAATACAGCAGTCCTGACATACAACGTTAAGTCCGGGCGCCTTTCGGGTATGCTTACCACACATGGACGCGGGCTTGATATGGCTATCCTCCGGGTGGATGGTGGTGGTGTGGCGTGCGGTCACTCTCGAGGGATCTGGCGTTGCCACGTCTGACCGATGAGACCCCCGATGAACTAACCTCGGCGATTCTGCTGCCTGGCCGCCGAACTCGCGCTCTCTACGCTGCTTTCGGGGTCGTGCTGGGCGCAGCGATTGGCCTCGCCTACGCGCGCTTCATCGTTGATGACGCCGGTACGCTGTGGATGGTTGCGGCCGCGGCGGTTGGTGCGGTGGCGGGCGTGACATGCGTCCTGATGCCGGCCATGGCCCTCAAGTGGCTGCGCAGGCTCATGACGCGGCTCGTTCTCTCCCTGAACGCCCGCCGCCTGACCGCGAGCATCAGGCGGGCCGAGCGTGCGCTTGAAGCGAGGATTGACAGCAACGAGGAAGACGCCGAGGCCTGGAACGGTCTGGGCATTCTCAAGCTTGTCAACGGCGAGGTGGAGGAGGCCCGTGAGGCTCTTCAGCGGGCCTGTGAGCTCAACGGGAATCGGTACTGCGTGAACCTCGGCGTCGCT
Source organism: Candidatus Zipacnadia bacterium (assembly GCA_029821265.1). Taxonomy (GTDB): domain Bacteria; phylum Armatimonadota; class Zipacnadia; order Zipacnadales; family UBA5352; genus JALGTR01. The sequence continues at coordinate 10,238 of JALGTR010000037.1, forward strand.
CTCGCCCGCGAGGGAGAGCTCTTCGAGGCGGCTGAGATCCTCAGTTCGCCCGACGCCCGGGCCGCCGGGGAGGTCGCACTGCACAATCTCGGGGTCCTGCTCTCGAAGTCGCCCCCCGATCCTGTGGTCGAGCGTGTGCTCGAGTCGCTCAATGGCGCGCCCTCCGCCGCGATATTCAATCGTGTGGGCGTCATCCACCTCGAGGCCGGCCGCCTCGAGGCCGCGGAGCGTCATTTCAAGCGCGCTATTGAGGCCGATCCCAGTGCCGTCGCTCCTCGGGCGAACATGGCGCTGGTTGCCTATCGGCGGGGCGACATCCGCGGGGCGATCAGCCTGCTTGATGAGGCTGCGTCACTCGATCCAGTCGATCCTGTGATCGCCGACAACCTCGGCGCCATGCTCTGCCTCGGTGGTCGGCCGGCGCTGGCCATGCGACAGCTCAGCCGTGCCGCGGCTCTTGCCCCCGGCAGCCCGGCGGTTGAGCTCAACCGCGGTGTGGTGCGCCTGACGATGGGCAAGTACGAAGACGCGCTGGACACATTCAGCGAGGCCCATGTGCGTGCGGCCTGGCCCGTGGAAGCTGTGCACGATGCAGCTCTGGCGCTTATCGGCCTCGACCGGCACGAGAAGGCGATCGAGCGGCTCGAGGCGGCGGTGGAGCGCCATCCCCATGATGCGCCACTGTGGAACAACCTCGGCTGCCTATACTGGGCCGCGGGTGATGACGCACGCATGGTCGAGGCGATTGAGCGTGCCGGGGCCGAGGAGACGTTCGACCCTGCCATCGCATTCAACCAGGTCCTCCTTGCCATCTCCAGTGGTGATATCAAGAGCGCCAGGCCTCTGCTTGAGCGTCTTGAGCCGCACGCCGGGCAGGACCAGGGGCTTCGCCTCGCCCGAGGAATCGCGCTGATGGTCGAGGCGCTTGACGACTATCAGCCCCAGATGAGCGCCGAGCGCCGACAGGAGTTCTTCCGCCGCCTGCATGGCTGCCTTCGCCCGCTCGAGGTCGTGGCGCAGTCGGAGGCGGCGGAGTCCGTCGAGGCCCGACTCAACCTCGCCCTCTTCTACTACCTCCGACGCGAACTGGAGTCGGCCATCGAGGTCTTCGAGGATCTCGCCAGAGAGCGGCCGCGCGACGGCTTTATCCACTACTGCCTGGGGACGGCCCTCATGGAGAGGGCGGCACAGGTCCAGGCCGAGCATGAGGCCGAGGGCGAGGATCTCGTCCCGCAGGCACGTGCACTCATGAAGCGCGCCCGCCAGCATCTCAAGAGCGCGGCCGAGAACGGCCACGACACCGCCGACACCTTCTGCAATCTCGGCATGGCGGCTTACGATCTGGGCGATATGAACGGGGCCCGTGAAGCATTCCGGCGCATGGTCCAGGTCGAGGAATCGCCGGATGCGTTCAACAACCTGGCGATCGTCCACGCGATGGAGGCACAGCGGCTTCAGAAGTCCGCCCGCGCCGCCAGCCTCGCCAGCCGGGTTCGTGAGAGTGAGATGCTTCAGGACGCCCAGACGCACATCTCGACCGCGCTCCACTACTTCCTCAAAGCGCTGGAGTTCGATCGCACCGATCCGGTGCTTCATGGCAATATCGGTCTCGCATACATGATGCGCAACCGCGAACAGGACGTCGAGAACGCCCTGCGACACTGGCAGCGCATGCTCGACCTTGGCGGGGCAGAGCAGCGCCGACGCTACGAACAGCTCACCGCCATGGCCCACGGTCAGGACGCACGGGCGGCCTTCGACGAGACGATCATGTCCATCCGCCCGCTTGATCCGCGCCGCTGTCTCGCCGTCCCGCCGCCGCGGCTTTGCGGGCCTCGCTGCGCCCTGCGCATGGTTATTGAGGATATCGACTGGCGCTTCGTCACCGACGATCCTCGCGTGCAGCGGGTCCTCGAGAACCGCGAGCGCGTTGCTGGCCTTCGCAAGCGTCTGGTGCGCCTCAACACCTGACGAAACGCACGGAGGCGGCGGTTGTAGACCTGGCGAACCTCTCGTGAGCGGAAACACCGTTCGCGGGAGGTTGAACCATGCGCGCTCTTCAGGTCCTGCTCCTGTCCGCTTCGCTGATCCCGGCGCTCGTCTGTGCGCAGGATGTGCCCCTGCGCGACTTCACCTACCACGAGAGCTTCGAGGACGGTCGCGACCCCGTTCGCGAGTGGGTTGCCAGCGGCGACTTCACGATCAACTCGAAGGGCATTACCGACGAGTGCGCGTTCGACGGGGAGCGCTCCTTCCTGCTTGATGTTACTCTCGATGATAGCGGCTACTTCTACTGGCATGTCCCGCTCGACGTCCCCGCCGAGGGCGATCTGCGCTTCTCGGCCCGGGTGCTCACCGGCGAGGGCCACAACGCCAGCGCCGGTGTGGGCCTCAACTGGGTCTTTCCGCCGACGCACCATTCCGGATGCGGCGAGTTCGAGAGCTACCGCGAGCCCACCGGGCAGTGGCGCCTTATCGAGGCAGATATCGACGCTGAGGCTCCGGGCCGCGCCGGCGGCGTCCTCAGCCGCTGGGTTGAGGGCGCAACCGGCGCCGAGGTCGGTGTTCGCCTTGACCGCTGGGGGATATTCATCAGGGGAAATCCCGGCCAGCGCGCGGTGCTCTACGTGGACGATGTGAGGATCGAGGGACGCGTGCCCACGGAGGCCGCCTACGAAGCCATCATCGCCCAACGCTGGGAGCCGTTCGCCCGGCGCTGGGATGAACGCGTCGCCACATGGCGCGAACGCCTCGCGGAGATCGAGCGCAGCCTTTCCGACCCGCGCGAGGTCCCCGTTGCCGCCACGCCCATCGTCCGGCAGGGCCACGAGGCTCTCGGTCGGGCTCGCGAGCAGATCGAAGCGATGGCACAGCGGGGATATGCGCACCCGGACGAGGTGAGCCGGCTCGAGGCCGATCTGCGCATGGCCGACATGGAGCACCTTCTTCAGCGTTTCGCGGAGGCCTGGGCCGACGGCGAACGGCTCCTTCCGCTGCCCGTGCGGGCCATCAGCAACGCCCGCATCCTCCCGACGCAGGTCATCGTGCCCATTACGGACGAGGACGAGCTCGTGATCTCGGCCTGTCGCGGGGAGTACGAATCCGCCAGCTTCGTGGTCCTGCCGCTGAGCGATCTGACCGGCGTCATCGTGCGGTCGAGCGCTCTGCGCGCCGCTGACGGCTCAACTATCGCCCCTGAAGCGATCGACGTGAAGATCGTGAAGGCCTGGTATCAGGCCGGAAGTGGCATTCACGACCTCTCCGACCGCATTCTCGTGCCGGAGCTGCTTCTCAACGACAGTGAGCTTGTCCGCGTTGACCATGAGCAGCAACAGAACTACCTGCGCAGTACCGCGCCCGATGGCTCCACCAGTTACGTGCTCTGCAGCGGCGAGACCAGCGATATGCTCGAGGGCGTCCGGCCGATGGACGCGCGCAGGCTCCAGCCCGTGGATCTTCCGGCGATGCGGCTGCAGCAGTACTGGGTGACCGTGCACGTGCCCACCTGGGCACCTGCGGGCGAATACGTTGGAGCCCTGACAATCGAAGACGACGCGGGGGAGAGCGTGCAGCTTCCACTGCGCCTGACCGTCCATGACTTCGCTCTCGCGCCCCCGCCTCTGACCTACTCGGTGTACTACCGCGGCAAGCTCAGCGAGGACAACCGGCCAACGATCACCTCGGAGTGGCGCTCGGAGGCGCAGTACCTCGCCGAGATGCGCGACATGCTCGCGCATGGCATCGCCTATCCGACCATCTATCAGGGCTACGACGAGCGCCTGCTACCGCGCGCCCTGCAGCTTCGCGCGATGGCGGGCCTGCCCACGGAACGCCTCTTTTCGCTCGGGATCAGCACGGGCGCGCCCCAGACTGACGAGGAGCTTGAAGAGCTGCGCGAGCGCGTCCGGAGATGGCAGCGTATGATCAGCCGCTTCGGCTACGGCCAGCTCTACGTGTACGGCATCGACGAGGCGCGCGGCGAGCGGCTCCTCGCCCAGCGGAATGCCTGGGCGGCCGTGCAGGACGAGGGCGCGAAGACGTTTGTCGCGGGCTATCACGGCACCTTTGAGGCGATGGGTTCGCTGCTTGATGTCGCCGTGCTCGCCGGGCGACCCGATCCCGATGAGGCCGCGAAGTTCCACAGCGTGGGCTCGGAGGTCTTCACCTACGCGTTCCCGCAGGTGGGGCCGGAGGAGCCAGAGACCTTCCGCCGCAACTACGGCCTCGTCCTCTGGCAGGCGAACTTCGATGGCGCAATGGACTACGCCTACCAGCACGGCTTCGGCCACGTCTGGAATGACTTCGACAGCGACCGCTATCGTGACCACAACTTCGCCTACCCGACGATCAACGGCGTGATCTCCACGGTTCAGCTCGAGGGCTTTCGCGAGGCGGTGGACGACACCCGTTACGTCGCCACCCTGCAGCGGGCTATCGACAACTGCGGCGACGCGGAGACGGCCGAAGCGGCCCGCAAGTGGCTCGATGAGCTTGACCCCACGCGCGACCTCTACGAGGTTCGTGCCGAGATGGTCGAGCATATCATCGCCTGCCGCGCGAGTCGGCCTGTGGCGCAGCCGGACCCGGCCAGCTCCGACGACTGACCCCGGCACCGCGGCCCGCCTGGCCCCGGCTATCCGGAGGCCCTCCAGGCCCCCGAGAGTACCCTCGGAGGCGGCAATCCACTTCCGATTGACAGGACCGATTCGTACCCTTATCCTCACTCCTACGTTCGGCGGGGAGCGACGCAATACACGTCCTGACGTGCCTGCGAAAGCTGGAATCCGACGCCATGCCCGAGCTTCCCGAGGTCGAGACCGTCCGGCGCGATCTACAGCGCCGGCTCGTGGGTCGCACGATCCGCGCCGCGAGCATCGTCCAGCCTGACATCCTGCGCCGAACCGGGCCTGTGCAGCTGGTGAACACGCTGGTGGGCAGCGAGGTGGTCTCCGCCGAACGCAGGGGTAAGAACCTTGTCATCCGGCTCGAACGCGAGGTCGCCCTGCTCGTGAACCTCGGCATGACCGGCCAGCTTGTCGTCGGCGCAGCCGACCATCGGGCCGAAGCGCATACGCATCTGATCGCAGCGCTCTCTGACGGGGGAGTGCTGGCTTATCGCGACGTCCGTCGCTTCGGGCATCTCGAGCTTGCGCCCTTCGATCGGCTTGAGGAGAGCTTCACGCTCCGCAATGTCGGCGTGGATGCGCTCTCGCCAGAGCACACGCCCGAGCGCCTTCACGAGGCGATGAGCGGCCGCACGGCTCTGCTCAAGGGCGCTCTCCTCGACCAGTCGATGATCGCCGGGCTGGGCAACATCTACGTCTGTGAGGCCATGTTCCGCGCAGGGTTAAGCCCCCGCGCGCGCTGCCGCGACCTCTCTCGCGAGGACGTTGTGCGGCTGCACGACGCGATCCGCGCGGTGCTCACCGAGTCCATCGCCGCGGAGGGCACCACGATCTCGGACTACGTGACCGGCGCGGGCGTGCCAGGCGGCTTTCAGGAGCGTCTGCGCGTCTACGGTCGCGAGGGACAGGTCTGCACGACCGCAGGCTGCGAACACCGTATCGAGCGCATAGTTCAGAGCAACCGTTCCACATTCTACTGCCCGGGCTGCCAGGCGAATCCGCCCGGGATGGAGTGAAAGCGCGTGAAGTTTCAGAGCATCCTCGATGCCATCGGAAACACCCCTGTCGTGCGCATCGGCTGTGAAGGGCCATGCGAGATCTGGGGGAAGGTCGAGTACCTCAATCCCGGTGGCTCGATCAAGGACCGCATCGCCATCCGCATGATCTCCGAGGCGGAGAGACGCGGTCAGCTCAAGCCGGGCGCGACCATCGTCGAGCCCTCGTCAGGTAACACCGGCATCGCGATGGCCCTCGTGGGCGTTCAGATGGGCTACCGCGTCATCATCGTGATGCCCGAGGACATGAGCGAGGAGCGCAAGAAGATCATCGCGGCCTTTGGCGGTGAGCTGGAGCTGACCCCTGTCGAGGCGAACATCGAGGGCGCATGCCGCCGCGCGCGTGAGCTGGTGGATGAGATCGACGGGGCTATCAGCCTCCAGCAGTTCGAGAATCCCGACAACCCCGCGGCACACTACGAGCAGACTGGCCCCGAGCTGTGGAATGACCTCGATGGCCACGTCGACGCGTTCGTCGCAGGCATCGGCTCCGGTGGCACATTTCAGGGCGTCGGCACGTTCCTGCGCGAGCAGAATCCGGACGTCTTCCTCGCCGCGGTCGAGCCGGCCAACTCCGCAGCTCTGCTCGGCCACGAGCCTGGCCTGCATTGCATCCCGGGCATCGGCGACGGCTTCATACCGCCGGTACTCGATCCGGAGATCATCAGCGAGGTCGTGACGGTCACCGACGAGGACGCGATCGAGACCACGCGTCGCCTCGCCCGCGAGGAGGGCCTGCTGTGCGGCACCTCATCGGGCGCCAATGTCTGGGCCGCGCGCTACCTCGCCCGTAAGCTTCCGGCCGGGAGCGTCATCGCCACCGTGCTGCCCGACCGCGCCGAGCGCTACTTCTCGACCGCCCTCATCTGAGGGAAGGCTCAGTCGCACCGCGCGAGGAAATGTCACGCGAGAGATTCGACTGCATCCCGGGCGCGCTGTCCGGGTTTAAGTACCATCGGAGGTGACGGAGATGGCGGACATCAAGGTGGGCGTCGTGGGACTTGGATGGGCCGCAAGCGGGCACCTTCCCGCATTCGCCCAGAATGAGCACTGCGTCGTGGACGCGCTCTGCTCCAGCAAGGATCTCGGACCGGAGGAGATCCGCGAGCTCTGTGGCGGCCACGATGCCACGCTCTACCATGACTACGAGGAGTTCCTTCAGCATCCCGGCCTCGACGTCGTGGATATCTGCACCCCGCACCACATGCACGCCGAGCAGACCGTCAAGGCCGCCGAGGCGGGCAAGCACGTGATGATCGAGAAGCCTCTGGCAATCAACTACGATGCCCTGCTGCAGATGAAGAGGGCCATCGACAAGGCCGGCGTGAAGAGCACGGTCTACTTCGAGCTGCGCTTCATCCCGCACTTCGAGCTCATCAACTCCGTGCTCGATCAGGGACTCCTCGGCGATGTCCACTACTACGAGGTCGATTACTACCACGGGATCGGCCCCTGGTACGGGCAGTTCGAGTGGAATGTCAAGAAGGAGATCGGCGGCAGCGCGCTGATCACCGCGGGCTGCCACGCGCTCGACACCATGCTCTACTTCGCCGACAAACCGGTCGAGGAGGTCTACGGCTACTCCTCGAAGTCCTCGGCTAAGGTCATGGAGCCCTACGAGTACGACACCACCTCCACCGCAATCCTCAGCTTCGAGGACGGCACACACGGCAAGGTCACGTCGTCGATCGACTGCCGCCAGCCCTACGTCTTCAACGTCCACCTCGTCGGCTCCGAGGGAACGCTCTGGAACGATGAGATGTGGACCACGAGGATCAATGGTCTCCGCGGCGACGAGTGGATGAAGACCCCCACCGCCCAGGCCGAGTCCGGTGATGTGCTCGACCATCCCTACGCCCCGCAGGTCGATCACTTCATGGAGTGCCTGATCAACGATGAGGAGTCGTTCATCAACTTCGAGAGCGCCTTCAGGACGCACCGCGTCATGTTCGCGATCGAGAAGGCCCTCGAGGAGGGCCGTCCGGTGCGGCTCGAGGAGCTGGAGGTCTGAACGCTCCGGCCGCACGATGACGTAACGAGGCGACTGGCGGCGGCGTGCGGGAGTTTGCGGGGGGCCGCGCCGACCGCCAGTCCCTCGAGCTGCGCGGCCATGGACCACGACCTTTCGTCGCCGCCGCTATCGCCGGGCTCAGACCGGTGTGATACAGCGGTGGCTTCTTGTCGACTATCAGGATCTGGTTGAACCGCAGGTCCACGCACTCCGCGCACGTGCTGATCGGGTAGAGGTGCCCCGCAATCTCGTCCACACGCGCCATCTCCGCCACCTCCACCACTGTCAGCGTCAGGTTTGCGCAACCCGGTTCGACCACCGCTGCGCCTGTCCCTGTCGCTCAGCCTCTGTCTTCTGGCTCTCCGTCAGTCGGTCTCCGCCAGCGCCGGTGCACTCCCGGGAACAGCCCGAGCGCCCGGAACTCCTCGGTCTGCTCCAGTCGCATATCGAGCTCTCGTATCAGGTTCCTGCGCAGGCCCCGGACCTTCGCTGCCTCCGGCCACAGCCCGCCCCCGAGGAAGACCGCCTCACCGTCGCCCGTCAGCGCCGTGAGATGGCTGAATGGCACCCCCTGGCTTCGCTTCAGGCTCTCCATCAGCTCCAGACCGGCCACCTGATCGAGATCGAGCGTCTCCTCCCGTCCACGCCAGTCGCGCACCCGTAGTTCGCCGTTGGTCACCTGCACCTCCGCGTTTCGCCACGACATCACCGCCCACCCGAACCCCAGCATGCCAGCGACAAACACCAGGGCGAGCAACAGTCGCCAGACGGCCTCGCCCTCGGCCGTATAGCGAGCTCCAAACGCACCCTGCAGCACGATCACGATCTGCGAGATGACCACTGCGAGGCAGCCGACGGCAAGCACGATCAGCATCCACGGGCGCTCCACGTCCGGTCCCATGTTGAAGCTCCGCGGTGATTCTTCCGTCATCGATGCCTCCCACGCGGGGATCTTCGCCGTTGAGACAGACTTCGTTGCAGCAGCATCTGCGGCCTTCAATGGAGGGCCGGCCTCATCCCGCGAGGAATTGCGGGCTTGCCGCCAGTCACTGCCGCGTCTGAGTTCGGAGGTCCCAATGGAGATCATCTTCAGCTTCGACACCGAGGACTACATCGATCCCGTCTCCAACGACGCCCTGCTGGGCCTGGCGCAGATCCACAGCAGGCACGGCATCCCCGCCGTCTTCGGCCTGGTGGGTGAGAAGGCCCGCTTCATTCATTTCTGCGGCCGCCAGGACGTCATCGACGCCCTCTCTGAGCACGAGGTCGCGTATCACTCCGACCACCACTGGATCCTCCCGGATTGGGAGTATGAACGCCGGTACATCCCCGACTATATCGCTCACGAGCCGTGGGACCAGGGCATGACACGCATCCTCGCCGAGGAGACGCGCGGCCTCGCGGACATCGAGCAGATCTTTGGCGACCGGCCGGTCACGCAGCTCCGCAACTACGGCGACTGGACCCCGCAGGTCATGGCCGCGCACGCCCGGCTCGGCGTCCACATCCACGCCTACGGGCCGATCTTCCACAACACCGACCCGCAGCCGATCTGGTACTGCAACCAGCTTCAGATCGCCAACCCGCGGCAGATGTACGAGGACAATCTGCACAACTTCCAGATGACGGCCGAAGAGAAGCTCGAGGAACACAAGCAGCACGTGATCGACCACCTCGAGGGCGGGACCCATCGCCTCGGCTGGGTCACGCACCCCACGCGCTTTATCGCGGACAGATGGTGGGAGGAGCCGAACTGGTGGCAAACGACCGACGATCCGCCACGCCGCGACTGGCGGGCCCCTGAGCGTTTTCCCGATGAGACCATCAAGGAGCTACTTTGGATCGCGGACGAGCTGGTGGGCTTCGTGGCCTCGCTCGATGACATTCAGCCGCGGACCTTCGCCGAGTTCTACGATGAGTATCGCCCCACGCGAATCTGGGTGCAGCGGGCGGAGATCGAGCGCCTGGCCGAGCTTGCGCTGAGCCACGATCGTCCGGCCGCGGTCGCTCTCGAGGGTGCCGCGCCAGGCCGGACGGAGACATTCTCGCCCGCGGAGCTGTTCGGCGTCTTCGCGCATGCGCTTGGCGCACCGGAGGGTGGCGCCGCGGATGAGCGCGCTCCGCTGCGCCGAATCCTCGGACCGACCGACCACCCGATACAGACGGTCGCCGGTGAAACCTCGCGTGAGAGCCTCGTCGAGGCGGCGCGCGAGGCGGAGTATTACATCCGCGACAGGGCCCGAGTGCCGCACCGCATTCGCCTCGGCGGGGCGCAGGTTGGCCCCGGCGGCTTTCTGCTGGCGATGGCCGAGGCCATCGCCAACCCGACGCTCGATCGGATCTCCGTCCCGGCGGCGGAGAACCTGCCGCTGGAGCACCGGGAGGGCACCTACGAGGACATTGAGACGAAGGGCTGGCCGCTCGGGTACATTCAGTACCAGAATGACAGGACCGGCCTCGACTTCTCGGCCATCCGCGAGCACGCGAAGTGGCAGTACTGGACCTTCAAGGTCGCCTGCCCAACACGCTGACTTCGGGAGGCGCGCCCGCCCGCGTCGGCGAACCAACAGCCACCCCGTTTTCCGACCAACAGGACACACTCATGGGAGCGCAAACCATGTTTGACGTGAAGATCATCCCGGATCGTTTCACGGTCCACGAAGAATGTGACGTCCGCGTCGAGATCATCCCCGACCGCGACCTCGCGCCCGGCTCCGAGATCGAGGTGCAGTTCCCTCAATCGTGGACGATGGATCGCTGCGCCAGCTTCACGAAGCAGTATCAGACCGAGAATCCTCAGGCCCCCGACTTCCTGCAGGTCTACGCTCCCGGGCTCGCGTGTGAGTTCGACGTCCGGGTGGAGGAGCGAGACTTCGACACCGGCGAGCAGCCGACGCGGCACGGGCGGCGCATCCACGCGACGATCGGCGGCGATGGCGTCCCGGCCGGTCGTTGCATCGTCGTCGACTGGCGCAACACGATCGCCTCGCGTCGCGCCGAGGTTGAGCTGGTGCACGTCGCCATCGACGGCGAGCGGCTCGAGCCGATGCCGGAGATTGTCACCTATCCGGAGGCAGAGGCGCGCCTGCGGGTCATCGCGCCATCGTCGGTGGCGCCCGACGAGCCGTTCGAGGTGCTCGTGGTCTCGCTTGATCCATACGAGAATGCATCCGCGACCTACCACGAGGGCTCAGCGCTGCTGGGCCCCGACGACGAGCCGCTGACTCCCGAGCTATGCTTCCACGGGAGCTGTCGGGTCAGCGTCTCTCTGTCCGAGGAGGGCGTGCACCGGCTCAGCTACCGGGGGACACTGAGCAACCCCATCCGTGTGACCGCCAATCCCCGGGGGCCATACTGGGGCGACATTCACATTCACTCCCGCTGGTCGCATGACGCCATCGGGCGGTTCCCGTATGAGTACGCACGGGACGTCTCCGGGCTCGATTTCGCCGCGGTCTGCGACCACGAGGTCACCGCGAAGCGAGGGTGGGTCACGCTGCTTCGCTACGCCAACGATGTCAACGACCCCGGCCGCTTCGTGACCATCGTCGCGTGGGAGAACACGCTCGGCGCGCCATCCGGCCACTACAACACCTACTGC
>JALGTR010000264.1 GCA_029821265.1 Candidatus Zipacnadia bacterium
TCCAGCTCGCTTCTCCGCTCCCCTCCTCGGTGGGCAGGTCCCCTGCGCGTGTCGGCGAAAGACATCTGCGCGTCAAAGATCACTCGAGAGCGGGTGCGGAATATGCCTGAGCGCCGGCCCAATGTACTCATCTTTCACACCGACCAGCAGCGTGGCGACGTCATTCACCCCGACCACCCCTGCCACACGCCCAACGTCCAGCGCATCATCGACGAGGGCGTGTACTTCACCAGCCACTACACCCAGACCGCCCACTGCTGCCCCTCCCGCGCAAGCTTCATGACCGGCCACTACCCCAGCCAGCACGGGGTCTGGAACAATATCCTCACGAACACCCGCCTCAGCGAGGGCCTCAGCGACGGCATCCGCTGTTTCTCCGAGGACCTGCGCGACGCCGGCTACGATCTGGCCTACACTGGAAAGTGGCACGTCTCCGGCGTCGAAAACCCCGCCAACCGAGGCTGGCGCGAGCTCGAGCCGGTCACCGCCCGCGCCATCGACCGACACGAGATGCGTCTGCAACGGATCATCGACGGTGTCGAGGCCGAGGACCACTCGCAGCCCCGCCGCAACGGAGAGATCCTCCGCCCGGGCTGGATCAACCGCTTCATCTACGGAAGCCGGCCCAACGGCGGCCCGAAGGGCTACGAGGACGTGCATGACTACCGGGTGGTCAAGGCCGCGATCGATGAGCTACCGCGCCTGACCGCCGCCGACGATCCGTGGATGCTCTACTGCGGCCCGACCGGTCCGCATGATCCGTTTATCATCCCCGAGCGGTACGCGACGATGTATGATCCCGAGCAGATCGAGGTTCCGGAGAGCTTCCGCGACACGCTCGAGGACAAGCCGCGCGTCTATCAGCGCATGCGCCACCAGTACTGGGGCCAGCTCTCCGAGCGCGAGGTGCGCGAGTCGATCGCCCACTACTGGGGCTACTGCACGATGCTCGACGAGATGTTCGGAGAGCTGCTCGACGCCCTCGAGGCCACGGGCGAGATCGACAACACGATCGTCATCTTCACCTCCGACCACGGCGACTACTGCGGCGAGCACGGCCTCTACTGCAAGGGCGTCCCGGCCTTCCGTGGCGCCTATCACATCCCGCTGGCGGTACGCTGGCCGGCGGGCGTGGAGAACCCGGGCCGCGCCTGCGACGAGTTCACCACACACGCTGACATGGCCGCCACGTTCTGGGAGATCGCCGGCTGCGAGGCGCCCGAGGGTATCGTCGGCCGCAGCCTCCTGCCGATTCTGCGCGATGATATGCCCGAGGACTGGCGCGATGAGATGCACCTGCAGTTCAACGGCGTCGAGGTCTACTACACCCAGCGCACGGTCTTCACGAAGGACTGGAAGTACGTGTACAATGCCTTCGACTACGACGAGATGTACGACCTCCGGAGTGACCCGCACGAGATGCATAACCTCGTGGCCCCGTGCCGCAACCCGGTCGGCCACGATAACGTGCCGGAGACCCGCTCGCCGGACGAGTATCAGCCGTGGCCTGAGCTGCCACCTCACCTGAACGAGGTCCGGCGGGAGATGCTCGGCCGCATGTGGCGCTTTGCCGCCGAGCGCGACGATACCATCTTCAACCCCTACTTCACAGTCGCCCTGACGCCGTACGGGCCGGCCGAGGGCTTCCGTCCGTGATACGACGTCAACGCTGCGCGCGGGAGCCCGTTGACACGAGAGGAGAATGACCGGTGCCCACGGTTGTCATTGAGATCCTGATTCTCCTGACGCTTATCATCGTCAACGGCATATTCGCGATGTCCGAGATCGCTCTCGTCTCGGCGCGGGAGACGCGCCTGAGCCAGCTCGCCGATGCGGGAAGCCGCGGCGCGAGAGCAGCGCTGGAGCTGATGGAGTCCCCGGGGCGCTTTCTCGCCACGATACAGATCGGCATATCGCTGATCGCCATCGTCTCCGGCGCGTACGGCAAGGCCACGCTTTCAGAGCGTCTGGAGCCGATGATCGCCGATGTGCCGTGGCTTGCGGCCCACAGCGACGGCGCCGCGGCAGCTATCGTTGTCCTCGCCATTACCTACCTCTCGCTGATAGTTGGCGAACTGGCCCCCAAGGAGATCGGTCTGCGTTTCAGTGAACGCGCCGCCGCCCTCGTTGCCCTTCCGATGAAGGCCCTGAGCGTGATGACCGCGCCGGCCGTCCGCTTCCTGAACCTCTCGACCAGCGGATTTCTGCGCGTGCTGGGGATCAGGCCCAGCGGCGAGGAGACGGTGACCCGTTCGGAGATCGAGCTGTTGATCGAGGACTGGGCCGACGACGGCGTCATCAGCGAGACCGAGGAGACAATGGCGATAAGGCTGCTGTCGCTCGCCAAACGTGATGCCCTGAGCGTCGGCACCCCGCGCCCGCGCATCGCCTGGATCGACGTCGGCTGGTCGGAGGAACGGATCGCGGAGGCGATCCTCGACACCGAGTTCGACATGCTGCCTGTCTGCGACGGATCGCTGGACACGCCCATCGGCGTCGTCCGCTCGCGAGAGGTGCTCACACGCCTCATATCTGGCCATGACCTCAATCTGCGCGAACTGGCGGCCGAGCCGACATTCGTCCCGGCCGCGGCCTCGGCCCTGGACCTGCTCGACGCCTTCAGTGGCGGTCGCCCCCACATGGCGCTGCTGATCGATCCATACGGTACCATCGAGGGCCTCGCCACCCCCCTCGATGTGGTGCAGGCGGTCCTCGGGAGCCTGGCGAACCTCGGTCCCGAGGACAGCACCAGCATCGTCCGCCGCGCCGACGGCACATGGCTCGTTGACGGGATGCTCTCGATAGAGGACTTCGAGGATGCATTCGGCATCGCTGCCCCGGACGATATCGGAGAGGACTACAGCACGGTGGCCGGACTCGTCATCGGTCTTGCGGGCGAGCTTCCCGGCGTTGGCCAGAAGGTGGAATACCAGGGCCTCACGATCGAGGTCGTGGATATGGACGGCCGGCGCATCGATAAGGTGCTCGTCACCGTGCATCCGGCGCCGCAGTACGACACCTGACGGTAAAGAGGAGTGTCCCCATTGTTCCGTTTGAGCCTGCTCCTGACACTCGCCCTGCTGCACACTGCCGCATACGCGCAACCGCCAGCGGACGCCGTCGTCGTGACAGAGTTCGCCGACCACGTGATCGATCCGGGAGGCGAACAGGAGGACTGGCAACCAGCCTTCCAGGCGGCCATCGAGCAGGCACACGCGGATCGCGCGCCACTGTACGTCCCGGCCGGCGAGTACGCCATACGGAAACCGATCACGATCATCCCCGAAAATGCCGAGGGCAGCCCGTACGTGCGCAATAACGTCCGCATGATCGGGGCCGGGAAGTTCAAGACCTTCATCCGCCAGCAGGTCGAGACCGAGAACTGCATTGACTGGACCGGCCTCACCTATGAGGAGCCGGCCACCCACGGACATCTGTCCGGAATGACGCTTTCGGGTGGCGCCACCACCCTCAACATCCGCTGGCACAACTACTTCAGCCTCAGCGACTGCTACATCGTCGCGGCGGCGCAGAACGGGATTCACGCCGAGGGCTGGTCGAGCAGGTTTGAGGACTGCGTTGTGCGCTGGTGCCGCAACACGGGCTTTCTCGCGGCCGGGCACTTCAACAACTGCGTCATCCGCGACTTCTACTTCAGCCGCAACGTCGTCGGCCTCGCGATGTCAGGGGTCCATGGCTCCCGCGTAGAAAGCTGCGGCTTCGAGAGCTGCGCCCGAGCCGCAATCATCGTCCGTGACACGCACGGTCTCACCATCAGCAACTCATACTTCGAGGGCAACGGACGCCGCGCAGATGCCCTGCCGTTCGATGAGACGTTCTCGGCCAACACGCTGCATCTGGACACGAACTGCCACGCCATCCGCGTGCACGACTGCATCTTCCGCAAGAACATCGACCCGGCGGGTGGTCTCATCTCGATCGCCGATTGCCGCGGCGGTCATATCTACGATAACTACTTCTACAACTACAATCCCGGTGGCATCGGCATCATCCTGCGAGGCACGTCTGAGTTCGTCCCAGATCGCCCGACCGTCATCGAGGACGTCGTGATCGAGCGCAACTGGCACGAGGGGATCTCAGCTCCCATCACCGAGGCCCGTGAGGGCCTCTACGACACATTCGTGGCCGCGGGTAATCGAATCGACTGGCCGCTCACGCCGTGGGACGAGGCATTCCTGGAAGCCGGTGCCGAGGACCGGCCGGCTCCGTAGCGCCGGCTGCCCTGCGGCGAGCGGCCTCACCCGACCCGCGCGCACAGCTCCGCGATCGCGTCGAACACGGCGGACGCTCGTTCGCGCATCACCCGGGCGCGTTGCCGACGGCTCTCCGACCGGCGGTCACGCGTCTCCCATACCTCACGCGCAAGCTCCGGCGCCCGCTCAGAGTGCCGCAGCGGCGTCCAGCACACGTCCGCGGCCTCGCACAGCGCTTGCACCTTCGGGTCGTACGACAGCGCCACCGCCGGCACGCACTGCGCCGCGGCGAAGATGAGCGCGTGCAACCGCATCGCCACCAGCATCGAGAGCTGCCCGATCACAGCCATGAGCGCCCGCGGATGCAACTGCTGCTCGAACAGCGCCGCCTCCGGCGCCAGCGACGCGAGCTCGTGGGCGATCTCACAGTCCTCCGGGATCTGAAAGGGGATGATCATCGCGCGGGCGCCCCACTCCTCCGTAGCCATCCGCGCCACCCGCGCCAGCGGCGCGAGCGCCTCGTTCGCTCCACGCCATTCCCGCACCACCAGGCCAACCAGCGCTTCATCTGCCTCCACGCCGCCCTCGG
>JALGTR010000038.1 GCA_029821265.1 Candidatus Zipacnadia bacterium
TGACCGCCGACCACGACGTCACGTATGCGCAGATACGGCCCACCCGCGTCGACAGCCATCCCCTGTCCGCCCTTGCCGCAGGTGCCGCCGAGATCAAAGGTGATCTCGTCGGCCACCGCGTCCACGCGTGAGAGCATCTCCATCGTCAGCCCGGCGAATGATGCGTTTCGATAGTGCTGACCTAACTGTCCCTTCTCGATCGCCCAGGCGTTCTCCACGTTGCACGTGAACTGACCTCGCGCGGTGAAGACATAGCCCCAGTAGCCGCCCTTGAGCAGCAGACCGCGGTCGGTGTCGGCGATCATCTCTTCGAGCGTGGCGTCTCCGGCGTCGATGAAAGTATTGCTCATGCGCACGATCGGCTCGTACTGATGGCTCTGCGCCCGAGCGCAGCCGTTCGGGGCCACCCCCATGCGCGCCGCGGTCTCCAGCGAGTGCAGGTAGCCCACCAGCACCCCGTTCTCGATGATCGTGTGCCGCTGCGCCGGAACACCCTCGTGATCGTACCTGAAGGACCCGTTGAGGTTCTCGATCGTGGGATCGTCCGCGATCGTCACCAGCTCCGAGCAGACCTGCTTGCCCTCGTTGCCCGCGAGGATCGACTCACCGGCCCAGACTGCGTCCGCCTCAGCGTTGTGCCCGAAAGCCTCGTGCACGAGAAGCCCGCACACCCGCGGGTCGATGATCACATCGAAGGTTCCGGCCGGTGCCGGCTCAGCGTCGAGCAGTGCCAGCGCCTTGTCGGTCGTCTCGCCGGCCCACGCCTCGATGTCGAGGTCGCGCACCAGCTCGTAGCCGCCCGGCCGCGCCTCGCTCTCTGTGGCGTATTGCCGCACGTCCCCGCTCTGCGCGGTGACCGACAGACGCACCGAGCAGCGCGTGGCCTCCTGCTCTATGTACGTGCCAAAGGTGTTGGCGATGATCAACCGGCCCGCGGCATCCGAGTAGCTGGCCCTCGTGTTGACCACCCGTTCGTCGCGCTCGCGAGCGATCTGTTCGATCTCGAAGATGCGCTGCACGCGGTCGGCCAGCGGCACGTCCCGCGGGTCGATCTCCACGTCCAGCTCCACGCTGTCTTCGACCGGCTCCACCTGAGCGACCACACCCGGCTCGGTGACGTGATCGGCGGCGGCCTTCGCCATCGCCAGGGCGTCATCGAGACAGCGTCGCAGCTCACCCGGCGTCACCACGTTGGTGGGCGCGAAGCCCCAGGCGCCGTCGATGAGCACCCGCAGCCCCGCGCCGGAACGCGACGACGAGGAGACCTTGTCGGCCTGACCGTCCTCGACCGCGACCGCCGTCCCTTCGACCTCGTTCACGCGCAGGTCGGCGAAGGTCACCCCGCGGGATCGGGCCTCCCCCAGTATCTCGTCAATCAGCTCACGCATCCGGCTCTCCCCATCTCCGTTGCGAAATGTCGTGCATGTACCCGGTGTACACAATGAACTGGCCCGCTGCAGCAATGCGGGCCGGCGTCGGAAAGCGCTCAGACGTCTGCTCTGCCGCCCGTTATGCGCTCAGCCTCGCACCCGCCGCGCGATCTGATAGACCCGGTACCACGTCGGCGAGAAGACGAGGTCGTACTCCCCGATGTATTCCATGTATTCCGCTGCAAATCCTCTCTTGAAGCGGTTCAGCCCGCCCAGCTTACCGATCGGTTCGCCATCAACTTCCCTGCTCACCCCGCGGAAGTCATACGTCGTGCAGCCCACGCTCCGGGCCCACTTCATCTCCTCCCACTGCAGCAGGTGGTTCGGCATGTGCTTATGGTAGTCGCGATCGGATGCCCCGTAGACATAGACCGCCTCGCCGCCCATTCGTAACAGGATGTCCCCGGCGATGACCTCGCCCTCGAACACCGCCACGAAGAGCTTGAGCATCCCCTCGGGCTCGAGCAGATCATACATCGTCTCGAAGTACTCGTAGCTGCGCACCCCGAACTCATCACGCTCGGCGGTGCCCTCCAGCAGCTCATAGAAGCGCGGCAGGTCGTCCCGGGTACCCTCGCGCACCTGCACCCCCCGGCGCCTGGCCAGCCGAATGTTGTATCGCCACTTGCTCTTGAAGCTCGCCAGCAACTCCTCCGGCTCCGGGGTCAGGTCTGTCTTCATGACGTATCGCGGCTGCGTGCCCCCGAGGTCCGGATCGTCATCGCCCACGAAGCGGAACCCCTCGCCCGTGAGCAGCTTCACGACCTCCTGGCGCTCGGCCGGCACCGGTGGGTCGATCTTCAGCGCGATCGCGCCGCGGTCGCCTGCCAGCGCGCGGATCTGCGCCACCACCTCCCGCACCAGCGGGGCATCCGACCAGTCAACGACCGGGCCTCGTGGGGCGTAGAACAGGCATCGGCCAACGTGTGGGATCGGCCGTTCAAGCACCAGCGCGCCGCCGGTGATCGCGCCATCGTGCTCGATCGCCACCACGTGCGGCTGCCAGCCGGTCGTCGCCTTCAGCTCACCCCACTGCCAGCTCTGCATCACGGTGGGATACTCGGCGCCGCGCACGAAGTCGTTCCAGTCGTCACTGCGGGACGGGTCAAGCAACATCGCGTCGATCAGGCCTTCCCTGAGGTAGTGGATGTCCCCGCGAGGTGAGCTTCGGGACTCAGTCGGTCTCGACCTCTTCGGCCGGAGTGTCGGCGGCGGGCTGAGGCACGCTGCCCGAGAGCATCGCCCGGACGGCGCCGCGGTCGCCCTTCACGTACTTCGCCAGCGCGGCCTCCATTACTCGCACCGCAACCGGCCCCGCCACCTCCCCGCCATGGCCGCCCTCCGTCACGAGTGCCGCGCAGGCGAACCGTGGGCTTTCGTACGGGCCGTAGCAGACGAACCACGCATGGGTCTCCTGGCCCTCGTAGACCTCAGCCGAACCGGTTTTCGCGGCCAGTGGCAGACCGGTCGCCTCCGCAAGGTGATGCGCGGTTCCCTGCTCATCGGTCCACGCGCGCCGCATTCCCTGCTGGACAACCCTCATATGCGACGGGTCGACCGGCAGATCCCGCACCTTCCGGGCCTCGAAGAGTGTCGGGCCACGGTTAAGATACTTCGGCCAGACGATCTTCCGGACGATGTGCGGCGACAGGACCGTCCCGCCATTGGCGATCGCGGCGGTCATCACAGCCATCTGGATCGGCGTCACCTTCAGGTAGCTTTGCCCGATCGCGTACATGATCGTATCGCCGCCCCACCAGTCCTCGTCCTTCACGTCGGCCTTCCACTCGCGATCGGGGACCAGCCCACTCTCCTCGCCGGGCAGGCCGCAGTTGGTCGACTGGCCCATCCCGAACAGCCGGGCGTACTTCGCGATCGCGTCCGACGACAGCCCCGCCTGCTCCGAGCGCACCAGTTCGTAGAAGTAGACATCGCATGACTGGGCGATGCCCTCCCACATGTTCAGGTATCCCCCGTGGTTCTTCCAGCATTTGAAGATGTGCGGAGGATTGCCGACGCTGATGCTCCCGCGACACTCGAATCGCTGCTCGGGCGATACGCCGGTGGTCTCGAGCGCGGCGATCGCCGATACCATCTTGAAGATCGATCCGGGTGGATAGGTGCCGGAGATCGCCTTGTTGTAGAAGGGATGGCGCTCGTCCTGCAGCAGCCGCTGGTACTCGTCGCTCGCGAAGCCTTTGACCCATCGGTTCGGGTCAATGCTCGGCTTCGAGGCCATGGCGAGGATCTCACCGGTCTCCACGTCCAGCAGGACCAGCGCGCCGGTCCTCTTGCTCCCCACGGCCTCCTCCAGTGCCGCCTCTGCGATCTGCTGCAGCTCCACGTCCAGCGTGAGGTAGACGCTCGCCCCCTGTTCGGGCACCCGCTCCTCGCGGATCAGCCGCAGAGGCTTGTTGAACACGTCCACCTCGTAAACGCGCATTCCGCGCCGCCCCTGCAATACCGGGGTCGGCGGATCCGTCGATTCGTCCAGCTCACAGGCGGCCTCCACGCCGCTGTGTCCGACGATCGACTCGGGGCAGTAGATTGGGTCCTCGTCCCACGGCTCAATGCCCAGCCCCTTCGTCTCCGGCTCTCCGGGGTACTCCAGGTCCTTCCACTCCTCGTACTGCTCTTTGGAGATCGCCCGGGCATAGCCCAGCACATGACTGGCCAGGTCCCCGCGCGGGTAGTATCGGCGGAACTGCTCGGAGATGCCAACACCCGGCAGTTCAAGCCCCTGCTCCTCGATCTGCGCCACGATCTCCAGCGGAACATTAGCCGCGAAGTCGCCCAGTACCGTCGGGCTCAGAGAGACCTGCTCGCAGATCCTGTTGATCGCCTCCCGCACGTCGCTGGTACTCACGTCGCGCTCGCGCAGGATGCTCGCAAGCCGCGTGATGATCTTCTCGCGCTGCTCCGGCTCCTCCGGCAGGTCCGCCGGCGTGATCGTGATGCTCCACTGCGGGCGGTTCTCGGCCAGCAATCGCCCCTCGCGATCGTGGATCAGACCCCGTGGTGCGGGCGTGCCCACGACTGAGGTGCGATTCGCCAGCGCCTGCCCGGTGTAGTCCACCCACTGGGTCAGTTGCAGCATCCACAGCCGCCCACCTATGAGGGTGAGCAGCGCTGTGATGAACAGCCCAACTGCCTTCAGCCTACCGTCGAATCCGGTCACAGTGCGTCTTTCACCTGCCGGAGTGTCCTGCGGTGATCACTCGCCGTCCGTGGGCGGTGGGGGAGGAGGTGGTTCGCTGTCTGGCTCGGAGCTGCCCGGGCCGCCTGAGGGCTGCTCAGCCCCCGGCTCGGGATGCCCCGCTTCGGCCTCGGGTCTCGGTTTCGGCTCCGGCGCCGGCTGCGGGGCGCGATGTATGGTGCATGTGCCGGTCGGCGCGCTCCCGGCCGGGAACGAGCGCTCCACGGTGTCGGGGCAGTACGGCCCGGCGGGTTTGCCCGACTGTGTGCAGATGGTGATCGAGACGGTTCCGCCGTCGGACGACCCGCCCGTCCCCGGCTGCGTGCGCTCGGAGCTGCCCTCGCCGCTGTCCGCAGGTCGGGGGCGGGATCCAGGCGTTGATGAGCCGCTGGATGCTGGCTGAGGCCGTGACCGCTGTGGCGGCCCATGCACCGAGCATGGAGCCGGCGCCGCCTCGCCGGGCAAGAGCTTTCGCTCATATGTGTCCGGGCAGTACGGAGTCGCCGCGCCGCCAGAGACGGCGCAGACCGTCACGGTTCGCGACGCCATCTCCGGCTGCTGGTCGGTCTGCTCCTCGTGTTCCTCGTCCTCTTCTTCCTCTTCGGGCTCGGACTCTTTGGTGGCCGTCACGCCCGAGCCCTCAGGATACTCGCCGTCCAGCTTGAGGATCTCATGCGCCTGCCGGATGAACTCGCGCCAGATCGGCGCTGCGAAGCCGCTGCCGGACGCCCCACGCATCGACTCGTTGTTGTCGTTGCCCACCCACACCGCGCACGAGATGTCGGGCGTGATGCCCACCCACCACGCGTCGCGATGATCCTGAGTCGTGCCGGTCTTGCCTGCGCAGGCGATTCCGCTGATGTTCGCGGGGCGTCCAGTCCCGTTCGTGACAACGTAGCGCAGGCACTCAAGCAGGCTGATCGCCGCGGGCTTCGAGATCACGCGCACCCGCTCGGGCTGACGCTGCTCTATCGTCTCGCCGGTGTAATCCTTGATCGTGTGATAGAACCTCGGCCGCGGGCGCAGGCCGCCGCTGGCGAAGCTCGCGTATCCAATCGCCTGCTCCAGCGGCGAGAGCTCCGACACGCCAAGCGCCAGCGAGGGGTATGGTGCCAGCCGCTCCTCCGGGATCCCCAGGATACGCGCCGCATTGCGTTGCGTCTTGCGCACCCCCACGGCCTGGATGAGCCGCACTGCCACGAGGTTCACCGACAGCCCCAGCGCCCGCTTGAGCGTGTAGTTGCCGCCCTGGCCCGGCGAGTAGTTCACGGGTGCCCAGTCGCCGATGCGCAGTGGATCGCCGCTGAAGACCGAGTTGGGGCTGTACCCGGACTCGAACGCCGTCGCGAACAGGTAGGGCTTGAACGACGAGCCCGGCTGTCGCCCATACTGCGGCGGACCCGGATGCGCACGGTTGTACTGCGTTTCCTCCCAATCGCCGACACCACCAACCATCGCCAGTACATCGCCCGTATCCACATCCACCGCCGCCAGCGCGCCCTGCCCCAGGGGGTAGGGGAGGATCCTGCCCTGCTTGCGAAGCCTCTCGATGCCCTTTGTCAGCTCCTGCTCGGCGACCCTCTGGAGCCGCATGTCGAGCGTGGTGTATACGCGCAGACCGCCCTTATACACCGCGTCTGCTCCGTAGCGGCTATCGGCGCACAGCTCCCGGATGACCAGGTTCGTGAAGTGATGCGCGCGGTAGACCGCCGCGCCTTTCTCCTCGAGCTCCGCCAGCCGGCTCTGGATCTGCTCCTCGTGCGCCGCCTGCTTCTCCTCCGAGGTGATGTAGCCCATCTGGGCCATCTTGTGCAGGACCCAGTAGCGGCGCCGCTTCGCCTCCTCGGGGTCCACATACGGGGAGTACTTCGAAGGCCGACGCGGCAGACCGGCCAGAAGCGCAGCCTCACCCAGCGTCAGGTCCTCGACGTCCTTATCGAAGTAGGTCTGCGCCGCGGCCTGCACACCGTACGCGCCGTGACCGTAGTAGACCTCGTTGAGGTACATCTCCAGGATCTCGTCTTTCGAGAACTTCGTCTCGAACTGCAGCGCCAGCATGATCTCCTTGAGCTTGCGGTCGATCGTCCGCTCCTGAGAGAGCCACACGTTCTTGACGAGCTGCTGGGTGATCGTCGATCCACCCTGCTCGATCCGCCCGCTGCGGAGGTTCGCAAGCGCCGCGCGAATGATCCCCTTGGGATCGACCCCACGATGCTCGAAGAATCGCTCATCCTCGATCGCGACCGTTGCCTGCTGAAGATGTATTGGGATCCGCGACAGCTCGACCGGCGTGCGATCCTCCTTGGCGATTCTCGCCAGCAGCGTGTGGCCTGCGATGGTGCCGTCTGGATTGCGCTCGGTGGAGTAGATCTCCGTGGTGCCCAGGGGCTTGTAGCGCGTGAGGTCCGCGTCTTCGGGCAGCACGGCCCTGACGCTCTCGAAACCACCGTACACGAACCCGGCCACCCCGAACGTGCCGAGGATCAAAAGGGCGTTGATAACCCTGAAAAAGCGCAGAATGCGGCTTGGCCTTTCCTTCATCGCTCACGCTCCGCGGATCTGCCCCGCCCGGCGATCATGCGCTGTGTGCGTCGCGCACCGAGGCGGCACGCGAACGTGGCGCCCATCATGGCTTCTTGACGCCATCGGGCGCCGCACTGTTCCCTCATCGGGCGCCCTTCTCCCCACGCGCCTCGATCAGCATGCGCGTGTGATGGTCACATAGCCCCGAATTCTCGCTCAGATGCGCCTCGATCAGCTCATCGTGCGTTCGAGCGTGGCGGAGCGGACAGCTCGGCTCGTCGCACCCGCTCTCGCCGAAGAGCCGCTGAAAGAGCGCGTGCAGGGCGTAGCCAATAGCGACGCGGGTGATCCGGGTGTCTCCGTGTGCGAGAGCACGCTCGGCGAATCTCTCGTCCAGCTCTTCGACCGCCTCGTCCATTCCAAAGCTCAGAAGCTGCGCCCGCCGGAAGCTATACTCCCGCGGCAGCGCGGGCACCTCGACGAAGCCGGTCGTCGAGATGATCGTCGGCTGCCCGTGCTGGATGATCTGCAGTGTCAGATACGGCTCGCCCGGCTCGAAATGCCCGATGCACTGGGTGATGTAGACGATGTGCAGGTGCTCGTCCCCGCGCTCATCCTGCGGGAGCATCGCGCGCATCACGTCCTGCAGCTGCTCCGCCTGGTAGACGGTGGGCAGGTCCTCGTCCTCGGGGGCCACCGGGGGAAGATCCCCGCGGCGATCCGGAGCTACAAGGTTGTGCACCTCGCGCTCGTCAAGCCGCACCACGACCTGCTCGGTGAGCGCGTCAGTCAGCTCGAGATCGAACTGCCCGATGTGGTAGGTGAAGAAGTCGGTCCGCGTCTGCACCTGTGTGTCAGGCAGAAGCTCCGACAGGTACTGCGCGATGACCCCGATATCGAGGCCGATGGCGTCGGGCGCGTCATAGATGTAGATGGCCTTGATCACTTTTGCCCTCGTGACGTCCGCATCAGTGGCTGCTACCGCGGCATTGCGAGGATCTCGCGCACCCGCAGATCGAAGAACGTGTTCGTGAAAGCCGGCTGGATGACGAGCGCGGTGTCGGCGCCTCCGCCGGTGCCGGCGATCGAGATGACCTCGCGATCCATGTCCAGCAGGGCCGCGTCGGCGGCCATGAGGACGCACTCGACCGCGACCTTTGCGCCCTGGCAGATGGTGTAGTACGTGCGCGCGATTATCTCGGCCGCAGCAAGCCCTCCGGCAGACTTCACCGCTCCGTCGAGGCCGCCCAGGAGGCCGTGAGTACAGGTGATGATCTGCGCACCCTCCTCACGGGCCTTCTCGCAGATGTCGGGATCGGGCGGGCAGTAGGTGTCCCAGTGCCCGGCCGAGAGGGTTACCCCGATGACATTGCCGTCGAACAGCCTCGCGGCCTTCAGCGCCGTCTGGCCGGTGCTCGTAGCGACAACCAGCGTGTCGATCGCGAGCGCCTGTGCGCGGCTCACGGCGATCTCGAGGGTCGCGTCCGTGTTCCCGGCCCCTGGCTCGGCGAATATGCGAGTCTGAAGGGTCTCGGATCGATCCATGGCCTACTCCCTCCGGGGCGTTGGTGTGGCCCTCATGCGCACTGAATCATACCGCTTTCGGGGGCCGAAAACAAGCCCGCTCCAATGCTGTCGCGGGTCGCACGCGCAGATGATGGCCGCGGTATCTGCTGCGGCCTCGGTCGGGTCTGTCCCCGGACCATGCGTTTTGTTGACGCTGCCTTGAACCGTGTGATATAGTCAGAAGGGCTCGGAGACGACCTCTGAGGCGTATGAACGTCTGTACCGCCAGGGCTTTTTCCTGATGGGCGCCGGACTCGCCGAACAGGCAGCGGCCACCTTCCTAAGCATCAGTTGGGTTGATGTGATTGACATTCTGGTGGTCGCCTATATCGTGTACCGCGGTCTGCTGCTGCTCCAGGGCACTCGCGGCGGCTCCGTCATTCGTGGACTGCTCATCGTGCTGGTGTTGCTGTGGCTCAGCTCATCGCTGCCCACACTGAACTGGATCCTGAGCCAGCTTCTGCTCCCCGGTGTGCTGGCCCTGGTCGTGATCTTCCAGCCCGAGCTTCGCATGGCGCTGGAGCGGCTCGGTCGCGCGGGGATCCTCGGCGTGAGATTCCAGCGCGTCGAGCAGGGGACCACCCAGCGGGTGATCAACGAGATCGTGGATGCCGCCGAGGAGATGTCCTCGCGCCGCATCGGGGCCCTCATCGTGCTCCAACGCGAGAGCGGCCTCATGGATATCACGCGGACGGGAAAGACGCTCAACGCGCGCGTCTCCGTCGATGCGCTGGTAACGATCTTCTGGCCGAACACCCCGCTACACGATGGCGCGGTCGTGATTCGCGACGAGACGATCATCGCGGCCGGCTGCGTGCTGCCACACTCCGAGCAGCCCGGGCTTTCGGTGGCCACCGGAATGCGCCATCGCGCCGCCCTCGGGCTGTCCGAGCGCACCGATGCGGTCTCGGTCGTCGTCTCCGAGGAGACCGGCGCGATCTCGCTCGCCGTCGACGGGAATCTGGCGCCCGATCTCGAACGCACAGAGCTCGCAGAGCGCCTCAACCGACTATTCGAGGCACCCGATGAGCGCTCAAGATTTCTTTTCTGGCGTCGCTAATGATCTGACCGCTCGCCGGAGCTGACGCGACCAACCTGAACAACGTGACATGCAGACTGCTGCGTCCGCGGCCGCCGTGCCGGGACAGCCATCCTGCCAGGGACGATCGTCACATGGCCGAAAGACTGCTCAACAACTGGCCGCTGAAGCTGCTCTCGCTGGTGGTGGCGGTGATCCTGTGGTTCTATGTGCTCGGCGAGGCCGATCCGGCCACCACGCAGGCAGTCACTGTGCCGGTGGTCCCGGTCAACGAGCCTGAGGGCCTCGTGACGATCAGCCTGCGCCCGGAGACCGTCGAACTGCGCCTGAGAGGCCGCGCGAGCGCCCTCGAGCAGGCCCAGACCGAGCGCATCCGTATGGAGGCGAACCTCCGCCACGCCACCGTGGGGGAGAACTCGGTGCCGATGCGTC
Source organism: Candidatus Zipacnadia bacterium (assembly GCA_029821265.1). Taxonomy (GTDB): domain Bacteria; phylum Armatimonadota; class Zipacnadia; order Zipacnadales; family UBA5352; genus JALGTR01. Next base: position 10,187 of record JALGTR010000038.1, read on the forward strand.
CGGTCGGCGTCTCCGTGCGCCTCACGGTCCTGCCCGGCTACCCCAGAACCGCGACCGCCGTCCTCGACAAGGTTATCGAGCGCCAACGCCCGGTCCGGTACGAGGTCCAGGGCGATCCGGCCTCCGGCTTTGTGATCGACCAGATCACTATCTCGCCCGAGGAGGTCACTGTGCGAGGACCGACCTCCCGCGTTCGGGAGGTCGCCCGGGCCGTTGTCGTGGTGGATGTCTCCGGACTGAACACCACGTGGAGCTTCGAGGCGAAGGTCGAGGGCCGCAACAACCGTAATCTGCCCGTCCCTGGCGTCAGCTTCACCCCCCAGAACGTCAGCGTCGAGGTCATCGTGCGGCAGGTCAACGTCAAGACCGTTCCCGTGCGACCCGTCGTGGGAAGCCCGCCACCGGGGTATCAAGTCGTCCGCGTCTCCACTGAGCCCTCTGTCGTCACCGTCACCGGCGACGATCAGCTCGGCGACTTGCGCTCGGTATCAACCATTCCGCTCGACATCTCCGGGCTTCGCGGCACCAAGAGCTACTCCGCGGCACTCAACGTGCCCTCCGGGCTCTCCGTTCAGGGACCTGCCGCGGTCCAGGTGACCGTCACGACGGAGGCCATCGGCGGCTCGTCTTCGGCCACGACGCCGCCCGGCCATCAGACCGATTCAGACCAGCCCGATCAGGAGGATACTGCGCCCGGTCCGGGGAATCAGGATGGACAGCCGCCCGCCAACGATTCACCCTCAGGCGACGGCGGCCAGAACGATGGAGTGGGTGCAGGGGAGAACCCGCACGCCGAAGGGCGGGACAATAGTACCCCAGGGCCCGAGCCCGATGGCCCGGGCACATAACTTCGCCACACAGACCGAAAGGGAGAACACGCATGTGCGGTATCGTAGGTTACATCGGTGAGCGACAGGCCACCGAGGTCTGTCTCGCAGGCCTCAAGCGCCTGGAGTACCGCGGCTATGACTCCGCGGGCATCGCCGTCGTTCAGGACGACGGCACGCTCGAGGTTACCAAAGTTGTCGGCAAACTCGCGAATCTTGCCCAGGCACTCGAGGAGCAGCCCGTCGACGGCACCCTCGGCGTTGGACACACGCGCTGGGCCACACACGGCAAGCCCTCGAAGATCAACTCGCATCCACACACCTCCAACGACGGACGCATCGCCCTCGTGCACAACGGGATCATCGAGAACTACGCCGAGCTGCGCGACCAGCTCACCGAAGAGGGCTTCGAGTTCGTCTCCGAGACCGACACCGAAGTCATCGTTCACCTGGTCGATAAGTACTACGATGGCGATCTGGCCGAGGCGTTCCGCATGGCCGCCAGGGACCTCGAGGGCGCCTTCGCCGTCGGCATCGTCTGCGCCGACAATCCCGACCAGATGGTTGCGGCCCGCCGCTTCTCGCCTCTGGTCGTCGGAATCGGTGAGGGCGAGAACTTCATCGCGTCGGACATGGGGGCCGTCCGCGAGTGGACCGATCAGGTCTACGTCATCGACGACGACGAGATGGCCGTCATCACACGTGACAGCATCGAGCTGACCGACCTCGAGGGCAACCCGGTCGAGCGCGAGCCCTACACGATTCCATGGCCCGCCGATGCGGCCCAGAAGGGCGGTCACAAGCACTTCATGCACAAGGAGATTCACGAGCAGCCCCGTGCAATGCGCGAGTGCCTGCTCGGACGCCTCAGCGACCCCGAGAAGTCGATCAACCTCGAGGGCCTGAATATGAGCGAGCAGGAGATCCAGAGCCTGCGCAAGGTCGTCTTCACCGCGTGCGGCACCGCCTATCACGCCGGGCTCGTCGGGCGCTTCCTCATGGAGAAGCTCGCCCGCATCCCGTCAGAGGCCGACCTCGCTGCCGAGCTGAGGGCGCGCGATCCGGTCGTGCTCGATGGGACGCTCGCGATCGTCGTGAGCCAGTCCGGGGAGACAGCCGACACGCTCGTCGCGCTGCGCGAACTCAAGGAGAAGGGCGCCAAGGTCGTCTCCGTCGTGAACGTCGTGGACAGCTCGATCGCCCGCGAGTCCGACGGTGTCGTCTACATCCAGGCCGGCCCGGAGATCGGCGTGGCCTCCACCAAGGCCTACACGCTGCAGATACTCACGATCGCCCTGATCGTTGCGCACTTCGCCGACGTCCGTGGCGCGGCCAGTGAGCACGAGCTGATCGAGCTGCGGCGCGCGATGCTCAAGCTGCCGGAGCAGGCTCAGGAGCTGCTCGAGCGCGAGGAAGACGTCAAGCGCGTGGCCGAGAAGTATTACGAGTCGCCCAACGCGCTCTACCTCGGCCGCGGCGTAAACCTGCCCTCGGCCATGGAGGGCGCGCTCAAGCTCAAGGAGATCTCCTACATCCACGCTGAGGGCTATTCGGCCGGCGAGATGAAGCACGGTCCCATCGCCCTCGTCGAGCCCAACCTCTTCACCGTCGCGATCGCCGTCAAGGGTGACGTGTACGATAAGATGATCGGCAACATCCAGGAGATCAAGGCGCGCTCGGGGCCGGTCATCGGCGTCGCGTTCGATGGCGATACGGAGATCCCGCGGCAGGCCGATGACGTGCTTTGGGTGCCCGAGTGCCCCGAGCTGGTCTCGCCAGTCACGACCGCGATTCCGCTGCAGCTGCTGTCGTATCACATCGCGGATATGCTCGGCCGCGAGATCGATCAGCCGCGCAACCTTGCTAAGACTGTCACGGTTGAGTAAGAGTGCGCCCGTTATCGGCGGCGTCGTGAACGCGCGGCGCCGCCGATTCGTCATTAAGAACATGTGGACATCACGCCTCGCCGTGCGAAGGCGAACCTCGGTTAGGGAAGGTTGACCCAGAGATCATGAGTTGGTCGGGTCGCAGACTACTTGTGAACTTCGTAACGAGCGTGGATTCCCGTGGGCGGGCCGTCATGCGCCCGAAGGCGTCCGATCAGGGCTTTCAGCCTCCCACGGACATCTACGAGACCGGCGACGCCATCGTCGTTCGCATGGAGATCGCCGGGATGCAGTCCGAGGAGATCAACATTCTTATCGACGAGGGCAGCGGTCGTCTGACCATCTCAGGCGTCCGGCCTGACCCATCGCGAGAGGAACCGCGCAGGTACCTTAACGTGGAGATCGAGTGCGGGGAGTTCGCTCGGGTTGTGCAGCTGCCACGCCCCGTTGATCCCGAGGGTGCGGAGGCCAGCTACGACCGTGGCTTCCTCGTTATCCGACTTCCGCTGCGTTCCGAGGGCGGTCACAAGCCGCGGAATGTGCCGATCCGCTGACGCACGCGGCAACCGTTCGCAGCGACTCACCTCAGCGTGATCTATCTCTTAATGACGACTTTCCGGGAAGTGAGCAGTAGATAATGGAGCAGACCCAACAGGTTATGGACGAGGAGGTCGTTGGCGGCCCGTCGATTCCGGACGAGGTCCCGGTGGTGCGCCTGCTCAACGGCGTCATCTACCCCGGGATGCTCGCTCCGCTCACCGTCACCAACCCCCTCGATGCTGAGCTTATTGACGAGGCCCTCAACGGCGACCGCATGATCGGCCTCGTCGCACAGAAGGACCCCGAGCAGGAACGTCCCGGGCCCGAGGGCCTCTACGACGTCGGCCTGGTGGCGATCATCCAGAAGATGATCCAGCTTCCCAGCGGCGACCGCCGCCTGCTTGTACGTGGCCTCACGCGCATGCGCATCAAACAATGGACGCAGGAGCAGCCCTATCTGCGCGCGGTCGTCGAGGAGATCGAGGAGCCCGACGAGTTTCCGGACGAGGTCGAGATCCGTAGCAAGGCGCTTCTCGACCTTCTCCGGCGTCTCGTAGAGATGGCGCCGCATCTGCCCGAGGAGGTCTACGTCCAGGCGCTGAACATCGAACACCCCGGCGCTGTCGCCGACATGGTCGCATCGTTGCTCAACCTCGAGGTGGCGGACCGGCAGGCCGTCCTCGAGACCATCGATGTTGACCAGCGACTGCGCCTGGTGATGAGGCTCATCACCCGTGAGATCGAGCAGTACGAACTCACCCAGCGCATGCAGCAGGACGCGCGGGACGAGCTAACCCAGGCCCAGCGCGAGTACTTCCTGCGCCAGCAGCTCAAGGCCATCAAGGAGGAGTTGGGCGAGGGCGAGGAGGAGCGTCCGGATCTCGTCGAACTGCGCGAGAAGGTCGCGGAGGCGAAGATGACGGACGAGGCGCGCGAGGCCGCCGAACGTGAGCTGGAGCGGCTCGAGAACATGAACCCGGCCGCGGCCGAGTACAACGTCGCGCGGACCTACGTGGAGTGGCTCACCGAGGTGCCGTGGGTCGAGGGCTCCGAGACCACGATCGACATCGCGCAGGCCCAGAAAGTCCTTGACGAGGACCACTATGACCTCGAGGACGTCAAGGAGCGTATCATCGAGTACCTCGCGGTCCGCAAGCTGCGCGAGGAGGTCAAGGGCCCCATCCTCTGCTTCGTCGGCCCTCCAGGAGTGGGGAAGACCTCACTCGGGCAGTCGATTGCCCGCGCCACCGGCCGTAAGTTCCACCGTATCTCGCTCGGCGGCGTCCGTGACGAGGCCGAGATCCGCGGACACCGACGCACCTATGTCGGCGCTCTGCCGGGCCGAATCATCCAGGGCCTCAAGCGCGTCGGCGTCAACAACCCGGTGTTCATGCTCGACGAGATCGATAAGCTCGGGACGGGCCCGGGCTTCCAGGGCGATCCGTCCTCGGCCATGCTCGAGGTCCTCGACCCCGAGCAGAATGACACCTTCAGCGATCACTACCTTGAGGTGCCCTACGACCTCTCGAACGTGATGTTCATCTGCACCGCCAACGTGCTCGAGACGATCCCGGCGCCGCTTCTGGATCGCATGGAGATCATCCGGCTGCCGGGGTACACGCAGAAGGAAAAGCTCCACATCGCGAAGCGCTACCTGGTGCCTCGCCAGCGCGAGGAGCACGGCCTGACCGCCGAGCAGTTCGCGATCTCCGACACCGCGCTGGAGGAGATCATCGACGGATACACGCGCGAGGCCGGTGTGCGCAACCTCGAGCGGCAGATCGGCGCGCTGGCGCGCAAGATCGCCCGCAAGGTCGTAGAGGGCGAAGAGAATCCGCCCAACGTGAGCATGCGAAATCTCGAGAACCTGCTCGGCCCGCGCCTGTATTACTCTGAGGTCGCCCAGCGTACCGGACAGCCGGGCGTCGTGAGCGGCCTTGCGTGGACGCAGAGTGGTGGAGATATTCTGTTCATCGAGGCCACGAAGATACCGGGCAAGAACAACCTGCTGCTCACAGGCCAGCTCGGCGACGTGATGAAGGAATCTGCCCAGGCCGCGATGAGCTGGGTGCGCGCCCACGCCGAGGAACTGGGCATCGACCCCAACTTCTACGAGAACACCGACGTGCACCTGCACGTGCCGGCCGGCGCCGTCCCCAAGGACGGGCCCTCAGCGGGTGTCGCGATGGTCACCGCCATCGCCTCGCTGCTCTCCGGTCGCGTGGTCAAGCCCAACGTGGGCATGACCGGCGAGATCACCCTCCGGGGCAAGGTCCTCCCGATCGGCGGTGTCAAGGAGAAGGTGCTCGCCGCGAAGGCTGCCGGCCTCGACACCATTATCATTCCCGCGCGCAATCAAGCGCAGGTTGAGGAGATCTCGAAGGAGCACACGGAGGGCCTCACCTTCATCTACGCCAACGAGATCGAGGACGTGCTGAAGGCCGCGCTTGAACCCGCCTGACGTGCTACTTCCTGGCGCGAAGCGGACGGCCCCGCCCCCCGGGCGGGGCCGTCATGGTTAACCCAACGAGGCGTTAGCGAATCGCAACGCCTTCGGCCGCGGCGGTCTCGCGGACGAAACGCACCGCGGCCGCGTACTCCTCGCCTGTGCGCAGGTGCTCGAGGAGCAGCGGGACGTCCGGATCGAGCCTGTCCAGCGCGCGGAGGTAGCAGGGCCAGTCAAAGCCGCCCTCGCCCGGGGCGCACTCGCTAAGATGCACCGTCAACGCATCCTGTAGGATGATGTCCTTGCCGTGGCAGGCCACAATGCGCGACCCCAGCAGCTCAAAGCACTCCTCGATGAGCTCGTCGGTCGCGTAGTACCGTTGCGGCGAGCACACGAGATTCACCGGGTCGAGGTGAACCGCGAAACGCTCGCGGTCAATCGCATCCACGAGGTCGGCGTAGCACTGCGGGGAGTCGGGCGGTGCCCACGGCATCGTCTCGAGCGTGTAGTACGTCCGAGTCGGCTGCACGCGATCGATGATCTCGCGGACCGTCTCCACGACCAGGTCGAAGGTCTCACGCGTGAAGTTCTCCGGGTGGTGGAGGTTCCAGACCTCGCCACGGCTGCCCGAGATGTTGACACAGCAGTTGGCACCGATGCGGTCTGCCAGCTCGAGCCGCCGCGCGCAGCCGGAGATCCCGGCCTCCCGGACCTCGGGGTCGGGGCTTATCGGGTTGTTCTGCCATGCCCCGACTTCGGCGATGACAATGTCGGCGCTCTCCGCTGCGGCCGCGAAGGCCTCGACCGTTGCCTCATCGGCGTCGTCGTCGATGGGGCAGAACGCGGCCGAGTATCCTGCGGCGCGCACCGCCTGCGCCCACTCATCAGGCGTGCTCCACTGCTCGAAGATCGGGGCACCAAGACGCATCTGCGAGGCCTCCTTCATCCTGCTCGGGTCGGGATCGTCCCCCCACCACAGCCGGTCCGGGTCATCGTTCACTCCGCAGTCAGGTCACAACGCCACAGATCCGGTCCGGAGCCGTAGTAGAGCACGCCCTCCGGCGTCACGTGGAAGCCGTGGGCGCGCGAGATGCTTTCATGTTCGGCGACGACCTTGACGCTGTGGTCCGCCGGATCGATGGCGAAGACCCTGTCATCGACAAGGCCGTAGATCAGACCGGCCACCGGATCGTCGCTGAGGCCGGGGAAGTGCACCCGCTCGCCTGGCAGGTCGCCGATGTACACTGTCTCACGGGCGACGGGGTCGTAGGCGAAGTACTGATTCCCCGCGATCCCGTAGACAGTCCCTGTCTCCGCCCTGATCACGCGACCGTAGGTTCGCGTCCCGGGCACAGGCTGGTCGGTGTGCACGATCTGCTCCGCGTCGCAGTCCCAGATGAAGACATATGCCTCGTCCTCGGTCGGCTGGGCGCTCGAGCCACCCGCTATGGTGCTGCCGCAGAGCAGCTCGCCTGTCTCGGGGATGGCCGCGCAGTAGGTGATGCTCTGGTTCTCGATAATGTTCGCCCACGAGTCGATCTCACGCGCGTCGAGATCAATGCGCACCAGCGCGCCACCGAGCCGACCCTTCACCGGGATCGTGCCCACGTAGACCCGACCGTCAGGCCCCATCTCAAACTGGTTGGGGCGTTCCTGCATGGGCACGCGCGCAAAGTGATAGGGGTTCGTGTCGCTGAGCTCCTCCTGCGGGTCATACAGGTCGATATACGCACCCGTGTAGCTGCCCATCAGGATTCCCTGGGGGACGCTGAGGAGGTCGTAGATCTGACAGCCACCGCGGACGATGACGCCAAGGTCGACCAGCTCGTCGGCGTCCGGGTCGTAATACCAGGTGTTCGAGGGGAAGAGCGCTCCGCCCCAGATCTTACCATCACGCAGGCAGCCGATCGAGTAGATCATCTGTGGCTGCCCGTCATACTCGGTCTGCACGTAGATGGCCTCGCCTGTCTCGAGGTCGGTCATGGTCAGCCGGCCCTGCTCGTCGATCCTATGTATGCGCTTGCCGTCGGCGGTGCGGGGCAGGCCGGGCAGCTCATCTGGCTCCGGCGCGACCTCCACGTCACGGACGATGCGGTCGGGCTGGCAGAGGAACTTGACGCCGGCAACGCTGCCGTAGACCTGCCCGTCCTCGCCATACCACACGCTCGGGCGGCCCTGGTCCTCGGTGAACTCCTCCGGAAGGATCTGGCGCTTCTCCCCGGTCCTGGTGTCGTAGCTCCACAGCTCGCGGTGGTGCAGGCCCACCGGTCCGTAGACCACGCCGTCGTCGCTGATGGCCACGTTCGGCCAGAGGTAATTCTCGCGCGGATCCTCGGCGATCTTCGCGAGGTGCTCGATCTCACCGGTGGTGGTGTCCACCGCGACGAGATGGGTGCCCGGATAGCTGCCCATGTAGAACTTGCCATCCGGTCCGCGCATCCCGTGGCCGAGGTAGTTTGCCGGGCTGGCCGGGACGCCGAGGTCCTCGAGGTCGCCGGTCTGCATGTCATACGCGAGGAAGTGGGCCGGATTGCCCGCGTAAACGTAGATGCGACCGTCGAGGCCGTGGCACAGCGCGATGTGCGTCATGCCGAAGCGGGTGATGTCGACCCAGGTCATCTCGCCGGTCTCGATGTCGAAGCCGACGATCGCGCGCTGGTCCGGGTCCTCGTAGTCGCCCCATGCCATGTAGCCGCCAGCACCATCCGGCGCGACGAGCTGCAGGTGAAGCTCCTTAATCGTGCACGGTATGCCAATACGTTCGAACTGCGGCGCGGCCGAAGCAGCGGTCATCGAGATCACCACGAGCAGAGACAGGATCACTGCGATGCGCGTGAGGCCCTGGCGGGAGCTGTCATTCACGTGACGGACCTCCAGTAACGGGCTCGGTTCAGTGCGATGGTGCAGATTTCGTTGAGGCCGACGCCTGTCCTCCGGTCCGCGCAACGGCGGCGGCCAGCGAAGCTTCAGGCCTTCACTCAGACCGCTCGATCAGATTGCCGCGTCCGGGGATGACGGATGTCCACGGGCGCCCGGCCACGAGCTTCTCATCCTCGACGAACCCCTCTGGCCGGTCGCGCAGCTCGCTGACGAGGCGTTGCCGCCACAGGTTCAGGCACTCGGCGTGGGCCGGATCGCCGGAGAGGTCGTGACACTCGTTCGGGTCACTCGCGAGGTCGAAAAGCTGCTCGGAACCGTCCTTCGGGTCCCAGATGTATTTCTGCAGGCCGTCGGTCAGACCCATGTGCTCCGGCGCGTGCTCGATGTGCACGTAGTCGCGCCACTTAGTGGTCTCACCACGCATCAGTGGGACCATACTCAGGCCGTCGCAGCTATCCGGTGTCTCAATGCCCGCCAGGTCAAGCAGCGTCGGCATGATGTCCGCGTGGGTGCAGGGCGCATCGACCACAGACGCGGGCCGCAGCCCGAAGCGCTCCGGGGCCTGCACGAGGAATGGAACACGCGCCGACGGCTCATAGGCGCGCGATTTGCGCCACATATGGTGATCGCCGAGCATCTCGCCGTGGTCGGAGGTGAAGACGACGATCGTATCGCGATGGAGGTCCCGGCCGATGCCCTTCACCGGGTTGAGCAGGCGGCGGAGCTGATCGTCAACGTGGTTGATCAGCCCGAGATACGCCGCCCGTGCCGACAGCAACGCCTCGCCGGTAAGGTCGACCCGGCCGGGCGCAACGTGGTCGCCGCCGCCCGGCTCGCCGAAGCGCGGTGGTTCCGCCCAGTCGCCGATGACCGGCTTCGGCACGCCGGTGCGCAGGTAGCGTTCGAAGTAGAACGCCGGCGGCTGTAGCGGCGGATGAGGCGCGATGAACCCGAGCGTCAGGAAATACGGGCACGTCGGATCGCGGCGCTCGAGAAAGCTCAGCGCGCGGGTGATGACCCACGCGGAGTGGTGCAGATGGTCGTCGAGATGCCACGGGCGCGCGGTCCAGTCATTGTGCATAACACCGCCGCCGAACCAGCCGCCGGAGTCCTTCGGACCGACGCTGTCGAGCCAGTCGTAGTAATCGCTGGCCCCGGTGTGGCACTGCGTCTCCATCTCCTCGAAGCCGTAGCGTTTGCGCGGCGGATACTGGTGCATCGAGCGGCCGATCAGGCGCGTCTGGTAGCCGTGCTCGCGCAGCACCTGCGGCAGGGTCGGCGGCGCGTCCCATTCGACCATCCCCCGGTAGCCGACCATCCCGTGGGTCTGCGCGGTCTGGCCAGCGAGCATCGAGCGGCGCGTGGCAATGCAGCTCGGGCAGCCGGAGTAGAAGTGGGTGAAGCGCACGCCTGCCGCGGCGATGCCGTCCATATTCGGCGTCAGCAGGACCGGATGGCCCTCGACGCCGAGGCAGTCGCCGCGCTGCTGATCGGTGTTGATGAAGATGATATTCGGCCGCTGGTCGGCCACGCGAATCGCCTCCCGGCGAACGTTCGGTTTGCAGAGCAAGTTCGCCGAGCGAGGGCGCGGGCCTGCATGCGGATGGTGATCGTGCGACTTGCGGACGAATCAGCCCGCTGGCGTCCACATGCGGCGATGGGCCAGGTCCGAGAGCAGCGTGGCGTCGGGCGCCCAGATGCGCACCCATATCTCCGCGACGCGACCGGGCGGCGTCCACTCGACGCTGGCCTCCGTCACGCCGAATGCAAGGCTATTGGCCTGCGTGGCGGGCAGATCCTCGTACTCCTCGCTCCATCCGCGTGCGGCGTGCGCGACCGGGATCTCCACGCGACCGATCTGCCGGCCACCGTTCTCCGGGTGGCCATCATAGAAGGCGACCGCGACGTCGCGGGCGTCCATCCCGCCGATGTTGTGCACGTTGACGCTCAGACGCGCGGGTGCGCCGGGGACGTGCTGCAGGTCCCACTCGCGGACCATCAGGCACGGGCGGATGAAGTACTCAAGCGCCATCTCGTCCGCCGCGCGGAGGACCTCCGGCTCAACACGCTCGGGGCCGGCATAGCGGAACCACGCCAGGCCGGGCGTCTCGGGCGCAGTCAGGCGGATGTGCTCGACGGACCGGCGGATCTCGGCGACGGTCACGCCTCCGTAGGCGTTGGTGATGCCGAGGCCGATAACGCATTTCTCCAGCACGTCCATGCGCCGCGCCATCTGCACCCGCTGGTCGATGTAGTCGTAGAATGTGCGCGTGTTGAACGCTCCTCGAACATACTGGCGATAGGCCTCGAGCATGACGAGGTCGGCGTGAGCGCGGTATGCGTTGGCGGCCGCTGCTGTCAGCGAGCCGGCGTTCCAGACGGCCAGAAAGGCGTCAGGCGCCGCCTCATCGAAGCCGGCGAGCGCATCGAATGCGCGCTGCGCCCGCTCTTCGGCCGCGGGCAGGCGATCGTACATGCCGATCTCATCGATCGCGATGCCGTCCGCGTCGCCGAACGCCAGCCAGTTCTCCGCCATGTCGCCATCCTCGGGGACACTGACGCCCTTCCAGTCAAGCTGCTGCACGCCTCGATCACGCCACCACCGTTGCATCTGCT
>JALGTR010000039.1 GCA_029821265.1 Candidatus Zipacnadia bacterium
TCACCCGTCATGGGAACCGCTGGGAGCGCATCGGCGACACGGAGGTGCAGTTCCAGCTGACCACGGACCCACGGCGGCATGCGGCCGAAGACACTGTTCAGCAGCGTTTGGTCTTCGAGCTCGAAGCGCCGGTCGGCGCAACGTGCGTCCTGGAATGCGACGGCCACCGACTGGAGTTCACGATCGAGGAAGCCATGCACCGCAGCGGGCTGGTGGTCTACGACCAGGAGAGCCGAGAGCGCATCCGCGAGCAGTTCGGTGACCAGTCAGGACGGTGGGACGACCTCCGCGACGCCGTCTACCACAACTCGCACATCATCAAACGCCACGTAGCGGTCCCCGAGGCGGGCTACCGGGCGGAAGTAGACCTGCGGGAGGCCGAGCCGAAGCCGGGCCGGAGCTACTACTACCTGCGCGTGAGCCAGCTGAACGGCCAGTACGCGTGGTCGAGTCCGATCTGGGTCGACGGGTAGGACGGGGGCGGCCCCCACGCTACTGCTGTCCGGCGTCGTCTTCCTCCGTCTCGCCGAGGACCTCCTGGATTCGGGCAAGCAGGTCTGCGCCTGAGGCGGTCTTCTCGAGGTAGCTGATCTGGTGGCCGTCGATGGCCGCGCTCATCTCCCCTTCCAGCGGAGCCCCTGACAGGATGATCACCGGGATGCAGCCCAGCAGTCCCCGGCGATCTGCCATCTCCAGAAACTCCCAGCCATCGACCCCAGGCATGTTGATATCGAGAAGAATCAGGTCCGGCCCGATGGTCTCGAGCTTGCGCAGGCCCGCGTCGGCGTTGGCGGCAACGGAGACAGCATAGCCGAACCTGCTGAGCAGATCCGCGTGCACACGCAGGATCTGCGGCGAATCGTCGATTGCCAGGATCTGCTTCTTCATGGTCCGTCTCCCGCGCTCACAGGTTGATAGTCCGGTCTGCCGATCCCGCGTTGCGAACCTGTCAATCCGGCTTCATGTTGGCTGCGCGAGCTCACGTCAATCCATCTCGTATCCGCGCTCGCGCCACACCTCGCGTGAGAACTCAAGCTGCTCGGCTGTGGGCTGCTTGCGCCCCTCGATGCTGGGCCACGGATTGCCCTCGCGCGGATCAGGCCGCCAGTCATCATCTTCGTAGCGCTCGCGGTCCGCCTCGCGCCGAAAGTCCGGGACTTCAACGGTGTTGCTGTCATCCAACGCGGAACGGTATGCGAGGGGGCCTATGATCGACATCGTCACTCCGCGGTAGACGTCGAGGAACGGCGGCTTGCCCGTGCGGATGGCCTGCGCGAAGTGGTAGTTCATGAAGAAGTCGCCACCGCCGTGGCCGGCGCGCGTGGCCTGCTCGTGGTGCTCAGGGAAGTCAGGGCGGTAGATGACCTCTTGGGGGACCCGGCGCTCCTCATGATACTGCTCCCGAACGACACGCAGCATCGAGCGATCGCCCCAGCGCAGGTTCTCCATCAGCCCGCGGGAGCCGTGCACGCGAACCCATACGCCATGCCCCCGGAGGTAGACCTGCACGAGGCGCACGACCGCGCCATTGTCCATGCGCAGCGCGATCATCGAGGAGGCATCATTGAACTTGATCGTGCGCTGCGCAACCGGATCGTCATCGCGCCGCCGCATGACGAAACCGTTGACCTTCTCCGGCCAGGTGCCGGTGATGAACATAATCGGCGCGAGGGAGTGGGTGCAGTAGTAGGTCGCAGGGATCCAGTTGCGCCAGTGGTAGACGCCGGGGGCGCGGCCCATGATCACGTCAGCCGGGTCGGGGTGGATATACTCGGCCTCCGCGTACATCACGGTGCCGACCTCTCCGGCCTCGTAGAGCCGCCGCATCTCCTGGTTAAAGACCATGTACGGGTAGTTCTCTGCGAACATGTAGGTCAGGCCGGTGCGCTCGACGGTGCGTATCAGCTCGACGCCCTCGGCCAGGGTGAAACACGCGGAGGTCTCGCTCATCACGTGCTTCCCGGCCTCGAGGGCCTTGATCGCGAAGGGCGCGTGCTCGTGGAAGTAGTTCGCGAGGATGACCGCGTCCATGTCGTGCTCGAGGAAGGCGTCGTAATCAGTGTAGGTCGCCACACCGAACTGGCTGGCGGCCTGCTGCAGCTTCTCCTCCCACGTGTCACAGAGCGCAACAAGCTCCATGCCAACAAGCTCACCGGTCCCGCGCGCAAAGGACATTCCGCGGCCGATACCGACGACACCAACCTTGATTGCCCTGCTCATCGGTACTCCCCTCTACGTGATCCGTGTGACGCCCTCCCAGTCCTGGTAAAACAGGACGATCTCAAGTTCCGGGCATTCATCTGACGCGATTTCGCGTGCTTCGCGCAACCGAGCCGCGTGAAAGTGCCGCCTGGCTTGCGGGTTGTCCAAGCGTTCGCTCCCACCCCATGCAACGCAACGGCACGCTGCATCGCCTCCAGCACGAGCGCCCGCGAGCGCTCGTCGATCAGCGAAAGCGATCCAGCAGTACCAACGCTCGGCGGGTCGTATTCGAACCGCTCCACGCCGAAATGCACTCACAACAGTGCAGGCAGATGTGCGTGGAACCGATAGTCCGTGCATCGCACGACCACGGCCCCGCACCTGTAGCTCTCGTCGTGCTCGGCCACGGTCCGCCTCTCAAGGCTCACCGCCCGGCGCAGTCAGTTTACGGCCCTCTTCTTCTCCGTTCGACACCCCGCCTCCTTCCGAAGGATGCGAACCGATCTGTGTCGAAACTTCATCCAGATCACCATCTGACTGGCAGGAAACTGTAAGCTTGAACTCCAGAGAACGGATCACGACGGCACTGAGACGACAGGAGCCAGACCGCGTCCCGATGGTCGAGATCCACTACTGGCCACCGACGCTCGAACGCTGGCGAAAGGAGGGGCTACCTGAGGACCAGTCGCCGGAGCAGTACTTCGACCTCGATGTCATCCCGCGCGTGGCGCTCGACTGCTCGCTGCAGTTTGCCGAAGAGACACTCGAGGAGACTGAGGAGTGGACCGTCCGTCGCGATCGCGACGGCTCAGTGCACAAACACTGGAAGGACCGGTATGCCACGCCCGCGGAGCTGGATCATCTCATCAAGCAGCGCACGGACTGGGAGCGCGTCCGTGAGCGCCTCCAGCCCACCGAAGATCGAATCCCCAAAGACCTCGCTCGACGCGTGAACGACGCCCATGAGCGCGGACATTTCGTCGCACTGGTGCCCAATGAGCCCGTGTGGTGGACACTGCGGGCCCTGGGGTTCGAGCGGGCGCTCACGGTCATTGGTGAGACCCCCGCATGGTTCGCCGAGATGGTTGAGGCGCAGGCCGAACTGCAGATCAGCCTGATCCGGCGTGTCGCACAACTGGGGATCGACGCCGATGCGGTATGGTATTTCTCCGACCTGTGTTACCGCAACGGGATGCTCTTCTCGCCACGTTCCTACCGTGATCTGATGCTTCAGCAGCACCGCCGGCTCGGCGAGGTGTGCCATGAGCTGGGGATGTTCATGATGCTGCACTGCGACGGCGATTGCCGTGAGCTCATTCCGCTGCTGATCGAAGCGGGCTTTGACGCCATCCAGCCGCTGGAGGCTCGCGCGGGCAATGACGTGCGTCAACTCAAGCCGCTCTATGGTGACCAGATCACGTTCTTTGGGAACATCGACATGGATGTCTTTGCGTCCGGCGATCGCGGCCGAATCCGGGAGGAGATCGTGACGAAACTTGAGGCGGCGATGCCCGGAGGCGGCTATATCTACCACTCTGACCACTCGGTGCCACCGACGGTGGCTTTCGACGACTACGCGTTCGCGATGCAGCTTATCCGCGAACACGGAACATACATGGCGAAGACGGGGATGAGGTGATACCATGGAGACAGGAACACATCGGGTATACGAGATGCTCCAGAGGTCTTACTTCGCGGTTGACGGGCTCTGGTTTGTCATGGCGGAGGAGCAGTTCGGGCGCGAGAAGGCGCTGGAGCTGGATGAAAAGGTGTGGCAGGTCATGGCCAAGATCCAGGCTCGCAAAGCCCGCGAGTTACTGGAGATCGACGGGGACAGCCCGGCCGAGCTTGCGCGCTGTATCGCCCTGAAGTTCGAGGCCGAGGGTCATGACTACCACGTGAAGATTGAGAACAAGGATGCCGCGGAGATCGTCATCACGCAATGCCCATGGCGCGACGCGCTCCTCTCGTCTGACCGCGCGGAGCTTGGCCCTGCGATCGCGCGGCGCATCTGCGCACACGAGGGAGCAGGATGGGCTGCGGAGTTCAGCCCGCGGATCAAGTTCGAGTTGACGGAGACGCTCTGCGAAGGGGCGGAGCGCTGCTGTCTGAGATTCCGCCAACCGTCCACAGGAACGGAGACTGATTGAGCCGATGCCGCACGAGCCGATGACCGTGCTGATAAAGCCCGCGGGGCCGGACTGCAACCTGGCCTGCTCATACTGCTTCTACAGCGATAAGGCCGCTCTCTACCCTGACCAGCCCAGGCATCGCATGTCCGACGACACACTGCGGGAGCTGGTTCGACGTTACATGAACTACCACGACCGCACGGTGCCATTCGCCTGGCAGGGCGGTGAGCCGACGCTGATGGGGCTGGACTTTTACAGGCGCGCGGTCGATTATCAGCAGCTCTACGGCCGCCCCGGCCAGGCGGTCTCCAACAGCCTGCAGACAAATGCGGTCCTGCTCGATGACCCGGAGTGGGCACGCTTCCTGCACGAGTATCGCTTTCTGGTCGGCGTCAGCATCGACGGTCCGGCCGACGTGCACAATGCCTATCGCGTGACACACGCGGGTGAGCCCACGCACCATCGCGTTGTTGCCGCGATCGAGAATCTCCTCGAGCACGACGTCGAGGTTAACATCCTCGCGATGGTGCAGCCTGCAAACATCCATCGCGCGGCGGAGACGTACGAGTATCTGCTATCGCTGGGCGTGGACTTCCTGCAGTTCATCCCCCTTGCCGAGCCCGATCCGTCCGGCGATGGTCTGATGCCATTCAGCATCACCCCGCGCGACTACGGACGCTTTCTGTGCGAGCTATTCGACCTGTGGGCGGCGGAGAAGCCGCGTTCGGCCTACGTCAGGATGTTCGATGACATGCTCGCGGTCGTGATGGGCTACGATCATCCGACATGCATGTTCGGCCCAGAGTGCGGGCGGTACTTCGTCGTCGAGCACAACGGCGATATCTACGCCTGCGACTTCTTCGTCGAGAAGCAGTGGTACTACGGTAACCTGCGCGATCTGCGTTTCCGGAAGATACCAGGCCTGGAGCGCTACCAGCAGTTCCGGCGCCGCAAGACTGAAGGGCTGGTCGAGTGCGCGCAGTGCGAGTGGTTCTCGCTCTGCCACGGCGGCTGTCCGAAGTACCGCGTGATGCTGGGCGACGGGCCGCGGCCAACGTACTTCTGCGAGGCCTACAGGATGTTCTTCGAGCATGCCCATGGGACACTGCAGGAGATGGCCGAGCGACTCAAAGCCGAGCAGCAGGACCGGGGCGAGGTCGGACGCAACGATCCATGCCCGTGCGGGAGCGGCCTGAAGTACAAGGACTGCTGCCTGCGCTGAGAGAGCCGCGCTGCAGCTACCGTACACCAGAGGGGCGCCGGTGGAAGCCGGCGCCCGTTCGCGTTCTATACTCCCGATGATCGGCCGAGCGCTACAGTCGATCCAGCAGGCCGAGAATCGTCCCGAGGCCCCAGAGCGCGTTACGTACTTCAGACCACGAGAAGCCGCGCTCAGCATACGGGATGAAGACGATGTCGCCCTGCTGAAGCTTCATATCCTCCGGGGCCACCTCCCGGTGCAATGCCCCCATGTCGCGCCTGAGGAACTCAGGCTGGCCGGCCTCATCGAGGCGCATAACCGTCACCTGACGCAGGTTGCCATGCGCGAAGTTGCCGTAGCGTGAGACAACCTCGAGCAGGGTGAGATCATCGGTGAGCGGCAACGGACCGGTGGTCGATGCGGCGCCGAGCAGGTAGATCTTCTCCAGCTCCGGGACCATCACGATGTCATCCGGGCGCAACGCGATGTTGTCGGTCATGTCGCCCTCGTCCATCATCGCGCGCACGTCCGCCACGACGCGACCGTCCTCCCGGTAGACCGATACGGTTTCAAGGTCGGCCGTCGGCGCCGGCACCGCAACGGTGAGCAGGCGCAGGAGATCGCGCTGCTCCTGATCCCGGATGTTGATGATGCCGGGGTTCTGGACCGCTCCGAGCACCAGCACGGTCTCAGGCTCCGCGCGTGGTACCAGCAGGACATCGCCCGGCTGCAACGTCACGTTGTACTGCATCTCGCCGCGTTCGAGCAGACCCTCAAGGTCGATCGGAACGGCCCCATCCTCCGTGATGACCTGCGCGCGACTGAGCCCCGCCTCGGGCGTGACCCCACCGGCTCGGGCGAGCACCTCAAGCGTATCCATCTCCTCCACCAGCTTGAAGCTGAGTGGGTTGTTGACCTCGCCCAGAACCGAGACCTCGCCGGCCTCGCGCACCACCACCACGTCTCCCGGCCGAAGCTCCTCGTTTTGCGTCAGGTCGCCCTCTTGCAGCAGCGCGCGGAGGTCGACATTGATCGCGGGCTCGTCGCGGCGTATGATCATCGCCGAGCCGCGGTCGGCGTTCTCGGTGAGGCCGCCGGCGATGCGGCTGACCGCATCGAGGACCGTTACGCGCTCACCGATCGGCATGACCATCTGGCCGGGGTTCTGCACTTCGCCAAGCACCGCGATCCGGTCCTCAAGGCGCGGAACGTAGATGGAATCGCCGTAGCGCACGGGCTCGAAGGCGGGAATGGGCTCGTCGCTGCGCAGCCCGCTGAGGTCCAGCACGCGAGGCTCCTGGCCAGAGTTGGTCACGGTGATCCTGCGCAGGTCCGCGGATGGCATGATGCCTGCGGCGGAGATGGCGTCGGCCACGGTTGCGCCGAAAGGCAGGTTCAGCGGCCCGGGCTGGTCGACCTCGCCCGCGACGTAGATCTTGCGGTGTGACTCCGCCTCGTTGAGCGCGATCGTGACATTCGGCCGCCTGATCACCTGGCGCAGGGCCGTGCCGACGATCGTCTCAGCGCCGTCAAGCGTCTCGCCTCCAACCGGCACATTGCCGATCATCGGCATGGGGATGGTACCGGCGGGACCGACACGATAGGCGCCCGTCAGTCCCTCCTCGCCCCAGACGCTGACCGAGAGCACGTCGCCCGGAGAGATACGATAGCCCTCAAAGGACTGCTGGGCGGTCGCGGGAGCGAACGCCCCGGGGAGAAAGATCCCAAGTGCGAGGGTCACGGCCAACTGATGGCGCATGCTTATCGTCATATCGGGGCTGATTGTACGTCTCGTCCAGCGGAGTGTCAAGCGCGGCGGGATTCGCCTATGCGGCGGCCATCAATTGCGCGAGAAGGGAATCTCGTCGTGATCATCGATGAAGCCGAGGCGTTCGAGTTTCTCGCGCGCGGCGGTCATCACGCGGTAGTGCTCGATCTCCTTGCGCAGAAGCGGAAGGCTCAGCTCCAGCCTCTCGATGACCGACCGGGTCTCGAGCAGCTGCTGCTGCGTCGCCAGTGGAGTCTGCAGGTTCGCAGCCACGGCCCATGACAGCGCGTTTGGGTCATCCGGCACCCTCAGGTCGGTGTCCTCTGCCCCGATGGTCTCAAGGACCAGCCGCATCAACTCGTGCAGAAGCTCACGGTTGGCTTCGACGATCGGCAGACGACCGTCGGGCGGGGCACCATCCTCCTCGAGTATCCGAACATCCGCCCGGAACACGGGCATTGTGCTCATGATCACATCGATCTCGAAGCGCGGCCCGCCCTGCGCAAGCAGGATGGTGGTGCCGTCGGCGAGCTTCGTCGCCTCAACGATCTGCGCGATGGTGCCGATATCGTGGGGAATGCCCGGCCCGCCGACCTCCTTCCCGGCGCGAAGCAGACCGACACCGAAGTAGCCCTCGCCATCCATTACCGTCTGCAGCATCCTCCGGTACCGCTGCTCGTAGATGTAGAGAGTAGTCGGCGCTCCGGGGAAGAGCACAGAATTGAGCGGCATGATCGGCAGGTCCTCAATGAAGCCCATCGTCTGCGCAGCACCTCCACAACATTATGTCTTATACTACGCTGTCGCCGCCGGTTCTCCTGCACGATTCGGCCCGCAGACTGCCGACCGAATCGCGCACCCGTTTTCTGGCCGCGCTGACAGGATATTCCGCCCCGGCGCGGAAATCTCCAGCAGTACTACCGAGGATAGTTGACAGACGGGGGCCGCCACCATGACCTCTTCCACAATGGATCAGCACATAGAGCGCGCCGGTGAGCACATCTTCTCCATGGGCCCTGGTGATGTCGCGGCCCTCATGAGCGAGCACAACATGCGCTACGGCCTGGCGAAGATGCACTTTGTGCTCGAGGAGCTTGGGCACGATCCGGACGCGACATTCATCGGCACGCCCGACCTGACGATCACGCGCAACGAGGCGCGCTGGACCGCCGGCATCGGGTATGGGGGGAAGATCACATGGGGCGATGGCTCCAGACCGGTCATCTTCCTCGACGTCAAGCCCAACTGCTGCGGAATGCTTGTCGGCGGCCTCCAGACGCCGCCCCCGCTTGAGGAGCTTGTGCGGCGTCTCGATGGGATGCTCGATGACCACGCGACGCTTGACGGTGTAACGCTTGACTGGGACATCGGGACCGGCAACCACTTCGTGGACGTGATGCAGGTCGAACCGGTGGACCCGCAGGCGGCCTTCCCACCGTGGTGTTTCGTGCTGCACTTCTCAGGGGCCGAACTGCGCAGGGAGAATCCGCTGGGAATGGGGCTCTACTGGGATGCCAGCGATGAGTTGGGCCGCCGCATGCACGTGTTCGAGACGCCGTGGGGGCCCTGCAGAACCCTGCTCGACGATGACGCGCGGGAGTACTTCGAGTTCTTCCGACGGGCCGAACAGTTCGCGCGACGGCGGAGGGTGATGGCCGCACAGAGGCTGTTCGACGACTTCGAGGTGCTGGCGAACCTTCATCACCAGGGACTGGTGCACCAGAACGCGATGGTCCTCGGCTGTCAGGACACCACACACGGAGGGATTGTCCCGGTGATGCTGCGGGAGAACACACCGGGCTATCTCTTCCACGCGCTCCCCAATCTCGCCGACGATGTCATCGACGTGCTGGGCTGGCGGGAGCGCGCACAGCGCCATGGCGTCCTCGACCAACTGCGCGGCGCGAACGTGATCCCCCACGGAGCCGGGTATATGCTGCCGGATGTCCGCGAGGTGGCGGCCGTGCACACGCACAACGATCGCCGCTACTACGAGGTCATCACCGCAGATGGCGAGGTGCACGTCGTGCTGGGCACGCCTCGCGATCTCACGTTCGCCTATCGTGGGCGACGGGTGATCCTCGCCAGCGCCGAATATCGCCTCGGCGAGATCGCGGCGCGACTGCGGCCCGTCTCAGTGCTCAAGGCGTGAGCGGGCCCTCTCAGTCCTGAAAGACACGGAACCGGCTCGGCGTGAAGCCGGCCTGGCGCATGAGCGCAGCGGCCTCAGATCTGATGGCATCGACCCGCTCAGCACGAGCTTCCGGCGTCCCGCCCTCGACATGCCCCTCAACGTAGCCGGCGACCTCTGACCACTGCGGGTTGTTCGCGATGGCCCATACCGCAAGCTGTGCCGCCGGCCTGCTCGGATGCACCCGCCCAATGTACTCCGACAGCACCGCCATGCGCCGGTCAGGGCAGCAGACTGCGATCATTCGGTCATAGCGCGTCGGCGCGGGACGATTGTAGTTCGTGCAGGCAGTCGGAATCTCGACGTACGCGTAGGGACGCCGCGACAGGTCGATAGGGACCCATCCGAGTGTGGTCATCCCCTGCAGGCTGTCGCCATCGGCCTGCGCCCAGAACTGCGTTCCCGGAGCCACATACAGCCTCTCGGGCCCGAACGCGCCGCGCCTGACGCGACCGGTGACCGAGCTGTCGCCGTTGCCGTAGAACACCGCATCGACCTGACCGGTCGCGAGCGCGTCGAGGATGTCCATAGGCTGCGGCTCGCGCTCGGCCAGCGCCGGCAGCGCTGTCAGCAGCACCACTGCGCCCAGAACCGATAGCAGGAGAGCTGTCCGTCTCGTCATCCCGGCCACCTCCGCGAAGACCTCGAGCAGCATCATGCATCCTCTTCGACGCAGCCGCGTGCCGATTGTTTGAATGTACTGTCGGCGGCTGGCGCAGCACGCAGGTGTGAGATCAACGCAGGCGCCCAGAAGGACCACCACGGTGCGCCGTACTGGAGCCGTCTTCGCCCCGCTACAGCCCGTCATTACCAGCGCGCAGGTCCTGCTGATTCCAGATCTCCGTAAGCGGCTCATCCGGAGGTACGACATCGTCGGGAAGCGGTTCGATCGCGCATGCGATGGAGTAGTCCCGCCCGTCTTCGACAAACTCGATCCGACCCGGCCAGCCGCCGGTGGCGAAATCGAGAGCGCTCGCCGAACGCCCCAAAGTGCCCTCCTCACTGGCGACGCAGGTCATGGCGTCATCGACGTAGACGGCCACCAGGTATGTATTGCCCGCCAGGAGCGCCTCGCCGGGGATGAGCGAGAGGTGCAGCCAGCCATTGAGATCGCCGGGCACGTCGGCGCACTGGCTCGCGCAGACGAGCTGGCCGTCACTGCCGTATATCGCCGCGCCGGCTTCGAGAAGGATCTCATCCGGCCCCGGTCCCCAGATCCACGCGAGCACCTCGCGGGGCAGGCAATCTGTCTCGGGTACCAGCACAACGGCGCGAGGGATGTCGATGCGGGCGAGGGTGTTACCCATGTCGGTGACGCCGATGACGGTGCAGTCGGGAAATGCGGGCACGGGCCGAGAAGAGCATTCGAACGGTCCCGTGGTGGGGGCCCAGCTGTCGGCCATAGCGGGAGTCGCGGCGACGTCGCGTCGAAGTTTGCCCCACTCGCACAGCCCCCATGTAGCGGAGCAGACGACGACGAATGTCACGATTCCGGTCACGACGCTGCGAAGATCGTGGACGTTCACGCCATCATTCCCCTTCTGGCGCCCGTCTCGAACCTTCGATTTTTCTTAACTTCCACCACGGAGATCTGTTACCTCCCCCCTCCGACAAATCCGACGGATTCGGCGGAAGGACGGGAGCCCGGAACCGTCGAAGGCCCTATCGTCACGGCGATTTCCGCCCCGGCGTCGGGAGGCGACAGTGCGATGCGAGGCATGCTGCTGGCCGCGGCGACAACCATGCTGATCCCGCTGGCGGTGTTCGGCCAGATGACCGAGGATGATGTGCTGCTTAAGATCGAGGTGGAAAGCTGGGGCGAGCCGACAGGGATGTCTCCGGTCGCGCACGGTGAGGCCTCGGGCGGGACGGCCATGGCGCTCAGCTCGAATGCCTCGGCAGTGGGAGGTCTGCGCCTGCAGGCGGGAGATTACACGCTGCTGTTCTGGGCCCACGCGCCGGCGGGTAACCAGGACGCGTTCTTCGTCGAGATCGATGGCGAACGTACCCGCCTGAAGGGCCCGATCGGCGAGTGGGGCACCGTCGCTCTGCCGTTCTCGGTCGATCGCGCCGGGCCGGTCGTGATCGCGATCATCGGCCAGGAAGCAGGCATGACACTTGACCGCATGGCCGTTGTCCGCGGCACCCACGAGCAGGGCTCCATCCAGTTCGCGAGCGTGCCCGGGGAGACGGCGGGTGCGTCGATCGCTCTGGACGAGATCCCTCGCCTCGCGGCTCCGTGCTCACTCGCCCAGGTTCCCGACGCGCCCTTTGAGCTCGACGAGACCACCGTCTAC
The DNA here is from genome assembly GCA_029821265.1 of Candidatus Zipacnadia bacterium. Taxonomy (GTDB): domain Bacteria; phylum Armatimonadota; class Zipacnadia; order Zipacnadales; family UBA5352; genus JALGTR01. The sequence continues at coordinate 11,792 of JALGTR010000039.1, forward strand.
CACGAGACGTTCGACACTCCCTGTACGGGCGCGGTCGGCGAGCATCGGTGGGTGGCAGGCCGCTTCGGCCAGGCCCTCGCGCTGGATATGCCCGATGGGCGCTTCGACGTCGACCTGTCGCGACTGGAGCTTGGCTCGAAGGGGACGATCGAGTGGTGGGCAAAACCCCGAGAGGCCGCCCGGATCTGGTGGGATCAGGGCTGGCACTACTTCCTGCACGCCGAGCCGGCTGAGGAGGGCGGCACGCAACTCGACCTCGCCCGTCACCCGATGACCCAACTTCGTCTCCTCGCGACCCTCGACGGCGAGCCGTACACCATCGATAAGGGCACGCACGAGGTCATTCCGATGACTACGAGCCACCTGAGCGTCGAGGACTGGCACCACATGCTGGTGTCATGGGACTTTACCGGCGACCCGCAGTATCTGTGGCTGATGATCGATGGCGAGGGGATGCAGATGTTCTTCCCGGCGACCTTCGAGGGCGCGGACTTCTCGCGCATCGAGCTGTGCAACACCCCGTCTGACTGGGAGATCCCGTATCTGCCCATGGACGGGGCTATCGACGAGCTGCGCATCAGCAATCAGTCCGTCGCCGATCGGCTGGCGAAGTGACGGTGGAGGTGTGCTCTATGCGGCCAATAGCGATCTCCGTGGCGCTCGTCGTTGCGTGTGTCGGCCCGGCGGCGGCGCTCGACATGGAGCTGGTCAATCAGGCCCATCAGGCCCTGCGCGAGGCGACGCAGTACCTCACTGAGGAGGCCGCCATTCACGGGGGATACGCCGGCTCATACCTCGCGGATCTCTCCGATCAGTGGGGCGAGGGGCATATCTCAGGCACAATGAACTGGGTGCAGCCCCCCGGCAGTCCCAGCACTGGCTTTGCGTTCCTTGCCGCATATGAGGCGACCGGCGACGAGCTCTTTCTCGAGGCGGCCGTCGAGAACGCGCACTCCCTCGCGTGGGGCCAGCTCGAGTGCGGTGGATGGTACTACAATATTGACTTCTCCGAAGAGGGCGAGAGGCGCTACTTCTACCGCCACAACGTCGGCAGCGACGACCCCGCCCTCACGAGCGGGCACAACGTCGGGACCATGGACGACAACGTCACACAACATGCAACACGTCTTCTCATCTCCGTTGATGCCGCTCTCGACCACACGGACGAGACGATTCACGAGGCCGCGATCGCGGGGCTCGAGTTCCTGCTGGAGGCTCAGGCCGACGGCGGCGGCTGGCCACAACGCTATCCGCTGTCGAACCGTCACTACGGCGACTACATGACGTTCAACGACAACACGATCCGTGACTGCTGCCGTGTGATGATGCTCGCCTGGGAGGTCTACGGGGACCGGCGCTACTACGATTCGCTGCTTAAGGCGGGGCAGTTCATCATCAACGCGCAGCTTCCCGAGCCGCAGGCGACGTGGGCGCAGCAGTATGACGCGGACATGATGCCCGCGTGGGCGCGTCGCTTCGAGCCCCCGGCGGCAGTATCCTCTGAGAGCGTCGGCGTCATGCGCCTGCTGATCGAACTTGCGGACTTCACCGGCGACACGAAGTACCTTGATCCGTTGCCCGCGGCGCTCGACTGGTTCGAGCGGTCGCAGATCTCTCCGGGGCGATGGGCGCGCTTTTACGAGTTGAAGACGAACCGCCCCCTGTACTTCTACGCAGAGACGTACCGTCTGACCTACGATGACAGCAACCCGCCGACACACTACAGCTTCGAGGGCGGCTACAACCCCAGTGGCGTGGCCGAGACTCTCGCCGCGATCGAAGAGCAGGGCTTCGACGCGTGGCGCGCGGCGCGAAGACGCGAGCCGACCCGGGACGAGCAGATCGAGCGGGCTGAGGCGATGGAGGACGAGGTCCGCGAGGTGCTGGCCGAGCGGACCGAGAACGGCGTTTGGCTCACGCGCGGCGGCTACGGCGGCGACGATGTCCTGCATCTCGACATGCGGACAGTGCAGCAGAGGATGGCCACCCTCTCAACCTACATCCGCCGCGCGACGGGCGGTATCGAGGCTCGGGATGGCTGAGATCTCGACCACGCACTGTATCCGAAACTCAACGGTGGCCGGATTACGACGCGCAGATCAGATGTTTTGCAGGCGCGGCCGGTGCGCAGGTCTGTCACCGGTGCGGATTTCGTGTATCTTGCGCAGCTCGGTTCGCGCGCGGTCGTAGTCTGAGTCCAGCGTCAACACCCTGTACTGAATGCGTTCGGCCTCCTCTAATCTGCCGATCTTACGCAGGATCATGCCGTAGTTGCACCAGTTTCGGGCGCTCGGCTTCAGTTTGGCCGCACGGCGGGCGGCAGCGGCCGCTGCCGCGAAGTTGTCCAGCTCGTAGTACGCAGCCGCCAGCACGGACCACGCGCTCGCGTCGTCGTCGTGCTCCTCGACCCACGGCTCCAGAAGCTCCACAGCGATGCGCCTCTGGCCCCGCCGGATGTACTCCTTCGCCTCTTCGACCGGGCTCTCGCCGACATCTCCAACAGGCAGCGTGACCACGCTCCCCCGGGGTCGAGATTTGTCACTATGCACAAGCGGGATACCCGGACACAACGTCGCCGCACGTTAACTTTCGCCGAACACTTAGTGACAGATGATCAGCGTGCCCTCCCGCTCGGGCTCGAACGCCGAACGGATCCAGATGTTGACCTTCTGCTCGCAGGCGTACTGCAGCGCCTCGCGCTGGATCACCTGTGGGAAGGGGTCCATCTCGAACACTTCCTGCGCGGTCACCCTCGAGAGCTTGCAGGCATCGTCATGCGTGTTCGGATCGCAGTCATAGACGCCGTCCACGTCGGTGAACATAGTGCACTCTTCCTGGCCGAGCGCGTGCGCGAGCGCAACCGCGGTGAGGTTGGAGCCGCCGCGACCCAGGATCGAGACCTCGTCGCGGCCGGTCACCTCGTCCCGATAGTAGCCCTGGAAGCCGGCGACGACGGGCACGATGCCCTGGGCGATGAGTTCGCTGAGATGGTCGCACTCGACTCGCTCGATAGCGGCGTCCACGGGCCCGCCGCGCGTGACGATCCCCGCTTCGCGACCGGTCAACGAGCGAGCCCGACAGCCCTTCTCCTCGAGCGTCATAGCAAGCGCCGAGTTCGCCCTCAGCTCGCCGGACATCAGCAGCCTCGCATACTCCCGCTGTGGCGGATCGGAGCTGATCGCGGCGGCGAGGTGGTCGAGCTTGTCAGTTGCCCAGTCGAACGCCGAAACGACGACAACGGGAATGAGACCCGCGTCTCGAAGCGGCAGCAGAAACTCTCGCGCCACCTGCGACAGCCGCCTCGCTCGTGCGTTGTTGCGGCGTTGCGCGAGCAGGCGATAGATATCGTTGACTTCATTGAGACGATGACACTCTTCAAGCAGCCGATCCTCACCCGGGCCGAAGCGGTTCTTGCCCTGCATGGAGGTTCCACCGAACTTCACGACGGGGATAAACGCCATCTGCTTCACTCCGTTCTACCCGACGGGCACATCGTGATGAGGGGTCAGGCCTGCCGCCCGGCCCCCCGGGTTCTCGCGATAATGTCCTCCTGCAGCTCGGGTGAGAGCCTGACGAAGTAGTCGCTGTATCCCCCGACGCGGACGATCAGGTCCCTGTGCGCCTCGGGATTGGCCTGTGCAGCGCGCAGACGTTCCGCGCTGGCGACCGTGATCTGCACCTGCTGGCCGCCGTCTGCGAAGTACCCTTCGACGAGCCGCTGAACCTTCGACCTGGTCGTCTCCTCGAAGAGCTCTTCGGGCAGCGTCAGGTTGTAGAGCACGCCCATCGGGCCGAGGGTCTGATCGATCCTGGCGGCGGATCGCAGCGCCGCACTCGGCCCGCGTCGCGCCATCCCGGCACGCGGGCCAACGGCATCCTCCAGCGGCTCTCCGGCATGGCGGCCATCCGGCGTGGCGGCCGTGCCCGCGCCGAACGGAATGTTGCGGCCCAGGACGATGACCCCGCCGCCGTATCGCCCACCCCGATGAGTGCTGTAGCGGCGCAGAAGGCGCCAGAAGTCACCGGCCACCCTCGCCGCGAGAGCGTCCACCCCGGCGATGTCATTACCGTACTTCGGCGCGTCGCGTAGCAGCGCCAGTCGCAGTCGCTCTCGACCATCGAAGTCGCTTTTGAGGGCGTCGTGCAACTCACCCATGCTTACGGAGCCCCGATGGTACACGAATTCACGAATGGCTGCAAGCGAATCTGCGGTGACCGCGATCCCCAGGGTCATGACCTCGCCATGCCCGTAACGCGCGCCACCGCCATCCGGATCGAGACCGCGCTCGAGGCAGTCAGCGGTCAGCAGCGCTCGGAAGAGTTTGGCCCCACATTCGCTTCGCACCGACTGGGCCATGTTTGTAATCTCGATCATCGCGTCGGTGGCGGCCCGCAGCTGCGATTGCCATGCTCCGTAGAGCTGCTCAAAGGTATCGAAGCGCCACGGATCACCGGTGCGAGGTCCGAGGCGTGTGCCGCTGCGCATGTCCACGCCGTCATTGAGCGCCAGCTCGAGGCATTTCGCAAGGTTGAGGTTCGCATCCTCGCCGCCCAGGTTCGACTTGCCGGGGATCTGGATCTCGGTGCACCCGCCGAATGCGTAGTCCCGGGCATCCTCTATTGCGATGCCCAACCTGGTCAGCGCCGGCACAATGACCTCATCGTTGTAGATCGCCGGCATTCCCAGTCCGCGTCCGACGACCTCGATCGATCGCTCGCGCAGCCACCCGGGCGTGCCGTGGAACCAGCGGACCGAGACGTTCGGGGCCGGGAGGCCGAGGCGCTCTGTGATGTCGAGGCAGATGCCAGTCAGCTCGTTGCTCGCGTCCTCACCATCCGGGGTCTGTCCACCGAGGACAAGATTCCAGCCGCGGACCTCATTGAACTTCACCCACAGCGCCTCGAGCAGCTCCTCCGCCTCATCGGGCGTGATGGCGCCCGATTCGAGATCCGCTTGCAGATACGGATGGAGCCACTGGTCGATGCGCCCCGGGTTGTCAGAGCCATCGTAGAGGAAGCCGAACCAGAACAGCTGCAGGGCCTCGTGGAAGCTCGCCGCGGGCTCCGTGCTGATTCGCCTGCAGATGCGGGCGATCTGACGCAGTTCGTCAGCGCGCGAACCGGCTGCGCCCGCGGCCATCTCCTCGGCGCGGACGGCGTATCCAGCGATGAAATCGCGCAGCCCCTCAGCCAGGACCCGCGCCGCGCGGGCGAGGCGCCGCCCACGCCCGGAGTGCTGCCGCTCCCACTCCGTAGCTTCCTCGATGAGCCCGCCCACCCCGACGCGCAGCAGCTTCGCCCAGTCGAGCACCATGTGCCCCTGGAAGGATGCGGCCCAGTAGATGTCGTTCGTCCGCGTCAGTCCCCGCTCGGCGCACCACTGCTCGATGCGCTCGCCGGCGGTGCGTCCCTGCAGCTGCTCACCGGCGCTTCGTATCACCGCGCTGAGCCGCTGAGAATCGCTTCGGGCGAGGACGGTCCTGGCCATCTCGCGGTTAAAGCGCAGGCCGACGGTGTAATGGGTGTCCACGACACGAGGAGGGCACTCGACGCCCACGATCAGCTCATCATCGCGTATGACCGGATCGGAGCCGACCCAGGAGGCCGCCTGGGCCGCGGCAACGCGGAGCCACCAGGGCTCGCCGGCCGCCTCAAGGAACGCCTCGGCCGCGGGCTCGCGGTGATCGTAGTCCCTCACCAGCTTCGTGAAACGGCCCCGTTCCTGATCGCCCAGGGCCCTGACGAGCCGCGCCGTTCTCGACCGGACTGACCCCGCCTCTACGCTCATCTTGTCCTCCAGATGGTGTGTAGCGCTCAGTCAGTGAGAATGCGCACAGGTCCGATGAGGCCGGAGCGCCGGTCCTCACGCATCCACGGCAACGTTCGCTCGTAGTACATATTCATCCAGCCCCGCTCCTCGGCGGCCTTGAGGATCTCCGGCCGAATGGCCTGGTTTGCGAGCGTGGTCGTGACCTCGACAACAAGCTCATTAGAGCCCAGTTCGGCGATCTCAGTGATCTCCACCAGATGGGGCGGCCAGGCGCTCTCGCCAAGTTCCTCTCCGTTCAGCCATGCCCGCGCCACGCAACCGACCTCTCCCAGGTCAATGAAGAGCCGTCCGTCCAGCTCACCGGGCTGGACGTAGAGGTCAACCACGTAGCGAACAGTACCTGAGAACTCATCGAGGCCGATCTGCTCGAGTGGCCAGAGGTGGAAATCCGCGGGCAGACGATCCGGCGTGTAGATATTCTCACGAATCTCGAGGTCTCCATCGGTGGTAATGACGAATTCGCGCAGGACCTCGATCGACTGTGCCCGCACCTCGCTGCCAACGTGCTTCAGGACGGGCCGGCGCTCTGGTGCGGGCACCTCTGGGCCCGGCGGCCGCGTCACGAGCAGAACCGACTCTCCCGGCTCGATCCGAAGCGGGAAGTTCGTGGCGTCCGAGACCTCGTCATGAACAACCAGCGCACGCGGCCTGCCCGCCAGCGTGTCCCAGCGCTCGACGATACGCGGCGACTCATTTACGAGCATCATCGTTGGCTCAATGGCCTCGTCGCCCTCGTTGTGCAGCAGGTGCACGTTCAGGTCACCCGCCCGCCGGGACGCTATCCGCAGCTCCGGCTGGGCTGCATCGTGCTGCAGCTCGTAGCGACCGACCGTCAGCACCAGCATCTCGGCCAGCCGCTCGATCTCATCCTCAGGCGCTACCAGGCAGGCGCCCGGCTCGACCTCCCGCTCCGTGAACGCCGACACCTGCCGCGGGCCGAGGTATGCGGCCGTGAACCCGTCGAGCATGAATGTGAAGCTCGCGCCGAAGCCGCGAGCATCATCTCCGCCCATCTGGTTGCGTGCGCGATCAGCGTCCATCATCACCGAATCAGCGCACAACCGCTCGATCCCGGCGTCAAACCTGTCCCGCCGATTGAACTCGGCCGGCATCCGGGGCGCCTCATTCACGAAGACAACCCGCCCGCCTGCCTCGCGCAGATCGGCCAGTCGCTCCAGGGCCGACGTGGGCATCACCGCCGTCTCGGGGACGATCACCGTCCCGTAGAGCTGCCCCGGCGTCTCCAGCAGTCCCTCCGCGATCTCCGCTGAGGCCAGCGTGCGCGCGTCAATGAAGTCGAACTGGACATGATGCCGTTCGAGCGCGCCGCAGACCTGCTGCAGCGACTCCCACGCTTTCTGCATCACGTCCCCGCCGACCCAGGCTGCCTCGATCGGGTAGTAGACGGCCACGTCAGCAATCGGCTCGCTCGAACGCACGGCCGCAGAGACTGTTGCGCAGTGGTCCGCAAATGTCGAGAAGCTGTCCCACAGCGGGTTGCCCTCACCGAGGTGGCTCATCGTCCCGACGAACCGCCCGCCGGAGGTCTCGTAGTAGAGGGCCATCGGCGCGATGTAGTTGACGCCGCGCACAAACTGGTAGTCGGCGACCCAGCGCATCTGCTCGGGCGTGAGGGAGTACCCGTACACGGCGAAGCTCTCGCTCAGAACGAGCCGTCTCCACCCGGAAGCGCCGGGGATCGGCGCGTCACGGTGCGCGAGGGCCGAGCTGGCGAACTGGGGGAAGCAGAAGTTGGCCTCGCCGGGGAATATCTGGCGCCAGATGGCGTCAACTCCAGGCGCATGAAGCGCGCCGGCGGTCTTGAAGAAGTGGCCAAAGCTCCGACGATGGCCCGGCAGTGTGTCCTCGCCACCAACGTGCCCGGTGTGTATCAGACCGTGCTCCGCGCACCACTCGTTTACCGGGCGGAAGTAGTTCTCCTCGAACAGGTCGGTCCATAGCTCGCTGAACTCACAGCGCGCCGCCGCGATCTCCTCCGCGGAGAACTCTTCCCGCGGATCGAAGCCCAGCGCGTCCTCGGAGAACAGGGCTGGCAGATACGGCTTCAGATCGATGCCCCGACGCTCCTGCATAATCTCCAGCAGTCCGGGCGTCCAGGGGATCGCGCTCCCTCCGACCTCGCCACCAACCCCCACCTCATCCGTGAACATGCCCGGGATCGTGCCGCCGAAGAACTCCCCGACGACCTCCGCGTAGCGCTCGTGCGTCAACTCGATGAACCGCTCGGTGGCCTCGCGCCGGAGTGTATCCACGGGATAGCCGCCGATCTGTTCAGTGAACCGCAGGGCTCGCCTGTCGGACAGGGTGATCTCGGCGATGGTTTCGCCATCACCATCGATTCGCAGCACCCGTCCGCGCAGCTCCGGGCGACCCTCTGTCACCATGCCCTGCGCATGTCCACTGGGCCAGCCGCCCTCGTCGTAAAGCCAGGCGTACATGCCCAGGCGATCGGCCTCCTCGACCGCGACCCGAATCATCTCGAAGTAGCCGTCGGACAGATACGGGGGGTCGATACCCTGCAGGAAGTCGCCCGTCCGGAAGCTCTCCCCCATCGGGTGCAGGAAGAACCCGCCGCAGCCGCGCTCATGCATCTGCCTGATCTGATCACGCATACGCTCAGCCGTGAGCGTCCCATTGAGCAGCCAGAACATAGCGGGCCGGAAGGCCGGACCGGGCTCGCGCAGCAGCTCCCGCAGGTCGCGCTGAGGACCGGACATGAGCTCCAACTCCCAAGAGACGATAGTGCGAGAAGGCCAGCAGGCCCAATGTGCGCATTCGCGCCGGCAGACCGGTTTTCCTCCACGCCTCTGCCCGCCGCGTGGAGGTCGATGGGCTGCCGGGCGTGAATCTCTATCTTCCACCATTCATAGATCGGAGGCCCCGTGTGAGCAAAGACCGCATCCGCGTCCTGCACGTCGTCCAGCATGCATCGCTGGGCGGCGCTACCCTGATGGCGATGACGCTTGCCGAGCGTCTCGACCCGCAACGCTACGACGTCACGCTCGCGGTCGGGCGGGAAGCGGGGCCGGAGGGGGACCTGACCGGCGAGATGCGTGAGCGTGGACTGCAGGTCACCACGCTCGCGAACCTCGGCCGTCCGCTGCGGCCGTGGCAGGACATGCTCGCAGCGTGGGAACTCAGCCGCCTGATCGGATCGATGCGCCCCACGATAGTGCATACCCACGGCTCAAAGCCGAAGCTCCTGGTGCCTCTCGCGACACAGGTGGCACAGACGCCGATCACAGTCGCGCATATCTGGGGCTGGGAGTGGCAGCCGGCGACCAACTTCGCGGCGCGGTACGCATTCATGGCCGAATCCCGACTCGTCGCCGAACCGTACGATGCGCTGATCTCCTGCTCCCGTGCGATGCGGGACGAAGGACTGCGCAGAGGCATCGGTACACCGGAGCAGTACGAGGTCATCTACCCGTCGATCAACCACGAGCGCTTCCGCCCGCCGAGCGATGCTGAGCGAGCGGAGGCACGGGCCGAACTTGGATTGCCGCAGGATGTGACGGTCGTTGGCTCAGTAATGCGCATGGCACCGCAAAAGGACCCGATGCTTCTGGTGCACGCCGCGGCGCTGGTCGAGGTCCTGATGCCCGGCGTGCACTGGGTGATCGTCGGCGGAGGTCCCCTCGAGCAGAGGGTCAGGCGGCGCGTGCAGCAGATCGGACTGGCTGAACGCGTCGTGCTTACCGGTCCGCGCCGCGACGTCCC
>JALGTR010000040.1 GCA_029821265.1 Candidatus Zipacnadia bacterium
GAGGACGTCGTTGCCGGCGTGCGCACCCCGCTTCCGATCTCCGAGCTCGAGCGTGAGATGCGCGAGATCTACAAGCAGTTCACCGATATCTGCGAGAAGCTCGAACAGTTCTACCACAACATGGAGGACGTCGAGTTTACCATCGAGCAGGGCAAGCTGTGGATGCTGCAGACCCGCGATGGCAAGCGCACCGCCCAGGCCGCGATCAAGATCGCGTCCGACATGGTGAACGAGGGCCTCGTCACGAAGGAAGAGGCCGTGATGATGGTCGAGCCCTCGCAGCTTGACCAGCTTCTGCACCCGCAGTTTGACCCGGAGACCAAGCCCGAGGCGATCACCAAAGGCGTTGACGCCTCGCCGGGCGCGGCAACCGGCCAGGTCGTCTTCACCTCCGAGGACGCCGACGAGTGGAACAACCGTGGTGAGCGCGTCATCCTCGTGCGGCACGAGACCAACCCCGAGGACATCCGCGGTATGGCCGCCGCCCAGGGCATCCTGACCACGACCGGCGGCAAGACCTCTCACGCCGCGATCGTCGGCCGCCAGATGGGCACCCCGTGTGTCGTCGGCGCCGGGGCCGTGGAGCTTGACTACGAGAACAAGCTCTTCCGCGTGGGCGATGTGGTCGTGCGCGAGGGCGACTGGATCAGCATCGACGGCAGCACCGGCGAGGTCATGCTCGGCGAGGTCGAGACGATGCCGTCGGACATCATCCAGGTGCTCACCGGCGATAAGCCCGAGGAGGAGTCCGAGCTCTTCGGGATGTTCCAGAACCTGATGACGTGGGCGGACGAGATCCGCTCGCTCCGCGTTCTGACCAATGCAGACACCCCCGAGGACGCCACCACCGCCCGAAAACTCGGCGCGGCGGGCATCGGTCTGACCCGGACCGAGCACATGTTCTTCGGTGAGGAGCGGCTGCTGAACTTCCAGAAGATGATCGTGGCCGACGACGAGGCCAGCCAGCGCCAGGCACTTGAGGCGCTGCTGCCCTACCAGCGCGAGGACTTCGAGGGCATTCTCCGCGCGATGGACGGCTGCCCGGTTATCATCCGTCTGCTCGATCCGCCGCTGCACGAGTTCCTCCCGAGCGATCCGGAGGACCAGCGGATCATCGCCGAGGAGACCGGCAAGACCGTGGAGGAGATCGAGGACGTGGTCAAGCGGATGCACGAGATGAACCCGATGCTCGGGCATCGCGGCTGCCGCCTCGGTATCACCGACCCGCTGATCTCCGAGATGCAGGTGCGCGCGATCTTCGAGGCTGCCTGCGCCCTCAAGGCCGAGGGGCTCGATCCGAAGCCCGAGGTCATGATCCCGCTGGTGAGCACACAGGGCGAGATACGCATTCTCGCCGAGCTTGCCGAGCGCGTGGCCCAGGAGGTCATGGCCGAGACCGGCGTCGAGGTCGACTACATGATCGGCACGATGATCGAGCTACCGCGCGCATGCGTGGTTGCCGATCAGATCGCCGAGTACGCCGAGTTCTTCTCCTTCGGCACCAACGACCTCACCCAGACCACGTTCGGCTTCAGCCGCGACGACATCGAGGGCAAGTTCCTGCCCGCCTACATCGAGCAGCGCATCTTCGAGGTCAGCCCCTTCGCGGTCCTCGATGAGGACGGAGTCGGCGCGCTCGTCAGGATAGGCGTGGAGAAGGGCCGGGCAGCCCGCGAGGATATCGAGATCGGTATCTGCGGCGAGCACGGTGGCGATCCGCGTTCGATCGACTTCTGCCATCGCGCCGGTCTGGACTACGTAAGCTGCTCCCCGCTGCGCGTTCCGATCGCGCGGCTGGCGGCGGCCCAGGCGCAGATCAACAATCCGCGCGACTGAAGTCGCATCCGGGCCCGCAGGGGCCCGCAGCTACGCACCCAACAGGGGCGGGCGGCAACCGGCCGCCCGCCCCTTTGATATTGTGAAAGCCCGCTGAGGCGGAGGTATGTCCGATGACGACGATCACAGCCGTACACGCACGAGAGATCCTCGATTCGCGCGGTAACCCCACGGTGGAGGTGGAAGTCGAACTGGCCGTTGGCGCGTGGGGCCGGGCGGCAGTTCCGTCCGGCGCATCCACCGGCGAGCATGAGGCGGTGGAACTGCGCGATGGCGACGATGACCGCTATCTCGGCAAAGGCGTCTCCCTCGCGGTCGAGAACGTGAACACGAAGATCGCGCCCGAGATCGTGGGCCTCGACGCAACCCGGCAGCGTGAGATTGACGAGGTCATGATCGCCCTCGACGGAAGCCCCAACAAGGGCAACCTGGGCGCGAACGCCATCCTCGGCGTGTCCCTCGCTACCTGCAAGGCAGCCGCCGCAGCCGCGGAGCTGCCGCTGTACCAGTACATCGGCGGCGCGAACGCTCACACGCTGCCGGTTCCGATGATGAACATCCTCAACGGTGGCGAGCATGCCGACAACAACGTGGATCTGCAGGAGTTCATGATCATGCCCGTCGGCGCCGCGACATTCGGCGAGTGCCTGCGCTGGGGAGCCGAGATCTTCCACGCGCTCAAAAAGGTGCTCGCAGGCAGGGGCCTGAGCACCGCGGTCGGCGACGAGGGCGGCTTCGCTCCGAACCTGAGTTCGAACGAAGAGGCGCTTCAGGTTATCATGGAGGCGATCGATGCGGCCGGCTACGAGCCCGGCGAGCAGGTCCGCATCGCGCTGGATCCGGCCTCAACCGAGTTCTACCACGACGGCACGTATGTGCTGGCCGGGGAGGGCCGGGAACTGTCGGCTGAGGAGATGATCGATTACTACGCGGACCTGTGCGAGAAGTATCCGATCATCTCGATCGAGGACGGTCTCGCGGAGGATGACTGGGAGAACTGGCCGAAGTTCGTCGAGCGGCTGGGCGATCGCGTGCAGATTGTCGGCGACGACCTCACGGTCACGAACACCAAGCGGCTCTCGAAGGCCATCGATCTCGGCGCGATCAACTCGATCCTGATCAAGGTCAACCAGATCGGGACACTGACCGAGACGCTCGACGCCATCGAGATGGCGAAGCGCGCCAGGATGTCGGCGGTTGTCTCGCACCGCAGCGGCGAGACGGAGGACACGACTATCGCCGACATCGTTGTGGGCACGAACGCCGGACAGATCAAGACCGGAGCGCCGTCCCGCACCGACCGTGTCGCGAAGTACAACCAGCTGCTGCGCATCGAGGAGATGCTCGGCGAGATGGCGGTCTTCCCCGGCATCGACGCCTTTTACAACGTGGCGCAGAAGTAGTATACTGCGCCCGATCGAAGACGCCGTCGCAGCACGCCACAGCCCGACGCGCACCGCGCGCGGGGAGTTGATTGACAGTGGCAGCCATGCACCAGGAATCGCAGGAGGATGTGGCCCGGCGCCGCGCGCAGTCAGTGCGCCGTCGCTGGTTGCTGCTGGCCCTTCTGGCACTGGCTCTGATACGCTGGGGGCCCGAATCGCGCGAGCTGCTGACCAGCGGCTGGGAGGCATCCGCGCAGGTCCTCGCCCACGAGCGCGAGATTGAGGCGGCCGAGGCGCGCATCGAGGCCCTCGAGCGTGAGATCGCATACGCACGCACGACCGAGGGGATGGATGTGGAGGCCAAGCGCCAGTTCGGCGTCGGTCCAGAGGAGGAGATCTGGATCACGCTCGAGGCGGATGAGCCCAGGGAGCGCATGACGCGTCCTCTGACCATCGGCGATCGGGTGCAGAGCTGGCTCAGCGATGTCGGTAGCGAGTGCGTGGACCGGGTGCGCTACACCATCTCGGTCCTGCGGTACTGGGGCGGGCTTGATAGCGCTCCCGATCTCGCTGAAGAGACAGTGGCGCAGACTGAAGCAACGCTCCAGGACCCGTACGTTGATCCGGCGGCGCCAGAGGCGGTCTCAGACAACGAAGGCAGCGATGAGGCTGCTGGTGATGCGACGGACGCCGGCTGAGCGACAATCGACCCGCAATCCACGCGGCCGCGACAGCTCCCGGAAAGGGGGCCCGCGGCCGCGTTCGGTTCTCGTCGTGCTCGCGGCAGTGGGGATGACATTGCTCGCGGGCTGCGCCGATCCACCCGTGTACGATCGCTGGCCGATCGCCCGCGGCGTCTCTGACACCGGAGTGCGCTTCGTCGCCTACGCAATGCCACCGGACGGCTACGGCATGGGCATCACCGGGCACGTGGTGGGCGTTCGAGACTACGTGACGGCGATCTGCCCCCTTGAGGGCCACGGCGTGATGGTCTTTACACCCACCGGCGGGTTCTCTCACGGCTCTTACGGCGACGAGGTCTGGTCGAAGCAGGCGGCTGTGCGCGACGCCGTTCCGCTCGGGAAGGAGCGTCTCGCAATGCTCGTCGGCGGCTCGACCGCCGGCGACGGTCCGTGGCTCCGCGGCGCGAAGGTCCTCCTCGGTCGAATCGAGGGCAACGAACTGCTCGTCGGCGAGGCAGAGCTCGATGCGGACGTGAACCCCTACCGCCTCCGTTCCGGACGCTTCGCGGGCGAAGATCATAACCTTCTGGTCTTCATCTACACGCGCGCACCCTTCGACGACGTCCTCCGACGCAGACCGTGGATCTATCGCGTCGTGGAGGCCAACGGCGGCCTGCCCCACCTCGAGCCACGCTGGCGGGGCACCTCGTTCTCCCACCCCTTCCGTGATGCGACCTTCTGCGACCTCACCGGCTCCGGCGAGGGTGAGATCGTCGCGCTGGAGGTCGCCCGGGACGGTGGCCGCATGCTCGCGGCCTATCGCTTCGAGGGCTTCGGCCTCGAGGGCATGGCGCCGAGCGTGGACCTGCCGCAGGTCGAGGACCGCCTTCAGGCCAGCGACATCGACGGCGACGGCCGCGACGAGCTGATCGTGCGGGAGCTCGATCCACCCGGGTTCGCGGCGTGGACGCTGACCGACGAACCCCGGCCGCGCATGACCAGGGTCGCGCGGGCGCCCGCCGCGGATGGTGTTATCGGTTGGCTCCCCGATCCCCCTCATGGCGTCCTCTATCTTCTGCCCGACAGCCCGTGGGAGCACACTGCACGGTTCGAGGCCGTCGAGTAGGATGCGAACGCCGCGTCGCGGGCGCCCGGCAGGATTACCTCCGGCGGGACGCGAAGAGGCGCGGTGCGGGGCACATCGATCCGGACGGCCGGGAGTGAGGCCCTCATGACCCGCGTTATCATCATCGTCGTCGTGGCGGCGCTCGTGTTGCAGGCCGCGGTCGCGCACGAGGCGTTGCCGTGGGGCGATCTGGAGTACATGGACGGCGCTGAAGCCGGGAGCGAGGCCTGGGCCCTCTGGGCCCGCGCCGGGGAGCCCTGCCGGGCGACAGGTTGGACCATAGCGAGCGGAGCGGTCGACGGAAGCGTCTGCGTGCGCGGCGCCGTGGCCGGCGAAGAGTTCGCGCTCGGCGGCGAGGGCTCGGGCAGCCCGATCGTCGGCTCTGTGATGCTGCGGGCGGACGGCGAGACCGAGGCGACCGTCCGTTTGAGCTGGTTCAACCGCCTCTCGCGCGTCGATGAGACGATGACGGCTAACCTGAGCGACGAATGGCAGCGCTTTGAGCTGACCGTTCGTCCGGATGCCTCCGGCCCACTTGAGCTGGCGGTCGCCCCGGCCAGTGATGAGCCGATCTACGCGGATGCCTTCTCGATCACCTGCCCCGCCGGCCCTCCGGGTGAGCAGGTTGATGACGGTGACCCGATCCGGCACGAGCTGCCGAGGCTGAGCGGCCTGCAGGGGCACGTGGAGCGTCCGGCTGATCGCCGCGGCACGGTGGAACTGACCGTCAGTGCCCCCGGGGGCTGGCGCAGCCCCATGCCCTGCGCGACGGGGGGCATCCCACTGCCCGAAGGTGAGCTGTTTGTGCGTAATCATGCGCGGGTCACCGACCGCGATGGCAACCCCGTCCCTGCGCAGCTTGATGTGCTGGCGCGATGGCAGGACGACGACTCGATCCAGGTACTGCTTGTCACCGTGCCCGCCTCGGCGCCGAGAAGACTTCTGCTCGAGTACGGCCCCGACGTGGCGCCCGCCGAGATCGAGCAGAGCGAGCCGGGCTCGATGCCGGATATGCAGACCCGCCCGGTCGTGCTCGGCCTCGACGGAACGGCATACGTCAGTGAAAATGAGGGGAGCCCGGTCGTCGAGCGCGCCGGGCCCCTGATGGCGGTGGTGACGCAGCGGATGTCTGCCGGCCCACTGACGGCCGAGATCCGGGTGATGGCGTTCGCCGATTCCACGAAGGCGCTGGTCAGCACCACGTTCATCAACGAGGGGGATGCGATCGCTGTGCGAGGGCTCGGCGTGCGGATGAACCGCGAGGGCGCCGGGATGGTGATGATGGCAACCGGCGATGGAATGATGCCCCTGCAGGGCGGGCAGAGCCTCTCCTGGGGCATCGGCCCGTCCCGCTCGGGGGTCCGGGCGTGGGGCTGTCCGCCGGACAGCACACCCGGCGGCACGCTGGCGGCGCCACGTGATGGCCGGGTGCTCACAGTGGCGGTGCGCGACTTCGCTGAGAACCGCCCTGGCGGCTTCACAGCGACCCCGTCGGAGATCACAGCATGGGCATGGCCCCCGGAGGCCGGTGGCGTGCTGCTCAGCCAGGGGATAGCCCGCACGTTCGATCTCCTCATCGACTGGAACGCGCAGGGCCCGCCCGTGGAGCTGCGGACGGCAGAGATGCCGATCGTTCTGGCACCTGCGGGCTGGTACTGCGACAGCGGCGTTTTTGGCTTCCTGATGCCCCCCGACCCGCAGACGTTCCCGATCTTCGAGCAGACCCTGGGCAGCCTTGAGACGCTTGGCCGCTTCTCGTGGGAGCGCAAGGGCAGCGGCAACCTCTTCGGGCTGTTCAACTACGGCGACGCGCCGGGCGACGGCGGCTGGTCGAACCTGGAGACGATGGCGGACCACGAGCTGATGCTGCACTTCTTCCGTACACTCTCACGCGAGCACTTCGACAACGCCCGCCTGGCGGCCGAGCACTACCGCGACGTGGACATCGATCATCGCTTCGGCTTCTGCCACACCCACTGCAACAACCACACGTCCTCTGGTGAGAGCTGGTCGCATTCGTGGATCCAGGGCATCCGCGATCACTATCTGCTCACCGGCGACGCACGGTCCCTGGCGGTGCTGCGCGAGGTTGGCGAGCGGCTGCTGCAGAAGGAGCCCGGCTTCACAACAGGCCGCGACTGGACACGGGCGATCGACAACCTCGTGGACATTTATCAGGCCACCGGCGATGATCGCTATCTCGAGGCCACGCTGGCGCACATCGAGGTGCTCCGCGAGCGACAGGACCCGGAGGCCGCGATCTGCGGGGCCGAGAAGGGTTCGTGGTACGAGAACCGCTACTCCTCGGGTAGCGCCTTCACCTGGTACGGCTGCCTGGCGATGGCAAAGCTCCACCGCACCGTCGGCGGCGAGGAGCTGGCCGAGACCTTCCTGCGCGAGCTGGACCTGTCGCTCGACGTCGAGCGCAAGGGCAAGTCGGCGTGGATCTTCCCGCAGGACGCCGAGATCAGCGAGGACAGGCGCGCGCAGGAGATCGGCATCTACGCGCTCGGGCGGGGCTCCGTGCTCTTCCCCGCCCTCGCGCATGCCTACCGGATCACGCGGGACGAGGAGTATCTTCGCCTCGGCATGAACGTCCTCGCCCACTGCCTCCTGAACCAGCGCGGCGGCTCGGACGCCTCCGCGACATCGTTTATCACCGCGTTTCTGCGCGAGGCGAAGGCCGCCGGTTACGGACCGGAACAGGAGCGCGAGGCGTTCGAACGGGCGCGCGAGTTCTCGTGGGCGCAGCATCCGCGCGAGCTCACGAATGGCGGCTTCGAGCAGCCGAACTTCGCGCACTGGGACATCAAGAAGCCACCCGGCCAGGATCACTACGAGGACCCGGTCGTGAACGTGGGGTACTACTATGACGCGGAGGTCGCGATCGAGGGCGAGCGGTCGCTGCGGATACATTCCGGCAACCGGACGCGGTATATCCGCGTCAATAACCAGGTCGCGCTCGAGGGCCCCCGGCGCTGGCGCCTCATTGGCTGGGTCCGCGCCGACGAGACGATGAATCCGCAGATCGCCTACTCCCTCCGAAGCTACGATAGCGATGCCACCGCGGCCGGAACGCTGACCGACACCGGTGAGACGCGTGATGGCTGGACACAGCGGGCGGCGGAGTTCATGACGCTCGGACGCATGGTGCTGACGGTGAGCCTCATCAACAGCTCGGGGACCGGCGATGCGTGGTTCGACGGACTCAGGCTCGAGGATCTCGGGCCAGTCGGCAAGCTGCTCAGCGAGAACGGCGTTGGCCACGAGCAGCGTGAGCCCGACCCTGCCCTCGTCATCCGCACCAGGGGCACCTACCTGCCTGACGCCCCAATGACCGGCGACGTCGAGATCGATGGGCCGATTCCCTTCACCGCCGGCTCGCTGACAGATGGCGACGACAGCTACGACTACCAGCGCACGCCATGCAGCTACGCGTACTGGGAGCATCGCAGGACCGGCGAGCTGCTGTTCGACCTGCGCGATACGTACCGCATCGAGCGCGTGGCGCTGAAGGTCAACAACGATCCCTCGCGGCGGGCGCATGGCACGAAGCTCGTGGAGCTCTTGCCGGCCGAGGGCGATGAACCGATCGCGACGCTCGAGCCGGAGCATGGCTGGAACGCGTTCGAGGACCTGAAGCTGGAGGCGCAGAAGCTGCGCCTTCGCCTGCACCTGATGGACGACCGGACCTATCTGACCGTCGCGGAGGTGCAGATCTGGGGCGACAGGATCATTCACTGAGCAGGGAGAGAGGTTGGCGGGCATGAGCAAGCCGTTGCGGCGTTCGGAGGCGTTCTTCGGGCTGCATTTTGACCTGCACGCAAACGAGAGCGACGAGGCGCTGGGAGCAGAGGCAAGCGCGGAGAACTTCCGCGAGTTGATCGAGCGGGTGCGGCCGGACTGGGTGCAGTGGGACTGCAAGGGCCATCCGGGATACGCCAGCTATCCGACTGAGGTTGGCTGGAGTGCACCGGGCATCGAGCGGGACGCGCTGCGAATTCTGCGTGACGTCACGCGCGAGTTGGGTGTGGCGCTGCTGCTGCATTACTCCGGCGTCATCGACGAGAAGGCCATCCGCGAGCACCCCGAGTGGGCCGCGCGCAATGCTGATGGCTCAATTAACGAGCGCGCGACAAGCACCTTCGGAGACTATGTGGATGAGCTGATGATCCCGCAACTGCGGGAGGTCGTCGAGCAGTATGACATCGACGGGTTGTGGATCGATGGCGACTGCTGGGGCGCGGTGCCTGATTACTCTCCGCGCGCGGTTGAGCAGTGGCGCGAGGAGACCGGGCTGGAGCCGCCGACGGGGCCGGAGGATGAGAACTGGCACGAGTGGATGGACTTTCACCGCGAGCAGTTCCTGCGCTACCTGCGCCACTGGGTCGATGCCCTGCATCAGTTCCGCCCGGAGCTTGATATCACCAGCAACTGGATGTACTCAACCTATGCCCCCCTGCGACCGACCGTCGATCTGGATTACCTCTCGGGGGATTTCTCGCCTGCCGGCTCATGCGACCGAGCGCGACTCGAGGCGCGGTACTTCGCCTCCGTTGGTAGGCCATGGGATCTGATGGCGTGGGGGTTCAACCGCGAATGGGACGCACGGCTGCACAAGCCCGCGGTGCAGCTGAAGCAGGAGGCAGGCGTGGTGCTCAGCCAGGGCGGCGCCTTCCAGTATTACTACCAGCCCACGCGCACCGGGCACATCCCGCGCAAGTTCATCGAGACCGCCGAGGAGGTCGCGAGCTTCTGCCGCGAGCGGCAGGCTTTGTGCGAGGGCAGCACTTCCGTCCCGCAGGTTGCGCTGCTGCTGCCGGTCGATGACTTTATGCGCCGCTCCGATCGCGTCTTTCACACCGGGGCGGTCCGCGAGGACCTCGAGGGCTGTCTGCATGCGCTGCTGGAGCTGCACTACTCGGTGGACGTCCTCGCCGAGTGGATGCTTCAAGACCGCCTCGAGCAGTTTCCGATGGTCGTGGTACCCGATACCGAGCACCTCGCCGAGGACTTCGTCGAGGCGCTGCTCGATTACGTGCGTGGCGGAGGCAGCCTGATGCTCCTCGGTGCCCGGAGCGGTCGCATCTTCGCCCAGGAGCTTGGCGTCCGCCTCGATGGCCCGCCGAAGGAAGAGATTGCGCACCTCAGCTCTCCGCTCGGCATGGGCGCGGTGCAGGGCGAGTGGCAAACAGTCACCCAGGTGTCCGCCGACGAGGTCGCTCTGCGCTTCCCCACCTACGAGCCACGGCATGGAGTACCGGCCGCCACCGTCGCCGAACTCGGCGAGGGCCTGATCGGCGCGGCGTGGGGCCCCGTCGGAGCAGGCTACCGCCGCTCGCATCATCCGGCCGCGCGATCGCTCGTTCAGGACCTCGCCGAGCGAGTCCTTCCGGTCCCGGCGCTGCGGATCGACGCCCCGCCCACGGTGGAGGCGGCCCTGCGGCGCAGCGCCGACGGCAACCTCACGCTGCACCTGCTGAACCTCACCGGGGCACAGCGCGCCGACGATCATCTGGCGGTCGAGACCGTGCCGCAGATCGGCCCGATCGCGGTGCGCCTGCGCGTGAGCGAGAAGCCGATGTCGGTCACCTGGGAGCCGGCGGCCCAGGACCTGGAGTGGTCGTGGGCGGACGGCGTCCTGACGACACGCGTGCCGAGCCTGCATATCCATGGAGTTGTCGTAGTGGAGGGCGAGAAATGAGGACAATCGCGACGGGCCTGATCATGGCGGCTATGGTTGCTGGCGTGGCAATCGCGCAGGAGCTGACGGGAGGAGACCCGATGCAGGCCGAGTGGCAGTTGGTGACTGAGAGCGCGCAGTTCGGACCGCGCGACACCGCCGAGCCGTTCATCTTCGACGATCAGATGTGGCTCAGCAACGGATACTACCACGGGGGCGTACTCTACCCCGATCTGTGGCGGTCCGAGGACGGGAAGAACTGGTGGTGCGTCCTCGAGCAGACGCCCTACGATCCGTATGCGGAGATCGTGGTGTACGACGGGAAGATCTGGGCGATCAAGGGCAGCGTCTGGAACTCGACCGACGGCAAGACCTGGCAGAAGGTCCTCGACGAGACCCCGTTCGGCGTGCGTGGCTACGGGGAGGCCCTCGTCCACGATGGCAGAATCTGGCATCTCGGCGGCCCGGACGTCTGGAGCTCCACCGACGGTGTCAACTGGACGCGGGTGTGCGAGGACGCCCCGTATGGATCGCGGTCGGGGTCAGCGTTCCTCGCCTTCGGTGGCAGGCTCTGGGTGATCGCGGGCTGCGTCGGAATTCCCAACGATCCGCCTGAGGCCGGTTACGAGAATATCACCACCTACAACGACGTGTGGTCGTCAGAGGACGGCGCGACGTGGGAGCGGGTCGTCGAACACGCTCCGTGGGCGCCGCGCAAATGGGTCGTTGGCGAGGTCTACCGCGACCGCATGTTCATCATCGGCGGCTACGACAATCGCAACGAGGCGAACTTCGGCGACGTCTGGTGGAGCACCGATGGAGTTCAGTGGCATGAGCTACCCACGCCGGAGGGCTACAAGGGCCGGCACGAGGTCTCGCCCTACGTCTTCCGGGACAGCCTCTGGATCGTGGCAGGCAACACCTGGCCGGTGGTCAATGACGTCTGGCGCGTGACGATTCCCGAGGAGTGATGCTGGTGCAGCGCATCATTATCGCAATGGCCGCGATCGTGGCCGGAACTCTGACCACCGCCGTGTGCGTGGCGCAGCTGCCGGTGACGTCCTTCGAGACGGAGGCCGGGATGGAGCTCTTCTCCCCCGGCGGCGTGACGTTCGAGCGCGTTCAACAGCACGCCTCGGACGGAGAATGGGCTGTCCGCGTGCTCTTCCCGGGCAGCGAGCAGGACACATGGCCGGGCTTCAGCTTCAGGCCGCAGGTCGATCTCGACAAGTACCAGGCACTTGCATTCGACACATACAACCCGGCCGACGAGCCGGTACGCCTGTCATGGCGGCTCGACCTCGCTGACGGAGAGAGCGAGTTCGGGGGTACATCGATCGCTCCCGGAGCCTCGACGACCGAGCTGTGGATCGCAGGCCTCGGTGAGGTCGAGCGCATCTACCTCTACGACCGCATGCCCCGCGAGGATCACGAGATCTTCTTCGACAACTTCCGCTGGACCACGATTGAGAATCGCTTTGAGCCACTGATCTACGTTGACCCGGCCGAGCCACCCGCGCCGACCGACCAGGAGCAGCAACAGGGCTTCATCCTCTTCGGGGTACCCCTGACGGATGTGGTCTTCGCGAACCGTGTGCCACGCGCGGAGGAACGCATCGGGAGCGTTGATCTCTTCGCGACCCCGGGCGAGTTCGAGGCAGCCACCCTCTCCCTTCACGCGCTGGACGACCTCGAGGACGTGCAGGTGCGCTTTGATGGTATTCCGGCCAGCGGCGAGGTGCTGCCGATCCGTACGCTGGATAAGCGCGTCACCTACAATGCCGATCGCTACATCGCCGATATGCCTGTCCTCGCGGAGCGCGTTGAGAGCGTCGATGTGCTCGCGGGCACATCGAAGCGCTTCGTCATCGAGATGGCGATCGATGAGAACGCGGCAGCGGGGACGCATGAGGGCACGGTGACGATCTCGGCCGACGGACGCGATCCGGTCACGATCCCGTTGCGCCTGCGCGTGCTTCCCTACGTGCTTGCGGAGCCGAATGACATGTTCTGGGGCGAGTACTATAAGGGCCCGCAGTTCGCGACCACACCGGAGGGCCGGCTGGCCGAGATGCGCAGCGACCTCGAGGACCAGCG
This sequence comes from Candidatus Zipacnadia bacterium, assembly GCA_029821265.1. Classification (GTDB taxonomy): domain Bacteria; phylum Armatimonadota; class Zipacnadia; order Zipacnadales; family UBA5352; genus JALGTR01. The sequence continues at coordinate 12,811 of JALGTR010000040.1, forward strand.
TGCGCACGGCATGACCTCGGTGGGCCTGACCTTCGGACTGCCGGCGGAGGCGATTAGCTGGCGAGAGGACGGTTCGGTCGACATCGCACTCGACGGCACGCAGTACGCGGCCTTCATGGACATGTACGTCGAGCTTGGTTTCCCGATGCCCGTGATCCTGCTCTCCGACAGCGGGCAGGCGGCGGCTTCGCGCGCCGGCGATTTCGCGTTTGAGAGTGAGGAGTGGGCCGAGGCCTACACGACCTTCTGGCGCACGATGCAGGCGGAGCATCAGGAGCGTGGCTGGCCGGAGGTCATCGTTCAGCCGGTCGATGAGCCGGGATGGCAGACCGTCGTGCACCAGCAGCGCAACGTGCGGCTGCTCAAGCTCCTGAAGCAGATCCCCGCCATGCGTACCGAGCAGGATGGGCCGGGTGACGAATACTTCCATGAGGTCGCCGGACCGTGGGCGGACGTCTGGAACTACAACGGTGGCGTCGCCGAGCCGGAGGTCGTCGATCAGGCGCAGGCGGCCGGGCATATCGTCACCGTCTACAACTGCGACGTTGAGAGCTACCGGCCCGAGGTTGATCGCTATGTCACCGGCTGGTATCAGCTCGCCGCGGACATCAGCGGCGCCTACAACTGGGCATACGTCTCCTACAACGGCAGCCCCTACGACGACAACGATCACCCGACGGGCACCTGGATGCACGTCTATCCGGCCATCGACGGCGAGGCGGGCGGCCCATCGACGGGCTGGATCGCGGCGCGTGAGGGGATCGACGACTATAGGTACGTCCACACGCTGCTCACTGCCATCGAGCGCGCTGAGCAGGCGGGCGGCGAAGCGGCGGAGGTGGCTCGCGAAGCCCGGGCCGAACTGGACGCCATCATCGCCTCGATCGACTACACCCCCCGCGTGCGCAACATGGCGCGGTGGACGGAGAGTGGCCAGATGGCCGACGGTACGCGAACGATCGGCGGCACGCTGAAACTGCCGAACGGCTGGCGACACGCCGACTACGCGGCGAACCGATGGCTGGTCGCACAGCAGACACTGCGCGTGCTGGAGGCGCTCGGGGAAATCGAGGCGCAGTAGGCCCGGCGAGGCGTGGGGCGACGGCGACCGTAACTCACCGCATACGGACGGCGTGGAGGGCGGCGGCCGCCGCCCTCCAGGGACGGTGGAGATGCGACTCCGGGCAGAGCCAGCGGCCTATACCCGCACGGGCTCGCCGTCATCGTTGAGCGCCTCGCCCGTTCTCACGAGATGCTCCACGCGACGACGGATCTCGTCGCGAATGTCGCGGAAGAAGGCCATCCGCTCCTCCTCGGTGCCGGTCGCCTCCGCCGGATCCTCCAGCGACCAATGGACCTCTCGGTCGGCGCCGAGGAACATCGGGCAGGACTGCTTCGCGCTGTCGCAAACGGTGACCAGCAGGTCGAACTGCGTGTCCTCGAATCGATCGAGGGTTTTCGGCTCCTGGCCGGAGATGTCGATGCCCTCCTCGGCCATCGCCTTCACGGCGAGAGGATGCACGTGCTCAGCGATCTCAGTGCCCGCCGAGTGCACCTCGAAACGGTCCCCACCGAGTTCGCGGAGGAAGCCCTCCGCCATCTGGCTGCGGCATGAGTTGCCGGTGCACAGGAACAGGACGCGTGTGATCTCGGCCACTTCTCCCACCTCGTGCGAGGGGCAGTGGTGTGTGCGCAGTGATCAGAGCGTAGGCCAGATCGGGCTTGACCAGGCCTGCGCGCCTTTCTCCTTCAGCATCGACAGGCCCTCTCGCACGAGCGAACTGCCGATGCCCCGCCTCTGAAGCTCCGGAAGCACAGAGACAGGTCCCAGTCCATACCAGTCCGTCGTCTCGTTCCGTATGATCATCTGAATCTCCGAGTGCGCGAAAGTGTTGTCCTGCGACCGCCCAACAGGCCGGTGCGCGAACGACCGTGTTCGATCTGTGCTCTCTGCCTGCGCCCGGCCGGCGCGCCGAGTGGTCGAGCGTAGCATTTCTCGCTGGCAGGGACAGGCCCCCGTATACCGGACGCAGAAATCTCTTCCCAGCGTGCCTTTGCCGCCGCGTTAAGAGGTGACGCGAGATGGCCGAGGTGGCCGAGGGCAAGCGCGCTCCGCAGTTCACGCTGCCGGCTACGAACCTGGAGAAGATCGGGATGAAGGGCGACAAGATTGCGCTCAAGGACTTCAAGGGGGACCGGATCGTCGTCCTTTACTTCTACCCGAGGGACATGACCAAGGGCTGTACGGCCGAGGCCATCGGCTTCCGGGACCTTAAGGGGCAGTTCACGCGCAACGGTGCGGTTATCATCGGTGTCAGCACCGACGACATCGAGACCCACAGGAAGTTCATCGACAAGCAGAAGCTCAACTTCCCACTCGCCGCTGACGAGGACGCCGAGGTGGCGAAGAAGTACGGCGTCTGGGTCGAGAAGAAGATGTACGGGAAGACCAGCATGGGCATCCGGCGCTCGACCTTCGTGATCGACCGGTCGGGCAAGATCGCGAGGATTTGGGAGAAGGTCAGCCCGGAGGGCCACGCTCAAGAGGTGCTGGAGTTCGTCAAAAGTATGGACTGATGCAGGTCGGCCCGAGGTCCGCGAGGGCCCGAGCAGGAAGATGACCGGGGAGGACGAGGACATGGACAAGCCACGCCAGAGTGTGGCCGTGCTGCTGTGCGACCAGCTCCAACGGCATGTGATGAGCACCTACGGCGGACCTGTGCCCACGCCGACGTTCGATCGACTCGCCGATGAGGGCGTGGCATTCGACCGCTTCTACTGCGCCACCCCGCTTTGCGCGCCGACCAGGCCCTCGATGATGAACGGCCGATGGCCGCACGCCCACGGTGCGCTGTGCAACACCGGAAAGGGCTACTGCGAGCTCGAAGAGGGCTCTGAGCTGCTCATTAACCGCCTGCTCGATGCCGGCTACCATATCGCATATGATGGCATCTGGCATATCCGCCAGGCCGAGGCCGACGACCGCACCGACGAGTACGATCACTTCCGACGCGGCGGCTTCCCCTACCAGGAGCACGGCGAGCATCTCGTGGAAATGGGTCTGGCGGCCGATGACCAGCGCGAGCAGGTCACCACCCTCACCGACGAGGGGGAGCAGCAGGCGAATATCTCAGTCCCCGTGCCCGCCACATGGACGCGTCCGCTGACGGCCCACCCAGACATGCAGCGCGCCCGGCGGATCGCGCAGTTTATCCTCGACGCGCCGGAGGATGAGCCCATCGGCGTGTGGTGCTCGCTTGCCGGCCCACATCCGCCGCTGCTCGTCCCCGAGCCGTACATGAGTATGTTCGACCCCGATGAGATCGAGCCACCGCCCGGCTTCGACATCGACCTCTCGGGAGAGGCGCGTGGAGTGCGCGAGGCCCCGGGACGGCTGGGCACTTTGGACTGGGGGTGGGAGCGGTGGGCGCCGGCCATCGCGGCCTACTACGGCTACGTCGCCTTCATTGATCACTGCCAGGGGATCGTCATGGACGCCCTCGAGAAGACCGGGCGGCTTGATAACACCATCGTCATCGCCTCGACGGACCACGGTGAGATGCTCGGCTCTCACGGGATCTACCAGAAGATGGTGATGTATGAACGCGCCATCAACATCCCGTTCGTCATGCGCATCCCGCAGCCGGGCATCGAGCCGGGACGACGCGAGCAGCTTGCGTGCCAGACCGACATGGCGCCAACGGTACTCGATCTGCTTGGCATGGAGCCGCTCGCGAAAGCCCAGGGGCAGAGTATGAAGCCCATCCTGCGCGATCCCGACGCCACATGGCCGGACGCCACCTTCAGCGAGTACAACGGATGGACAACCGGCGGCCATCGGATGCGCGCAGTGATCCAGGAGCGGTACAAGTACGTCTATCACCACGAGGAACAGCGCGATCAGCTCTTCGACCTCGAGCGTGACCCGAACGAGCTCGAGAACCTCATCGATGAACCGCAGCACCTGGAGCTGATCGATGAGATGCGCTCCAAGTTGGTCGGCTGGATGCGGGACACCGATGACGTCATCCAGCCGGAGTGGGCCGGACCGGAGTAGCCGCTCTGCTCGCCGGCAGGGAGGCTTTCGAACACTGGTCGGGAACTGCAGTGAACATACGAAGTACGCATCAGACGAAAGGATGAACGGGATGGAACTGACAGTCTGGAAGGTGGCGCTCGTGCTTGTGCTGCCGCTGATCATGTTTGCCGCGCAGACGGTCGCTGCCCAGAGCGAGGACCTGGGCAACGGCTACATGCACCACGGCGTGGCCACGCCCGTGAGCAACCATCGCGGGACGGTCGCCACCGTGGACGGCGAGGGCAACAACGTCGTGCTCGTCTGGCTGTTTGATCACCGCGGCGGCTACGGCCTGCTGATGGTGGATGCCCAGACGGGAGAGTCAACGACATTCGAGACGCCCTTCCCGCCCGGCGGCGATACTCCCTACGCCTCGATCCTCTCGAGCAAGAACCGCTATTACACGCACTTCGCCAGCCACTTCTGCGAGTTTGATCCCACGGTGCCCGGCTTCACATTCGAGCACGCCACCGCCCCGCAGATGGCCATGAGCATGACCGAGGACGACGAGGGCGTTATCTGGTCCGCGAGCTACCCAAGCTCCGGCGTGGTCGCCTACGATCCCGAAACCAAGCAGTTCCGCGACTACGGGCACGTCTACACTCAGAACTGGCGTCAGTATCCGCGCTCGATCGCCGCGGATGACCAGGGCTGGATCTACTTCGGCGTCGGCAGCACCAACGCCCAGATCATCATCCTCAACCGTGAGACCGGCGAGGCCACCCCGGTCGCGCCCGAGGAGGAGCGTGGTCACGGCTACGGGCAGGTCACGCGCGACGTCAACGGCAAGGTCTACGGCCAGATCGGCGAGCAGTGGTACGAGCTGTACGGGGGCCAGGCCACAAAGATCGATCAGCCCGAGATCAACCCCAAGCCGATCATCACCGGGAGCCAGGGCCTCTTCCATCGCGAGTTCCCGAACGGCGACCGCCTCGCCTACGTTGACCTGGTCAACCGCAAGCTGGCGGTCGAGACAGCCGATGGCGAAACGCGCGAGGTGGAGTTCGACTACGAGAGCGAGGGCGCGCACATCATGGGCCTCGCCTCGACCTCCGCGGGCACCATCGCCGGCGGCACAGCCTTCCCGATGCGCTTCTTCAGCTACGACCCCCGCACCGATGAGTGGATCAACCGCGCGGCCTACGGACAGTGGAACACGGTGGCGCCCGCAGAGCGCCTCTTCTACATCGGCGGCTACGGCGGGGGTTTCCTCCTCGAGTGGGATCCGCTGGCCGAGTGGGTGCCGACAGAGAAGGACAACCCCGACAGCAACCCGCGCTTCTTGACCCAGGTCACGCCCACGATCCATCGCCCGCATGACCTGCTGGTGCACCCCGACGGCCGCTGGGTCATCCTCGCCGGCACACCCGGATACGGCTACACCGGCGGTGGGCTGCTTTTCTGGGACCGCGAGGCTGAGGAGCAGACGGTACTCACCCACGAGGACCTCATCCCCTGGCAGTCCGCGATGAGCCTCGCTCCGCTGCCTGACGGCAATCTGCTGGTCGGCAGCACGATCGCGGCAGGTACCGGCGGCGAGGTCAGGGCCGATCTGGCCGAGCTGTACATCGTGGACATCGACTCCATGGAGATGATCTGGCATGAGCCTCTGCTCGATGGAGCGCACGGCTACACGGACATGATCGCGGGCCCCAATGGCAAGATCTTCGGCATCTGCGACCGCACCCGCTTCTTCGTGTTCGATCCCGAGAGCCGATCGATCGTCCACGAGTTCGACACGTCCGAGCAGTTCGGCGGCTCGGTCTCCCAGCAGGGCACGCGCGCTTTCGTCGAGGATGATGAGGGCAACATCTACATCCTCTTCAACCGCGGCATCGCGCAGCTCGACCCGGAGACGTATGAGATCACGATGCTCAGCGAGGCCCCGCTCACGATCGGTGGCGGTGGCGACTACCTCGACGGCCGCATCTACTTCTACAGCGGCTCGCATGTCTACAGCTGGGAAGTGCCGACGCAGTAGCCTACCTCAGCGCAAGCCCGCGGCGAGGCGGCCGATTCCGGCCGCCTCGCCTCACCAACAGGAGGCAATAGCATGGAAACCGCAGCGTGGAGGATCGCACTCGTTCTGGCACTGCCGGCTCTGATGCTGGCAGCACAGGCAGTGAGCGCGCAGAGCGAGGACCTTGGCGGCGGCTTCATGGATCACGGCGTCGCCACGCCCATCAGCAATCACAGGGGAACGGTCGCGACTGTGGACGGCGAGGGCAATCCCGTCGTCCTCTCGTGGCTCATGGACCATCGCGGCGGCTACGGGCTGCTCATGATCGATGCGACCACCGGCGAGGCCCAGCTGTTCGACACCGGCCTGCGCGGCAACAGCCCCTTCGCCGCGATTCTGTCCAGCAGAAACCGCTACTACACCCATTACGAGAACACACTACTGGAGTTCGACCCCGCCAAGCCCGGCTTCACATTCCGCGGCGAGACCCACTCCGGCATGGCGATGAGCATGACCGAGGACGACGAGGGCCGCATCTGGGCCGCCAGCTATCCCAACTCCGGGGTGTGCTCCTACAACCCCGAAACCGGTGAGCTGCGTGACTACGGGCACGTCTACGACCAGAACTGGCGCCAGTACCCCCGCGACATCGCGGCCGATGACCAGGGCTGGATATACTTCGGTATCGGCAACACCGCCGCGCAGATCATCATCCTCAACCCCGAGACCGGAGAGGCCACGCCGGTGCTGGCCGAGGACGAGCGCGGTCACGGTCGCTGTCCGGTCTATCGCGACATGAACGGCAGGTGCTACGCCTCGACGCCCGCCGGCCAATGGTACGAGCTGTATGAGGGCCAGGCGACGAAGATCGATGAGCCCGCCGAGCGCAACCCCAAGCCCATCATCGAGGGCTCCCAGGCGCTCTTCCACCGCAGCTTCCCGACCGGCGAGCGGCTCGCCTACCTCGACCTGGTCAACCGCAGGCTCGGCGTTACAGAGGAGGACGGTGACACGCGCGTCCTGGAGTTCGACTACGAGAGCGAGGGCGCCCACCTGATGGGCCTGGCGACTGCGTCCGACGGCACGATCTGCGGCGGCACGGCCTTCCCGATGCGCTTCTTCAGCTACAACCCGGCTACCGATGAGTGGACGAACCGCGCCGCCTACGGGCAGTACAACACTGTCGAACCGACCGAGGACGTCTTCTACTTCGGCGGCTACACCGGTGGCTGGCTGCTCGAGTGGGACCCGTCCGCTCCGTGGGTTGACACCGAGAAGGGCAACCCTGACAGCAACCCGCGATTCCTCGCCGAGGCAAAGCCCACGATCAACCGGCCACACTGTCTGCTGGCCTACCCCGACGGCCGCCACGTCATCCTCGGTGGCACGCCCGGCTACGGCCTGACCGGCGGCGGTCTGATGATCTGGGATCGCGAGAACGAGACGGCTGAGATACTCACGCACGAGGACCTGGTGATGTATCAGTCGCCGATGAGCCTGCTCCCGCTGCCTGACGGCAAGCTGCTGGTGGGCACCACTGTCGCGCCGGGGACCGGTGGCGAGCAGATCGCCAAGGTCGCCGAGATGTTCATCCTCGACCTCGCCACCAGGCAGATCGAGTGGCAGGAGCCCATCCTCGATGGCGTCAGCAGCTACGGCGATTTCGTCGCGGGGCCTGATGGCCTTGTGTTCGGCATCGCCGACCGAACGCGCCTGTTCGTCTTCGACCCTGAGACGCGAACAATCGTCGCGGAGACGAACCTCGAGGAGGCGGGAGTCGGCCCGACGAACTGGCAGCAGGGGCCACGTGTCTTCGTTACGAGCCCCGATGGGCGCTACTTCGTCCTGCTGTCCGCCGGCATCGGCGAGCTAAACCCGGAGACCTATGAGGTCGAACTACTGGCGGAGTCTCCCGTCAGCGTCGGCCCCGGAGGAGCGTGGCATGACGGGCGCATCTACTTCGGACACGGCTCGCACATGTACTCCTGGCAGGTTCCGGCCGCGGATTGAGGTCTACCTGTGGCCGAAACGGAGGCGAGGCCGGCGGAGAGATCCGCCGGCCTCGTTCGTCTCTATCGCGCCGCGGCCAGGGGCACAGTCTCACGTGCCGCGCATCGCGCGACCGCGACCTCCGTGTGGCGGTGACAGTCGCAATCTACGTTCCTCTTAGGCGCCACCTCCGGCGCATTGTCGACCAGATCCATCGTGGCGAACATTGGAAGTATCACCGCGAGCGCCAGCACGGCGATGAGGAGAATGGCCCCGGCCGTCGAGCCTCTTCCGGTCCTGTGTTCGCGCATGCGACCCACCTCTTCCGGGCGGTGCCCCCGTCAGGCGTCTCCAGTTCGTGGGCATATGATAGGACCTCGCGAGGCAGATGGGAATGGGGCGATCCACCCAAATGCCCATGCGGGTAATCCCGAATACATCAGTGACGAAAACGAATGGGCGCGGGACCTAGTGGTACACGGCCGGGGCCGCCACGA
>JALGTR010000041.1 GCA_029821265.1 Candidatus Zipacnadia bacterium
CGACGGAACGATGGAAGAGCGCGCGATGGGCCGCGGGCCGCTTCGTCGGGGCCCGCGGCGCCTCTCATTGCGGTGTCGCGTCGCCACGTGGTATTGTAAGATCCGCGTGATCCGCATACTTCCTCATATGCGAGGCAATCTCCGTGAGTCCTACGGATCGAAAACCGCGCTGGTCGCGAATCGGCACATTCCTGCTCATCACGTTTCTCATCGACTGGGTCTTCGTCTTTGGCCTCGACGCCGGCGGTGTCACGGTCAGCGGTATGCTCGGCTGGGTCGTGGGCAGCACCTACATGATCGTGCCAGCGGCGGTAGCCGTCGCTCTGGCGCTCAAGTGGGGGGTGCCCCTGCGTCGCTATGGACTGCGCATGCCCCGATGGAAGCTGATAGCGATCGCTTCCCTCGCGCCCATAGTGATCGTCGGGCTGACCGTCGTGGCCGCGCTTGCGATGGGATTCGGGCAGTTCGACCCGACAGGCGCCGCGGTCATCGAGCATCTGCGGCGGATGGGCATGCCGCAGGTCGCCGAGCAGATGGCGCGGCAGCTGGAGCAGATGCCCATTCACCCGGTACTGCTCGCAGTGCTGAGCGCGATCCCCGCCGGCCTGACGATCAACGGCATCTTCGCCCTCGGCGAGGAGCTTGGCTGGCGCGGGCTCCTACAGCGCGAACTGGCCCCGCTGGGCTTCGCCAGATCCAGCGCCCTGATCGGGCTGATCTGGGGCATATGGCACGCTCCACTGATCCTCGGTGGGCACAACTACCCCGAGCACCCTCGGCTCGGCGTCCTCGTCATGACGCTGGCCTGCGTGCCACTGGGGATTATCCTCTCGTGGATCGCCCTGCGCGTCAATTCGGTGATCGCGCCGGCTATCGCTCACGGGACCTTCAACGCGCTGGCAGGTGTCCCGCTGATGTCCATCCGAGGGGGCGACCAGATCGAGATCGGCGTTCTTGGCTACGCGGCGATCATCGTGATGGCCGCCATCGCGGCCGTACTGCTCAGGATGCCGCCGGATGGGGACACGTACGCGACGTGGGTCGAGGACCGCCGCTCCGACCTGCCTCCCGCGCCACAGGAGGAGACACAAGAAAGTCCCTCGACGACGTCACGGCAGGCAGGTGCTGAACCGCCTGACGATGAACATTCTCCGCCGACTGCTGCCACGGCTCAGAGCCGACGCCGCCTGAACGACGTGGGCGCAAATGACAACGGAGGTTGCGAAGATGACTGACAGGCTTGCGATCGATGGTGGAGAACGCACCGTGCCTGAGGGGATGGTCAAGAACTGGCCCCCGCACGACGAGCGTGATCGCCAGGCGATTATGAAGGTGTTCGACAGCGACATTTTCCACGGCAACTCCGCGCCGCACGCGGTGGAGATGCAGGAGAAGTGGGCGGAGTACTGCGGCTGCAAGTACGCGCTGGTCACCAACTCGGGCACCTCAGCGCTCCACATGGCCGTGGCCGCAGCCGGCGTCCTGCCCGGTGACGAGGTCATCACAACCGCATTTAGCTTCTGGGCGTCCGCGGCGGCGATCCTGCACCATTGTGCGATCCCGGTATTCGTGGACATCGACCCGGTGTACTATACGATCGATCCCGCGCAGATCGAGGACGCCATCACCGAGCGCACCGCCGCGATCATGCCCGTGCACATCCACGGCATGCCCTGCGATCTCGATCCGATCATGGAGATCGCGCGCAAGCACGACCTGAAGGTCATCCACGACGCGTGCCAGGCGCACGGGGCGACCTACAAGGGCAAGAGGCTCGGCGGGATCCCCTTCACCACCGGCTTCTCGACGAACCGCAGCAAGAACCTCTCCTCGGGCGAGGGCGGTATCTTCACCACCGACGACGATGACGCCTACGAGCACGCGCGGCGGATGCGCGAGTTCGGCGAGGTGGTGCCTCCGAGCGGCCAGCAGCGCGAGTACAACGCATTCGGCCTCGGTTGGAACTACCGCCCGCATGAGTTCGTGAACGCGTTTATGCTCAGTCAGTTCGAGCGTTTTCCCGAGAACAACGCGAAGCGCCAGGAGTTCGCGCGCTTCCTGACCGAGGGTCTCGAGGAGATCCCGGGGGTCGCTGGCCCGGCCGAACCCGAATGGGGCGAGCCGGTCTACTTCACATACGTGGTGGAGTTCCGACCCGAGGAGGTCGGGCTCGACTGCAGCCCCGCTGAGATGAAGGCGGCCTGCGTGAAGGCGCTCAGCGCGGAGGGCATCGGCCTGGGTCAATGGCAAACGCGGCCGATCCCGGGGCAGGACGTCTTCCAGGAGAAGGAGGGTTTCGGCCGCGGTGTGCCGTGGACGCTCAACCCGGACGTTGAGTATGACTACCGCGGCGAGGACTACCCGCGAACGCTGGAGTTCATCGCCTCTCACAGCTACCTGCGCGGCGTCTATCCGCCCAATGACCTGGAGCTGATGCAGCTTTACCTCGACGGCTTCCGCAAGGTTATGGACAACATCGATCGCGTGATGGAGGTCGCCGACGAGGAGTAAACTCCCCGCCGATCAGGGCGCCGGTTCGGGTGCGAACCGGCGCCCTGCGCTTAGCTGTCGTGTCGGCCCTTCCCCTACTCCTTCTCGGCGCAATGTGCTATCCTGCTGGACAGCGAAGCACTATCACAGAAGACCACGTGCGCCCGCACGCGCATCTCCCTGAACCCGCACCGTATCAGGAGGACCGGAAAATGCCCTGGCGATTGCCCGGAGAAGTGACCGACAGAGCAGTGACCATCTACCTCACCGGTGCGGTCTGCACCCAGCCCGCACAGGTCCTGCAGACCGAGCACGCGGTGAAGGTCATCCAGAACTTCATTGATGAACTGCGCGAACGTGATTCCCGCCATCTGAGGGTCCTGGGTGATCTCGAGACCGAGGGCGATCGCGAGAACCCCTCACCCGCAGCCATCGAGCTTGCCCATCTGCTCGGCCTGCTGTGCGACATGAGTCCCGAGGACGCGTGCGTTCGCGCGCCGGACTGCGAGCCACTGCTCGAGGACACCATGGGGCTGGCGGAGTTCGTCGAGGAACTCTACGACCATTGGCGCAGCTACGAGCGCTATCTCTTCCTCGAAACCTCGGCTGACGATTCCCGCGACAGCGCGATCGAGGGGCACATGCCCTTCATCTACAACAACCAGGACCTCAACCACCTCATTCGCGAGGCCTACCGGCGCATCGAGCGCAACCTCCGCGGTCACTGGCCGCGCGTCTACCGCCAGACCCCCGGTGGCGCGAACATATCGCTGCTAATCGAGCACATCGACTGGGACTGCCCCGGCGGCGTCTACGAGAAGCTGATGGAGATCCGCATGGTCCGCCTCGCGCTGCTCGTCCCGCCGGTGATCCTCTATCCGCACTCCATTCGGCGCGAGGGACGCTTCGTCGAGGTGGACGAGAACCCGCTCGAGGGCGTCGAGATGGACCACCACGAGTGGCTGTGCATCCCGGTACTGGTGGGCGAGCTGCGCTTCCACGTGTACTTCCACCGCTACCACCAGGCTCTGGCAACGTCGCTTGTGAACCTCTTCGAGCTGTCCGGGCATGATGAGGCGCGCGAGAAGCCCGACGCCATTCTGGCGTTCGGAGTCGATCCCCAGTATCTCGGCCGCGAGCAGACCATCTTCCACATCGATGAGGAGAACGACATCGCCGTCGCGGCGATCAACAAGGGTCCCGAGCGCGATTACTTCGGGTACTTCAAGAAGATGATGCTGACGCTTCACAACATGATCATGATGCGCCGCGGCCGTCTGCCGGTGCATGGGGCCATGACCCATTTGCGCCTCCGCGGGGGGCCTGAGCAGTCGATTGTGATCGTCGGCGACTCGGGGGCAGGCAAGTCGGAGACGCTGGAGGCATTCCGCACACTCGCATCCGAGTGGATCTCCGACATGACCATCATCTTCGACGATATGGGCTCTCTGGACCTCGAGGATGACCGCCTGATCGGCTACGGAACTGAGATCGGGGCATTCGTGCGCCTCGACGACATCGACCCCGGCTACGCGTTCGGCCGCATTGACCGCGGCATATTCATGAACCCGCACCGAACCAACGCGCGTCTGGTCCTGCCGATCACTGAGTACAAGCATGTGGTGGCGGGTCAGAAGGTCTCCATGCTGCTTTATGCCAACAACTACGAGCCGGTCACAGAGGCCACGCCGATCGTTGAGTTCTTCCAGCGACCTGAGGAATCGATGGCGATCTTCCGCGAAGGCCGCAGAGCCGCCAAGGGCACGACGGACGAGCGCGGAATCGTCGAGACCTACTACGCCAATCCGTTCGGTCCGGCTCAGCGTCCCGATCTCCACGAGCCGCTGGCGGAGCGATTCTTCACTGCGGCCCACGAGATGAACATCCCTGTCGGCCAGATCAGAACCCGCCTTGGAATTGAGGGGATGGAGCGTGAAGGGCCGCGTCAGGCCGCGGAGGCCCTCTTCCGATACATTGTGACCGAGGCTGAGAGAGCCGGCGACTGACCCGGAGACCGAGACTGCGGGAGGACATCATGCGTCTGCTGACTGCTGCGCTGCTGAGCGCCGTGTTCGCGACAACCTGCGCTGCGGAGAACGCGGTGACAAACGGAAGCTTTGAGGAGGGCACCTCCGGCTGGTACCGCAACCACGACTATCCGGCCGGGCGCGCACAGGTCGTGGAGCGTCCCGACCGCGGCCACTGCCTGAGGCTCTCCAGCCAGGGCGAGACGGTGGATTACGCCCAGCAGCTCGAGCTTGAGACCGGCCGCGAGCACGTCTTCCAGCTTGATATGAAGCGCTCCGGAGCGGGAAAGGAGATTGCCGCCTACGTGGTCATCTCCCGACCCAACGCTCGCGATGCCTACTACAGCCTCGGCTCGGACAGCCTGACGCTGAACCGGTGGCAGCACTTCGCGCGCCGCGTGAATGTCCCCGCGAATGCCTCTCGTTGCCTGTTGCTTGTCATGAACCGACTGGAGGGCGCCACGGCCTGGTTCGACGACGTGCAGGTCGTGCCAGTTCAGAGCCAGTCCGGCCCCGCGGATGGCTGGTGCCCGAAACTCTCACTGCCCGAGATCGACAGTCCCGAGATCGATGGACGCCTTTCAGACGGCGAGTGGGATGACGCGGCCCACGTTACGGGCTTCGCGATTATCACCGACGGCTCGCAGCCGGCCGCCGACACGCAGGCGTGGGTGGCGAGGACTCAGACCGACCTGCTGATCGCCGCGCGCTGCAACGAGCCGCGCATGGACGAGATCGAGGCCACAACCACCGAACATGACGGCGGCGGCATCTTCCGCGACGAGGTCGTGGAGATATTCATCGACGCCGACAACGATCACGAGACCTACTACCACCTCGCGGTCAACTGCATCGGAGCAACCTACGACCGCTCGCTCGGCGAGGGCCCGGTCAACGGCGCGCAGTTCGAGTCCTCGATGCAGGCGGCCGTCACACAGGCCGACGATCACTGGTCCGTCGAGGTCGCGATCCCGCTCTCTGCGCTCGCCGTCGCGGACTCCGGGGAGATCTGGGGCCTGAACATCGCGCGTGAGCGGCATCTCCCGGAGGCGCGCGAGAACTCCGCGTGGTCGGCCACGGGTAGTCGCTTCCACGCCCCCTGGCGCTTCGGTGACCTCGTGGGACTGCCTGGCGTCATGCGGACCGTCACCGCGCGTTTTGAGGGAGTCGATGACCCGACTCCGGGCCCCGGGACCCTGCGCTTTGTGGTTGAGAACAACGCGAACGAGGACCGCGCGATCCTCCTGCGGGCGACCGTTGCCACGCCCTCGGGCGACGTGCGCACCGCGGAGCGAGAGGCCGTCGCCCCAGCGCATACGCCGAGGGAGGTTGCGCTGCCGGTGACGATCAACGCGCGCGGGACCTGGCAGGTCGCTGCGGCTATACTGGATGCCCGCACCCAGCAGCTCCTGTACTCCGCGCCCCCGCGCAGCTTCGTCGTACCCCCGGTCCTGACTGCTGATCTGGCGGTGCCCGCCTACCGGGGACGCATCTTCAGCAGCATGAACCTCCAGGCGATCGAGGTCGAGGCGCAGATCGGCCTGCGCCAACCCGAGGCGCAGGACCTGCAACTCCTCGCCAGGCTTCGGGGCGAGAGTGACGTCATGAGGACCACCTGCGCGGACGTTAAAGCCCCGCTCGCCGCTGTCAGAATCCCCTGCGCCGATCTGCCCGAGGGTCGATACTTCATCGACGTGCAGCTCGTGGCAGGCGACAACACGGTGCTCGGCACCGTGCGCGACCTACCGGTCGAGAAACTGCCACCGGCGGATACCGAGATCCATGGACTACCCCCACCTGGCCGAGGAGGTCGCGGCCGCCGGATATACCTGGTACCACACCTACGCATCGCAGCGCCCGGGGAGGCTCGCACCTGACAGCGACTGGGACTGGCAGCGCTACCTCGACGCCGGCGCTGAGAACGGCATGCGCGCGTTTCTCAGTTACGGCGTCAGCGGCGATGGCGAGGAGGACTTCTACCGGCGCCTGATGAGCGGCGAGGCGCCCGAGGCCGAGAGACTGATGACCGAGTTCATCGAGCGCTGGAAGAGCCATCCCGCCCTCGGCGCGTGGTACGTCTACGATGAGCCGGTCATCAACGGCCGCACGCCAGAGGAGATCCGCTACCTCTACGAAATGGCCGACAGCCGCGACCCCTATCACCCGAAGGTGCTCTGCCAGGTGAGTTGGTCGGACCCGCGCTTCGTTGAGTACCTCGATGTGCTGATGCCCGATCCCTATCCGATCAAGGCCGATATGGTCCTGCCTCTCACCATGGTCTCCGACGCGGTGCGCTCGGCCAGGCGGACGGTCGATGACGAGAAGCCCGTCTGGGCGGTGCTCCAGTGGTACGGCTACACGGGCGGGCGTTTCCCGACAGCGGAGGAGATGCGCTGCATGGCATTCCTCGCCGTTGCTGCGGAGGCGAAGGGCATCATCTGGTACTCGTTCTACCACGGCTTCAAGCGCGATCGCGCGCAGTGGGATGACCTGCAGCAGATCGGTCGGGAGCTGCGCCGCTGCGAGGATGTCGTGCTGGCCCCGAAGGCCGCCGCCCGGGCACGTGTTGCAGGTGACGCGCCCGTCGAGGTGCTCCTGAAGCGCTCAGCCGACGGCGGACTGCATCTGGTCGCCGTCAACTCCGAGAACCGGCGGCTCACGGACGTGAGGATCATCATCGGCGAGCAGATGACGGCCGCGACCGATCGCCTCTCGGGCGAGGCCGTGGCCATCGACGGCGATGCGCTGCGCGTGGACTTCTCGCCGTATCAGCCGCTGGTGGTTGACATACAGACCCGGTAGAGAGCCCGGCCGGACCGCGCTGCCCGAGGGAAGGGATGCGCGATGAGGCTGGAACGAGAACCCGAGGCCGAGAGCGCTGCACTCCAGGCGTTTGTGGGCTTCATACTGGCCCTGCTGGCCTGGTGGTGCATCACTGAGTGGGGGCACTTCCGAGACGACGGCATATCTCGCTTCCCCTCGGGCCTCCTTTTCGGCACCGAGGCGGCCGCCACGGCTCTCGTTCTGGTCTGGACTGCCGTCAAACGCGCTCCGACGTCAACCGTGATCTTCGCCGCGATCATCACCACAGTCCTCGTCATCACCCTCAGCCTTCTCTTTTTGTTTCCCACGTAGCATCCGGGGCGCAGGTGCGCACGGCCTCGGCCGCGAAGCGTCATTTCGTCGATGCCAGCCGATCCCGGAGGAGTGTTGTCATGGCCTCGGTCCCGTCGTATCTCGCCGACTACGCCGACATCTACGCGGAAGACCCACGGGCGGCCGCCGAGCAGTGGTTCCGCGATGCGAAGTATGGCCTCTTTCTGCACTACGGGCTCTACTCGCTGCTGGGCCGCCACGAGTGGGTGCAGTTTCGCGAGAAGATCTACGTCGGCGAATATGCGAAGCTGATGGAAGACTTCACTGCGGAGGCATTCAACGCCGAGGCCATCGCGGACTTCGCCCTCGACTGCGAGATGCGCTACATCAACATCACGACGCGCCACCATGACAGCTTCTGCCTCTTCGAGACGGAGGAGACGGACTTCCACTCCGTCAACGCGCCCTGCGGGCGTGACCTGATCGGCGAGCTTGCGCAGGCATGCGCCGACCGCGGCCTCGGGCTCTGCCTCTATTACTCCCACGGACGCGACTGGCGTCATCCGCACGCGCCCAACAATGACCGCTGGGGCGGGAACGCGCGCCCGGACTATGATCCGCCCGAACCCACCTACGCCTACGGTGACGAGCACGATCTGAGCATCTACGTCGAGTTCATGTTCAGGCAGATCGATGAGCTGCTGAGCAACTACGGGCCAATCGCCGCGATCTGGCTCGATGGCATCGCGGTCCCGCTCAGCGGTCCGTACGAGGAGTTCCACTGCCAGAAGCTCTACGACTTCATCCACGAGAAGCAGCCGCAGGTGCTCCTGAGCTACAAGCAGGGGCTGCTGGGCACTGAGGACTTCTTCGCACCCGAGCACAACGCGGTGCCCACCGAGGGCAAGCCCGGCGAGATCTGCACGACGATGGCGCCCGGATCGTGGGGATACACCGAAGCGAGGGCAGGCGAGCACCTGGGCGTCCCGGAGGTCTGGGAGAGGCTGCGCGATGCCCGCTCACACGACTTCAACCTGCTGCTCAACACCGGTCCGCTGCCCGATGGCTCCCTGGACCCGGAGGACACCCCGGTGCTAAGGGCGATCGGAGAGCGCC
Source organism: Candidatus Zipacnadia bacterium (assembly GCA_029821265.1). Lineage (GTDB taxonomy): Bacteria > Armatimonadota > Zipacnadia > Zipacnadales > UBA5352 > JALGTR01. Next base: position 8,730 of record JALGTR010000041.1, read on the forward strand.
TCCGCGCGGAGGGCTTTCCTGAGTAGCCCGCGACAGTCCGTTCCGAGGCGCTACTGCTCCTCGCCGCGGATCTCGACGCGGCGGATCTTGCCTGATATCGTCTTGGGCAGCTCCTCAACAAACTCCACGAGCCGCGGGTACTTGTAGGGCGCAGTCACCGACTTCACGTGCTCCTGAAGCTCCTCCGCCAGTGACTCAGTGGCGCTGTAGCCGTCCGCGAGCACGATCGTCGCCTTCACGACCGCCCCCCGGTCAGCGTCGGGCACGCCGGTCACCGCGCACTCCAGCACCGCCGGATGCTCCATCAGCGCGCTCTCGACCTCGAACGGGCCGATGCGGTAGCCGGAGGACTTGATGACATCGTCTGCGCGACCCACGAACCAGAAGTACCCGTCCTCGTCGCGCCAGGCGACGTCACCGGTGTAGTAGACGCCATCGCGCCAGACGCTCTCGGTCAGCTCGTCATCCTCGTGGTATCCGCAGAACATCCCGACCGGCCGCCCGTTTCCGGTGCGGACGACGATCTGGCCCTCCTCCCCCACCTCGCACGGCTCACCATCCTGGTTCAGCAAGTCAACGTCCCAGCCAGGCGAGGGCAGGCCCATCGAGCCCGGGCGCGGAGCCATCCACGGCCACGTCGCGACCATCACGACGCTCTCAGTCTGCCCGTAGCCCTCCATGATCCGGAGCCCCGTCGCAGCCCTGAACTGACTGAACACCTCAGGGTTGAGCGGCTCACCGGCGGTCACACAGTACTTCATCCGCGAGAAGTCCCATGAGGCGAGATCCTCCTTGATCAGGAAGCGAAAGACTGTCGGGGGCGCGCAGAACGTCGTCACCTCGTAGTCCTGCAACACCCGCAGCAGCGCCTGCGGATCAAAGCGCTCAAACTCATACACGAACACCGTCGCGCCCATGATCCACTGACCGTAGATCTTGCCCCACGAGGCCTTCGCCCAGCCGGTGTCGGCGATCGTCAGGTGCAGGCCGCCCGGTTCACAATGCTGCCAGATTGCCGTCAGGATGTGCCCAAGCGGGTAGGTGAAGTCGTGGCGCACCATCTTCGGCATGCCCGTGGTGCCGGAGGTGAAGTACAGCAGCATCGTGTCATCGTTCTCTGCCGCGGCATCCCCCGTCGGACGCTGAAACTCGCGCGGAGTCTGCATCTCCGTATCATAGCTGACCCAGCCCTCACGCTCGCCGCCAACGATGATCTTCGTCCGCAGGGTCGGTGAGTCCGCGTCAGCCTCGTCCACGGCCTCGGTGACGCGGTCCTCGGCCACCGCCACGATCATCTTCACGTCGGCCACGTTGTTGCGGTAGACGATATCCTTGGCGGTAAGCAGGTGCGTGGCGGGGATCGCCACCGCACCGAGCTTGTGCAGCGCCAGCAGGCAGAACCAGTACTCGTAGCGCCTGCGCAGGATCAGCATCACCGCATCGCCGCGTCCGATGCCCATCTCAGCGAAAAGCGCCGCAGCGCGATCCGACTGCTCGCGGACATCGGTGAAGCTCAGCGCGGCCTCCCCGCCGTGTTCGTCGCACCACATCAGCGCGGTCTTCTCGGGAGTCTCTTCCGCGATGACGTCCACGACGTCGTAAGCGTAGTTGAACCGCTCTGGCACTTCGATTCGGAAGCCGTTCGCGAAGTCGTCATACGATGAGAACTGCGTCCTATCGACAAAGCGATCAAGCAGCATCTGGATCCTCGATTCTGCGCTGAAGTGGTCGGGCCAGGTGATCCGCTACGCGATAACGGCGAGGAAGCGCACCGGCCGCCCGTCAAGGGCCAACATCGCATGAGGCTGTGTGGCATCGAAGTATATCGAGTCGCCTGTGCCAAGCTCAAGCTCATGTCCGCCGATGATGATCCGCATGCGTCCCTCGAGCACGTAGTTGAACTCCTGACCGGGGTGCCTGTTCATCGTCGGATCTCCGACGTCCGGGTCGACGGTCACGAGAAACGGTTCGCACTTCTTGTTGGCGAAGTTGAACGCGAGCGCCTCGTAGTCGTAGTCCGCGCGCCGATCGACCCTGACGCCCTCTCCGGCACGGGAGACGGCAAATGTATGCAGCCGCGGCTCGTCACCGGTCAGCAGCGCGGTCAGCTCCACGCCGAAGGCGTCCGCGACCTGCATCAGGACGCCCACGGGGATGTCCTCCTCGCCCCGTTCGTAGGCGAGATAGCGTTCCTCATCAACGCCGATGCGCCTGGCGAAGCTCGCCGCGGGGACGCCCGCAATCTCCCGAAGCTCCGCCACGCGTCGTCCGATGGCCTGCAGTTGCTCGCTCATCTGCTGCTCTCACCTGTCGCCAACGAAATGCTGAGGTTTGCGGCAAACGCCACATATAGTATCATGAGTCACAGATGAAAGCCAGCGCGGGCGCGCCTGGAGCCACCCGGCCACGGGGCCGGGCTTTCTGTATGGCCCGCCCCGCCGGAACACCGATGCTTACTTCGCAGCACCTGAAGACAGGAGAGGCGTATGCCCGCAGACGGATCCGAGAGACAGGCGAGCCTCGAGGAATGCGCCGAACTATGCGACCAGCAGACCGCGCCGGTTCCTCCGGCCACCCGGCGCCGGGTCGACCTCACGGAGGGCCACCTGCTGCGACGCATCGTTCTGCTCGCGTGGCCGATTGTGGCGGCATCATTCCTGCAGTGGGTTATGGGCGTGGCCGACATCAAGATGGTCGGCCAGCTCGGACCGGAGGCGATCGCGGCCGTCGGGCAGTCCCGACAGGCGGTCTTCACGTTCATGACCGTGATCTTCGCGGTGGCCACAGGAACCCAGGTGCTCTCAGCCCGCTACATGGGCGAGCGCACTCCCGAGCGAGCGGCCGAGGTCACGCGTCAGGCGATCATCCTCTCGGTCATATTCGGCGTTCTGATCGTTCCGCTCGGCTACTACTTCTCGCCGTCGCTGCTCGAGATGATGGGCGCGAGAGGCGAAGTCCACGCTGCGGCGACCGGCTACATGCGCGTGTACTTCTTCGGCGCGATCTCTCTGATGATCAACTTCTTCGTGATCTCGGCCCTTCGAGGCGCTGGCGACACCCTGACCCCGCTGTGGGTGCTGCTCGGCATCAACTCGGGCAATATCCTTTTCGACTGGCTCCTGATCTTCGGGATCGGGCCCTTCCCCGAGCTGGGTGTCGAGGGGGCGGCGTGGGCCGTGGTCGCATCCCGCACGATCGGCGCGCTGATCCTGCTGTGGATCGTCTCCAGCGGCCGCTTCGCCATCATCATGCCCCTCCTCGCGCGCTGGCGCGTGGACCTCGGGCTGTGGGGAAAGATGTTCTACATCGGCGTGCCATCCTCGATACAGGGATTCACGCGCAACCTCGCCTTCCTCGCCCTGTTCTGGATCCTCAACCAGACCGAGGCCGGTCGCATGGCTGTGGCCGGCTACACGGTCTCGGTGCAGCTTCGCATGTTCGGTGTGATGTTCGGACTGGCGCTGATGAGTGCCGCAATGACCGCTGTCAGCCAGAACATGGGCGCCGCGGACCCCGAGCGCGCCGAGCGATCCGGCTGGACGGTCACCTGGATCTCGGTCGGAGCGACCACGTTCATGGCCTTGATGTTCATCTCCCTCGCGCGCTACCTGATCGGCTTTTTCACCGACGATCCCGAGACGATCAAGTGGGGCACGATCGCACTTGTTACGCTCGCTTCGGCGCTGCCGTTCACCGGTGCATCGATGGGCTTTTCCGGGGCGCTGCGCGGTGCCGGCGACACGCTCTCGCCGCTCTACGCCAGTTTGATCTTCGTCTCCGGGGTCGGCCCCGCGCTGGCGTACCTGCTGACGGTTACACTCGACCTCGGACCGCTGGGAGCCTGGATCGGACTGGCCGTCGCGTCGGCGCTGCAGGCGCTGATGGTTGGGTGGATCTTCAAGCGCGGCAGATGGAAGCAGATCACTTTGTAGTGCACACAACGTGCCGCCGCAGGCGGCCGATGATCGGAGACGCTGATGGAACCTGAAGAGAAAGATACCGGCCGGCAGGCCGAGGAGCCGCTGGTGATCCCCGCCGAGGGCGAGCCCGAACCCGCCCCGGCGATCACGCGACGCGTTGACCTCACGCAGGGCCATCTCCTGAGGCAGATCGCGCTTCTCTCATGGCCGATCGTAACCGCCTCGTTTTTGCAATGGGCGATGGGTGTGGTCGATATCAAGATGGTGGGCACGCTCGGTCCGGCGGCCATCGCTGCCGTCGGCACCTCGCGCGAGGCCATCTTTACGTTCCTCACACTGGTCTTTGCGGTGGCCACCGGCGCGCAGGTGATGACCGCGCGCTACATGGGTGAGCACAACCCTCGCAGGGCCGCGGATGTCTGCCGGCAGGCCATCATCCTCGCGCTCATTTTCGGTGTCGTCCTCGCGCCCGCCGGCTACCTGCTCGCCGACAATCTCCTGGCGGCGCTCGGAGCAAAGGGCGAGACCCTCGCTGAGGGCACGCGGTACATGCAAGTCTTCTTCCTCGGCACCATCCCGCTGCTGGTGGGCTTCATGCTCACCTCGTCGCTGCAGGGCGCCGGTGACACGCTGACCCCGCTCTACGTACTCGTCGGGATCGTCGCCGCAAACATCCTTCTCAACTGGATGCTCATCTTCGGCATCGGGCCGTTCCCGGCCCTCGGTGTCGTCGGCGCCGCCTGGGGCACGGTCATCGCCAGAAGCGCCGCCGGGGTCGGTCTGCTCTGGGTCGTCACGAGCGGGCGTTTCGCGCTGCACGTCCCGCTCTTCGACCGGTGGCGAGTTGACCTTTCGCTCTGGGGGAAGATGTTCTATATCGGCGTGCCATCGTCCATTGAGGGCTTCGCGCGCAACATGGGATTCCTCGCCCTGTTCTGGATCCTCAACCAGACGGAGGCCGGCCGGATGGCCGTCGCAGGCTACACGATCTCCGTGCAGATACGGATGTTCGGCGTGATGTTCGGCCTCGCTCTGATGAGTGCGGCCATGACGGCCGTCAGCCAGAACATGGGTGCGCGGGACTCGGTCCGCGCCGAAAAGAGCGGCTGGACGATCACCCGGATCTCCGCCGCCACGATGGGATTGCTGGCACTCGGGTCAATACTCCTCGCCAAGCCCCTGATCTCATTCTTTACCGGGAACCCCGAGACCATCCACTGGGGCGTGATCTCGCTGATCGTTCTCTCCCTCTCGCTCCCATTCACTGGTCTGTCCATGGGCTGCGCGGGATCACTGCGCGGCGCAGGCGATACGCTCTCGCCGCTTTATGCAACGCTTATCTTCACTACCTGCGTGGGGCCCGGTCTGGCCTACCTGATCACCGTCGTCATGGACGCCGGGCCGATCGGGGCCTGGATTGGACTGGCCGTGGGGACGCTCCTGCAGTCGCTAATGGTCGCCTGGATCTTCCGCCGTGGACGGTGGAAGCAGATCGAGCTGTAGCCGCCGGAGGGGACGACCAATGCCGTGGCAGATCACCGACAATGACCGGAGGATCGTCCGTGATCTCGCGAAACGCGTCGCCGAGATTGCCGGCGATCCCGTTCAGGACGAGCGCCGCGAGCTGTGGCTGCGCCAGAACGCGCTCGATCCCGTCAGGCCGCTCGTCTTCGTCTCGCCGGAGGGCTCATGGGTCGAGCTCGTGCCCGAGGAATCGCTCCAGTGCGAGACCGGTCACGCCCGAGGCATCGAGATGAGCCTGCGGCGGCGCATATACGCGCAGGAGCACTTCCGGGACGATCAGGTATGCGATGACCTCTGGGGCGTCTCCTATGCTGTCACGAACACCGGTTGGGGTGTCGCCGAGAGGATCCGGCGGCCGGAGGCGGAGCGGGGCGCATATGTCTGGGATGCGCCGATCCGGACGCTGGCCGACGTTGAGCGCATCCAGACCCCGACCGCATCGCACGATCCCGAGGAGAGCCAGCGGCGCCTCGACTGGCACCGGGAGCTTTTCGGCGACATCCTCGACGTTCGGCTCCAGGGCCGTTGGTGGTGGGCGCTCGGGCTGATCGACGAGTGGACGAGGCTGCGCGGCATCACCCAGACATTCATCGACATGGCCGAGGGGGCGGAGATCGTCCGCGCCGGTCTGCGGCGGCTCATGGAGGGTAAGCTGGCCTGGCTCGAGCAGCTTGAGGCTCTCGGCGTGCTGTCACTCAACAACGGCAACGACTACGGCGGCTGTGGCGGCTTCGGCTTCACCGATGAACTCCCGGCGGAGGACTTCGACGGTCATGTCAGGCTGCGGGACATGTGGGGCTTCTGTGAGGCCCAGACCATGTCGGAGGTCTCGCCGGAGATGCACGAGGAGTTTGTCCTGCGCTATCAGCTTCCAATACTCGAACGTTTCGGGCTCAACTGCTACGGCTGCTGTGAGCCGCTGGACCGTAAGCTTGAGATGCTGCTCGCACAGGTGCCGCGGTTGCGACGTGTCTCGATCAGCCCGTGGGCGGACAAAAGGCGCAGCGCGGAGACGCTCGGAGGGGACGTCATCTTCTCCTGGAAGCCGAATCCGGCGCCGCTGGCAGCGATTACGTTCGACGCGGAGGCCGTGCGGGAGGACATACGGGAGACGGTGCGGATCGCAGCCGAACACGGATGTGTTCTGGAGATCATCCTCAAGGACACACATACCTGCAACGAGCAGCCGGAACGCTTCGATGAGTGGGCGACCGTGGCGATGCAGGAGGCGCAGCGGGGCGCGTAGAACCCGAGGTCTCAGGCGGGCGGACCGGCCGGCGCCGATCCGCCCCCCGTGTGCTGGAGCCGTCGAGCATGGACTGCGCGCGCCACAGTCCGACTCTCGCCGCAGCTCCGATGGCGTCTACTGAGGCTTCAGTCGTCCCTCGGCGAACTCGGCGATGACCGCCTCGCCCTTCATCCACTTTGCGTGGCCGTCCCCGAAGGCCATGTTGATGCCCTCGTTGTGATTGGGCCACATCCGGGCGTACTTACTCGCACAGGCCGCCGTGGCGCCGAGGTCTGTGAAGCCGATGCAGCTGTGCATCGGGGCGATCCAACCTGAGCCGCCCTGGCTGTCGGCAACAAAAATCACGGCGGCCGGCTCCTTGATGTCCGCGAGTTTGTCACAGTCCACCTGGAGATTCCAACCATACGAGCGTGGCAGGCGCGGCTGGAACTCGTGCTGGGTCCCATTTGGCGCGTCCCGCCAGATTCCGAACTCGTCGCCGTGGGCGTCGCTGCTTGGGCAGGCAAAGATCTGAGCGTTGGCCACGTACGGGTAGATGGAGACCGCCCAGCAGGCCGCCGTCCTCTGACCACAGTGATCCGGTAGCCTCTCATCGTAGTCTTGGGCGTACATGAGGACCGCCGTGCCGATCTGCTTGAGGTTGGAGTTGCAGCTTGTCTGCCTCGCCTTCTCCCTGGCCCGGGCGAAAACGGGGAACAGGATAGCTGCCAGGATCGCGATGATCGCGATGACGACCAGCAGCTCAATTAGGGTGAAGCCTCGCCGCATCCTTCTCACCTCTCCGCACATGTCGACTCTCTTAAGACACGCGACGACCTTATATTGGCTACTTCTCGATAGTTCTGTCACTGTCCTTCATCACAGCCCGGACGTTTTTTCTGCCGATCTGCTGGTGCAGTTCGGTCATCATAGCGAACGGTTTCGGCAACCGCTGGATTTACGCCCAGGATCCTCGCGCCGACGCGTCGATTGTGGGACTGTCGATGCGGCCTGCTCCCCCCGAGCATTGCGACACACGAGGCCAGGTTGGACACCACAGCTCCGAGACGGACTTGACAACAGAGTTAGTCTATGCTAACTTTTATCCACCACGTGTCGCTGGGGCTGACGGAGGACGACCTATGGAGCAGACGCAGGAGCTTACAGAATCGCTCGAGGACTACCTGGAGGCCATCTACCAGCTTCACCGCGAGCAGGAGGATGTCCGGGTCAAGGATATCGCCGAGTTCGTCGGGGTCAAGATGCCTTCGGTCAGCGGCGCACTGCAGACGCTCAAGGAGCGCGGTCTGGTCACACACGAGCGCTACGGCGCGGTCACATTGACCGAGGAGGGGCGCACTACGGCCGAATTCCTCTGTAGGCGTCACTATACCCTCACGGCGCTTCTGCGCGATATCCTGGGCCTCGATCCCGACGAGGCCGAACGGGAGGCCTGCGGGCTCGAGCACGCACTCAGTCGCGAGACCCTCCGGCGACTGCTGGCGCTGATCGACTTCATCGAGCGATGCCCGCGCGGCGGCGAGGAATGGCTGCACCACCTTTCGGGCCGCTGGGAGGACGTCCCCTGTGACCATGATTGCACAACCTGCATCGCCGAGATCGAGCCGCCCGAGATCCATCCGTTCGCCCGGCGCAGCAGCGAGGCGGAGACGACGCTCGACAGGGTTCCCCCGGGCTCGAAAGTGCGCGTGTTGCGGCTGTCCGGCGAGTCGGCGATCCGGCGGCGGATCATGGACATGGGTGTGACGCCTGGCGCCGAGATCGAGGTTGAGCGCCTCGCTCCACTGGGCGATCCCATCGAGGTCGAAGTACGCGGCTATCACCTGTCCCTGCGGAAGCGGGAGGCGGCGAACATTGCTGTCGAACCGCTCTGATCTGCCACGAGGCCCGCTCCTGCCCCTGGCGATGATGGCTGAGGGCGAATCCGGCGAGATCGTAGACGTTCGCGGCGGACGCGGTATCGTGCGGCGGCTGATAGACATGGGCCTGGCGCCGGGCACACGCGTCGAGGTGGTCAGTGGCGCGGGTGGTCCGGGAGCGATGATCGTGCGCGTGGGTGGGACGAAGATCGGCCTGGGACGTGGCATGGCGAGACGCGTGATGGTGCGTCCGTAGCCTCAGAGGCGCCGGGCCGACGGGATCTGCGAAGGCGTAATGAAACGGGAATGAGTTCGCGTGACGGTTACTGAACGGTCCAGAATCGGCCAGGCCGACATGACCATCGCCCTGGCAGGCAATCCCAACTCCGGCAAGACCACGGTGTTCAACGCCATCACGGGGGCGCGACAGCATGTCGGCAACTATCCGGGCGTGACGGTTGAGAAGAAGGAGGGCCTCCGGCAGATCGGAGAGGTACTGGTTCATGTCGTGGACCTGCCGGGCACCTACTCGCTCACCGCCTACTCGCTGGAGGAAGTTGTTGCGCGCAACTTTGTGATTCAGGAGCAGCCCGACGTGGTCGTGGATGTCGTGGACGCCTCGAACCTCGAGCGCAATCTCTACCTCACCACGCAGTTCATCGAGCTCGGCGTCCCGGTTGTGGTGGCCCTCAACATGGTGGACGTCGCCGAAGCGCGCGGCAGGGAGATCGATGTCGAGCTGCTCAGCGCGCTGCTCGGCGTGCCGGTGGTCCCCACCGTCGCGAGCAAGTCCGAGGGCGTCGAGGAGCTGCTGAATACCGCGATCGAGGTGGCGCGCGAGGGTCGGCGGCCGACCAGAGAGGTGCGCTACGGCCGCGAGCTTGAAGAGCACATTACACAGATCGCGGAGCTGATCGATGGCGCGGGCGGCATTGCGCCGCTTCCCTCGCGTTGGGTGGCGATCAAGCTCCTCGAGGACGATGACGAGGTGCGCGAGGTTGTCGAGGCCAGGTTCGATGACAGCGATGAGCTGCTCGATCTGACCGAGCGCGTTCGGGCGCACCTCGAGCAGGTGGTCGGCGACGACGCCGAACTGGCGCTGGCGGACCGCCGCTACGGGTTCATCAACGGCGCCTGCGCCGAGGCGGTCAAGAGCACCGCGCGCGAGGCGATCGACTGGTCGGAGATGATCGACAGCGTTGTCACGAACCGGGTCCTGGGCATACCGATGTTCCTGCTGCTCATGTGGGCGCTCTTCGAGCTGGTCTTCCGCCTCGGCGCGCCGCCGATGGAGTGGCTTCAGAGCGGCTTCGGGTGGCTCGGGGCCCAGGTGGCCGCGGTCATGCCCGACGGGCCGCTTGAATCGCTGATCGTGGACGGGATCATCGGCGGCGTCGGCGGCGTGCTGGTCTTCGTGCCGCAGATCCTGCTGCTTTTCCTCGCGATCTCGCTTCTCGAGGACAGCGGTTACATGTCGCGGGCCGCGTTCGTGGTCGACAAACTGATGCATCACATCGGGCTGCACGGCAAGAGCTTCATCCCGATGCTGATCGGCTTCGGTTGCACGGTCCCGGCGATCATGGCGACACGTACGCTCGAGAGCCGGCGCGATCGGCTGACGACGATGCTTGTCACCCCGCTGATGAGCTGCGGGGCGCGACTGCCCGTGTATGTGCTGCTGGCGGGAGCGTTCTTCGCGCCCCAGGTGGCGGGCAAGGTGATCTTCGCCATCTATCTGCTGGGCGTGATCCTGGCGGTGCTCATGGCGAAGCTCTTCCGCTCGACGATCCTCAGGGGCCCGATGACACCATTCGTGATGGAGCTGCCGCCCTACCGAATGCCCACGCTCAAGGGCACGCTGCTGCACATGTGGGAGCGCGCCTGGTGCTACATCCGCAAGGCGGGGACGGTCATCCTCGCTGCATCGGTGATTATCTGGGCGCTGCTGACGTACCCGAAGCCGCCGGCGGACGCAGATCCATCCGTACCGCCGGTTGCCTACACGGTCGCCGGACGGATAGGGAAGGCGATCGAGCCGGCGCTCGCGCCGCTTGGCTTCGACTGGAAGATCGGAATCAGCCTCTCGGCGGGCCTGGCGGCCAAGGAGGTTGTCGTGGCCACCCTCGCGACCACCTACTCGATGGAGGATGGGGCCGGAGGCTCGGCGGCCCTCAAGGAGGCGCTGCAGAGGGATCCGGTCTTCACGCCGCTGGTCGCCGTGGCACTGATGGTCTTCGTGCTCCTCTACATTCCATGCGTGGCATCGATGGCGGTGTTGTGGCGAGAGTCGGGATCGTGGAAATGGGTGGCATTCACCGTCTTCTACACCACGGCTCTGGCCTGGTTGATGAGCTTCCTGGTGTACCAGGGCGGGCGTGCTCTGGGCTTGGGCTGAGGAGGTGGCGCAGATGGGACAGGAGATGGTCGTCGGGCTGATCGTGCTCGGGGCGGCCGGGTGGCTCGTGTGGCACTTCGTGACGCGCGCGAGGAGTGGTGGATGCAGTTCCTGCGCGAGCGCCGGGAGCTGTCCGTTCGAGGGCAGGACGTCCTGCTCGCTGAGCGACCAGGTTGAGGCCGAGACAGAGGAGAGCGAGCAGGGCGATGACTGAGTACCGCTTCCGGCCGATTGGCGTGCTGCACAGCCCGTTTACCGAGGCGCGTGGCACGCCGATTCAGGGAGCCTTCGCGCCGGAGGCTGCCGGGCGAGCGATCGTGTATCAGGAGTTCGCGGAGGGCCTGAAGGATATCGAGGGCTTCAGCCACCTCTACCTGATCTATGCGTTTGACCGCAGCGAGGGCTGGTCGCCGCTCGTCAAGCCCTTCCGCGACGACAGAGAGCGCGGAGTGTTCTCAACCCGGGCGCCGCGACGGCCGAACCAGATCGGACTGAGCGTGGTTCGGCTGCTGCGACGCGAGGGGAACGTGCTGCACCTGACTGAGGTTGACTTCCTCGACGGGTCGCCCCTGCTGGATATCAAGCCGTACGTGCCGGCATTCGACCATCGCGTCGACGTCCGGGCCGGCTGGCTTGAGGACAGCCACGACCGCACGCATGCCGACGACCGCTTTGAGCAGTAAGCCTTGAAGGAGCGTACACCGTCATAAGCCCGGGCGATCTGTCCGGGCTCATTGGCGGCTCCTGTGCCCCGGCTCCTCAGAAGGGCGGGGGCGGTGGACCGGAGCCGACGTCAAATGCGGGCACGTCGCCGACGTCCACAGTCTGGCCGGGGGTCGTGAGTGTGACCTGCACGCCCTGCCCCGCGACGGCCCAGGTACCCGAGAGCAGCAGATCGTAGGTGCCCTGGTCGAGCCCCGTCACGCGGAACTCGCCCGAAGCGTCGGTCACGTCTGTCAGTCCCCCGATGTTGACGGTCACGTTCTGGGCCGGGGCGTTCGAGGCCTGCACATCCACGACGCGACCTTCCACGGAAGCGCCGACCGTAATCGTGATCTGCTCACTATCCTGGCCGCCGTTACCGTCGATGACGGTGACCGTGACGGTGAACTGCCCGCCAGTGGCCGGTGCGGTGAAGGTCGCGCTGGCGCCGCTGCCGGTGACGATGCCGCCGCTGGCGTTCCACTGATATGTGAGGGTGTCGCCATCAGCGTCCGTGGCGCTGGCGGTAAGGTCCGCCGTGGCGTTTGGCCATATCTGCTGCGAGTCGGCGGACAACGAGTTGATGACCGGGGCGGCGTTGCCGCCACCTCCGCCGGTCGATCCGCCGCCGCCGCATCCAGCGAGAAGCAGCGCGCCGATCGCGAGTGCTGTGGCGAAGACTCCGAATGTCGTCCATTTCCGGGCAGACATCTCTGCACCCCTAAGGTCCGGGATTGAATGCACTGGTTAGACGGTGGCGGGTCGAATAAGTTCCCGAGCGCCGCCGAACACTGCGATTATAGGTCTCCGGCGCCCGACTGGCAAGTTTGAGATGTGAAGACACCGTGGGTCATTATTAACTTGACAGATGCTCCCAGTGATGTATAATTCGCACCGTTAGCACTCTCAGGGCGAGAGTGCTAACAGTGCGCCAGCGGGGCGTAAAGACCCTGAAACGCGCGCTTACGAGCGATTTCCATGGTCGCACACGTACCGACTTACGAGCAAGGTGGTGTCTGTCGAATGCTGAAGCCGCTTGGTGCCCGGGTGCTTGTTCAGCGTCTCGAGGCTGAGGAGAAGAGCGCGGGCGGTATCATCCTGCCGGAGGCCGCGCAGGAAGCGCCCCGCGAGGGCAAAGTTGTCGCTGTCGGCCCCGGGGAGCTTGACGAGAACGGTAAGCCGATGGGCGTCAGTGTCAAGAAGGGCGACATTGTGATCTACGCCTCCTATGGTGGCACTGAAGTGAAGATCGACGGTGAGGAGTATCTCATCATCAACGAGGACGATATTCTCGCGGTGCGTGAGTGAGCGGGCTCTTCCAAGGAATACTACCCTGAGGAGGGATTGTCAGTGGCGAAGAAGCTTGCCTTCAACGAGGAGGCGCGACGCGCGCTGGAGCGCGGCGTCAATAAGGTGGCCGATGCAGTCAAGGTCACGCTGGGCCCGAAGGGCCGCAACGTGGTCATCGAGAAGAAGTGGGGCTCGCCGACGATCACCAAGGACGGAGTGACGGTGACCAAGGAGGTCGAGCTCGAGGACGAATACGAGAACATGGGCGCGCAGCTGTGCAAAGAGGTCGCGTCCAAGACCAATGACGACACAGGCGACGGGACCACGACCGCGACGGTTCTCGCGCAGGCGATCGTGAAGGCCGGTCTCAGGAACGTTGCGGCCGGCGCGAACCCGATGCTCATCAAGAAGGGCATCGATGAGGCTGTGCACGATGTCGTGAAGTCAATCCGCGAGCTTGCGATCCCGATCGAGGGCCGTGACGAGATCGCCCACGTGGCGGGCATCGCCGGCAACGATCCGGAGATCGGCGAGATCATCGCCGACGCAATGGACAAGGTCGGCAAGGACGGCGTCATCACGGTTGAGGAGTCGAAGGTCGGCACGACCGAGGTCGAGGTCGTCGAGGGCATGCAGTTCGATAAGGGTTACATCTCGCCGTACTTCGCCGGCGAGGACAACGAGGCCGTCCTCGAGGACGCGTATATCCTCCTGTACGAGGAGAAGATCTCAGCCGCCACCGACATCGTTCCGGTTATGGAGAAGGTCGCGTCGGCGAACAAGCCGTTGCTGGTTATCGCCGAGAACGTGGAGGCCGAGGCCCTGGCGACACTGGTCGTCAACAACATGCGCGGAACGGTCAAGTGCTGCGCGGTCAAGGCTCCCGGCTTCGGCGATCGGCGCAAGAGGAACCTCGAGGACCTGGCCATCCTGACCGGCGGCCGGTTCATCAGCGAGGACCTCGGTATCAAGCTCGACAGCGTACAGCTTGAGGACCTTGGGCGGGCCGAACGCGTCGTCGTCACAAAGGACGATACGACGATCATCAACGGCGCTGGCACACAGGAGGAGATCGATGCTCGCGTGGCCCAGATCCGGCGCGAGATCGAGGAGACCGACTCCGACTACGATCGCGAGAAGCTCGAGGAGCGGCTCGCGAAGCTCGCCGGCGGCGTGGCGGTCATCAAGGTCGGCGCGGCCACCGAGACGGAGCTGAAGGAGCTGCAGCATCGCTTCGAGGACGCTCTCTCGTCGGCGCGCTCGGCGATCGAGGAGGGCGTGGTTCCCGGCGGCGGCGTGATGCTCGCACGGGTGAGCCAGAACCTCGACCGCGCGCGCGACCGCGTCCGCGGCGATGCGAAGGTTGGCGTGGAGATCGTCAAGCGCGCGCTCACCGAGCCGCTGCGACAGATCGCGGCCAACGCCGGCTATGAGGGTAGCGTTGTCCTCGACAAGGTGCTCACCGAGGACAACCCCAATTACGGCTTCAATGCGCTGACCGAGGAGTACGGCGACATGATCGAGTTCGGCGTCATCGATCCGGCGAAGGTCGTGCGCTCCACGATCGAGAACGCCGCATCGATCGGCTCGCTGCTGCTCACGACCGAGGCGCTCGTGGCCGAGATCCCCGAGCCCGAGCCGGCAATGCCTCCGGGCGGCGACATGGGTGGCATGATGTAAGCCGCTCCTCTGACCGACGGAGCCCACGGGCGGCCCCTTCCGGGCCGCCCGCTTCGCTGTACGCGCCGCTCCAATACGTGCGGCGATGACCGAATCGGGTGACGCGACGGGCGCTAAGCCCGGCTGCCACGGACTGCGCGAAGAGCCGCCGTCAGGCGCTCGGGATCATCGCTGCCGATGACGTAGTCGCGGCCATGGTACGTGAAGCGCACGCCGCAGTTGCCGCGTTCGTTGAGGCACGTTGAGTGCCCGCGAACGCGGATTCCCCACCCACCGTAGTCCCACAGTGGTGAGAACTGCACCACCCGAGGGTCCTCGATCTCCTCGAGTTCGAAGCTCCAGCGCGGCCTTCCAAGGCGGCCGAAGGTGACGCGCAGCTCGTCGCGGTCGATCTCCACGGTCATGGGCGTGAAGACCAGGTAGACGAATGCAACGATGGCCAGCGGAATGGCGACCGCGGGGACCTCCCCCTGCCCAGACGGGATCAGGCCCATCGCGGTCGCCAGCGCAGTTGCTGCGATGATCGCCATCAGCAGGTGAGCCCACCAGCCGACGGATTGCTGCTCACGGTGCAGGTAGCTCTCGGTCACGCCAGTTCGTCCCTCCAGTGCCGCTCGATCGCGAGCAGTTCGCGCTCCACGTCCTCCGACAGCAGCGATTGCGGCGGGCCGTCGAGGATCGCCGCGATGCGGTCGCGAGCGCGCTCAGCGGCGGTTGGCGAGCCCATCTGGTCCCAGCCCTCCCGCCGGCCGACGTAGCCGAGGTCGGCCTCGAACAGCTCCTCGCGAAAATGCCGCAGCGTGTGTGGATGCCCCAGATACTCAGGCCGCGATCCCAGCTCCGCGACAAGCTCGTAGGCAAGCGACTCGTCGTCAACCTCCACGCCTCGGGCGGCGCGCAGGACAGCTCCGGCGATCTCGTCGTCGATGACCATCATCTCGGGCGAGAGCGTGCGCTGAGACTCAAGCTGCCCGACGCCCCAGATTACGTTGACACCCGCCATCGCGTGCATCAGCCCCACGTTCATTTTCTCCCACGCCGCCTGCTCGTCGGCGATCATCGACTCCGTGCTCATCCACGACGCGCTGGGGAGGCCGTGAAGGGCCGCGAGCTCGGCGCCGATGGCGCCAAGCAGACCGTTCTCAGGCCCACCGGTCCGAGTGATCGCCTGGCGCATATCCATCGTGTGCGCGAAACCGAGGTTAAAGATGCATGGCCGGCCCGGCTCAAGCGTCTGGATGATGACCACGCCGGAGAGCGCCTCTGCGTTCGCGAGCATCAGCGTCCCGGCAAGCGTCACGGGAGAGGTCGCGCCGGCCGTCGGCTCGGAGTTGATCATCATCGGCACCCCGTGGCCAGAGGTCTGCACGAACATCTCGAGCCCCGGCTCTGTCCAGTGAAGCGGGCTGACAACGGTGTAGCCGAAGCTCACGATGGGCCTGTCGCGCAGGCTCTCCGGTGAGGCCAGTGTCTGCCCCATCTCGACGATCGCGGCACCCCCAGGGGGCGTGTAGATGCACGGGCGCAGATGCTTGCGCGTGTGTTGCGCCATCAGCCGACAGCCGACGAAATCGCGATACTGCGGCGGCAGATCGCTCAGCGTGGGCCCGACCACGCCGTGGACGTGCTCCAGCGCGTCGGCGACGCGTGTGAGGGTGACGAACTCCGGCTCGGCTATCGGCCGCACCTCGTGGCCTTCAGCGTGGTAAAGGGCGTTGCCTGTCCAGAACACGGTGGGGCCGCCCGCCGCGATCTCCACGACATCACCACCGACGCCGGCCAGCCGCACAACCGAGGGCGCCTGCTCAACGCACTCGGCCACCAGCTTGCGGGGCAGCGCGATCATCCCAGACGCAAGCTCACGACAGCCTGCCTCGAGGAGCATATCCGCGACCTGAGGGTGATCGATACGGACCCCGACCTGTTCGAGCAGATCGAGGCTGCGGACGTTGATTCGCTGGAGCTGATCGATCTCCATGAAACGCACGGGCGATCCCCTTCCGTGCAGACGAGGCATTTTCCCGCGGCGGCGCTCGTCAGGCGCCACGCTCGCGGGCGATGCCAAAGAAGTTGGCGACGATCGCATGACCATCAGGGTACTGCTCGAGGCGGCTCTCAGGATGGAACTGCGTGCCATACAGTGGCAGCTGCTCGTGCACCATCGCCTGAATCTCACAGTCATCCGACGAGGCAAGCAGTCGGAAGCCGTCGGGCAGCTGCTTGATCTCGCTGCGGTGTGCCTCGCGGACGCGAATCGGGTTGGGCAGCCCCTCGAAGAGCGGATCCTCAGCGACGATATGCACCGGCCAGACGCCCCACTCCTTGAACAGGCCGGGGTAGTACTCGGGGTGAAGGTCCGCCTCATCATCGCCCAGCTCGCGCATCGTCCCGACCTCTGATCCGAACATCTCCGCGATGAGCTGATGGCCACCGCAGAACCCGATCTGCGGGATACCTGACCGCGTGATCAGCCACCGGTAGTCTTCGTGGTCGAGGATGTCATAGTCGCTGTGCGGCGTGCCTCCGCCGGAGTGACAGATCGCCCACGGGCGGATCTGCTCGATGCGCTCCCGCGTGATTTGCGAGTAGTGCACCACGAGGCAGAGATCGTCTGACAGCTTCTCCAGGTCATGCTTGATCGCGTGGCAGTCCATCTCGTCGTACTTCTCGCGTGTCTCGGTTACGACGTAGCAGATCATCGCTCAGCCCTCCACACACCCGGTCAGGTCGATCACGTACATCTGCCGCTCGCCCTCGTGGATCGAGTCGAAGCAGACCTGCGTCCCGTCACGGTTCCAGCGCGGGTGCAGGTCGCAGCGAATCTCACCGGAGTAGCGCCCTGGCGAGAGGAAGCGGCCAATGTCCGCCCGGCGACCCGTCTGCGTGTCGTAGATCAGCAGCGTGCGCTTGTGCTCGGCGTCGGGGTAGGTGTCGGTGAGCAGGTAGCGGCGGTCGCCGGGAGAGTATGACATATGCCCGTCGGTGGTGAAGACGTCATCGCCGATGACCTCGAACCATGGGCTCTGGTCCCGGTAGAGGTAGTACCGATCTCCGATCTGCCGATGCGTCGCCCATGCGATGATGTGCCGCTCGTCGAGCCAGTCGAAGTGCGAGACCATGTCGTCGTCGGCGACGAGGAAGATGTCATTGCCATGGGGATCGGCGGTGAACATGCGGGTGAACCAGCGCGGCGAGCCCGGCCTGTACCATCGATGCAGCCACAGAAAGCGGCTGCCGTCGGGGCAGAACTGCATATGGTTGAACCAGTTCTCGTTCTCCATCGACGTCCGATAGGCGATCGTCGTGATCTGGTCGAGCGTCACGATCAGCTCCGTCTCGCCGGTCTCGAGGTCCATCCACCAGATGCCGTCGTCCGGGGGGTGCATCTGCCCTTCGGTCGGGTCGGGGAGCGCGTAGTAGCCGTAGCCGGGCCTGGTGCGTCCAACGCGCGAGAAGTTGATGCTGACCGCCTGCGTTCCGTCCGGGCTTACCGCGTATATCGGACGCGGAAGCGTCCGTGTCTCCCCGGAGTGGATATCGCGGATGATGGAGACGTAGCGGTCGTCCTCGATGGAATTGTAGATGACCAGCCGATCCGGATCGCTGCCGAGCCACTGCAGCATCGTGCCCTGCTGCCAGCACCACGCTCGGGTCTCGTCGAAGGCGTGAAACTCGCGGTCTCCGGCCTCGAGATCGACGAGGCCGACTCGGATGGCGTCCTCGCCGGTGGGCGGCCGATCCATGAAATCGACCTCCATCGCCAGCATCTTCGTGCCATCCGCGCTCCACGGACACTTGTCGTAGTAGCCGAACCAGTGATAGCTCGGACCTTTCGTCACCGCACGCGCCTCGGGCGTTCCGTCGCTCCATTGCGTCTGTGGCATGGTGGTCCCTCCCGGTGTGGCCGGAGGCTGGCGCCGGCCGGGTCGTCGTGTCGCCATTGTTCCCGATGCGGCGTGGGTTATCCTGCGTGGGCGACATTTCCGGGGCGGGACCGCCCGGTGTGGAGAGCAACCGGACGCGCCACGGCGGTAACATATTTGCCGCAAGCTTTGCATTCTTTGACCACATGTGGTATAAGCTGCAGCCAAAGGGACATCGCAGCCGCCCCGACAGGGGGACAGGAGGGCCCAGTGATGGCAGCCGACGCAGCCGTGCGAGGGCCGACGTTGCTCTTCGTGGAGGATAACGC